>NZ_JANTPT010000001.1:921990-1229320 GCF_024753565.1 Mechercharimyces sp. CAU 1602 | reverse complement strand
GAATTGGCTGTTCGGGTCGTATCTCCGGCTACACACATTCTTACGGATTTCATGGTATTCATGGTCGCTCACTCCCGATAGCACAAGGGTTAAAGTTAGCTAACCGCGACCTTACCGTTATTGCTGCTGGCGGGGATGGAGATGGGTTTGCTATTGGACTTAACCATACGATGCATGCGATTCGCCGCAACATCAACATCACGTATATTGTTATGGATAACCAAGTATACGGATTGACGAAAGGACAAACCTCGCCACGTAGTGCGGTCGGGTTTAAGACGAAGAGTTCACCTCAAGGGACGATCGAATCAGCACTTAATCCAATGGAGATGGCGCTGTCCGCGGGAGCAACGTTTTTAGCGCAAGGATTTTCTAGTGATTTGAAACAGATGACCCGTATTATTGAAGAGGGGATTCGCCATGAGGGCTTTTCCCTTATTAATGTGTTTAGTCCTTGTGTAACTTATAATAAAGTAAATACGTATGAATGGTTTAAAACAAACCTATCTAATTTAGATGAAGAAGAGGCTTATGATGCTAGTAATCGTTTACATGCAATGCAAAAGTTGATGGAGCATGAGGGCTGGTTGACCGGGATCATTTATCAAAATAAAGAACAACCACCATATGAACAATTGGTGCGAGGATTTGCAGAGAAACCGTTAGCGCATCTTGATGTCCGCTTGGAAAAAGAGAAGTTTGAGGAACTAATGATGGAGTTTGCCTAAAAGTTCGGTATAAAATATAGCAAACGACCACCTTTCGCGAAAGGTGGTCGTTTGCTATGTGTAGGTTATGAAATATTGTCCTCCTATGAAGGACAGGAGTGTTTCAAGAGAGAGAGGAACACTTCCTGCTCGATTATGTCTCAATATGGAAACGTTTACACCAATATAAAATATGAAAAATGAAAAGGATTAATTTTGCTGATAAACGTGCAAGCATGGTATAATCCAGAGGAACAATAAGAGACAGACATGCTTTTTGGGAGGTCAATGTACGCCATGGATGGACAAATGAAAGCGCTTATGAAGCATCATGCGGGCAGAGGGGCGAAGTTAGTAAACGTACCGATTCCAGGGATTGGGCCTCATGATGTTCTTATTCGGGTTAAAGCAACAAGTATTTGCGGCACTGATGTTCATATATATCAATGGGACGATTGGGCAAAGAGTCGAGTAAAGCCCCCTTATGTGTTTGGGCATGAGTTTTCTGGTGAAGTGGTTGAAGTAGGAAGCGGTGTTTCGCGTGTGAAAGTGGGAGATCATGTATCGTGTGAAACTCACATCGTGTGTGGTAAATGCCCTGCTTGTCGTAAGGGAGAAGCCCATGTTTGCTATAATACAGAAATTATCGGGGTAGATCGGGCAGGCTGTTTTGCTGAGTATGTTGCCATGCCAGAGGATAATTTGTGGATTAATAGCAAAGAAGTACCTCATGAATATGCCTCTATTATGGAGCCGATGGGCAATGCAGTGCACACGGCATTATCAGGTCCAATAGTGGGAAAAGATGTAGCTGTAATCGGATGTGGCCCTATTGGATTGATCGCTGTTTCGGTAGCACAAGCGGCGGGCGCTAGGCGTGTGTTTGCTCTCGATATTAATCCATATCGCCTTGAACTGGCACAATCGATAGGGGCGAGTAGTACGATTCATTCCGGGGAAGTAGATGCTGTAGCAGAGATTCGCAGTCATACATCTGGCTATGGAGTGGACGTAGTATTAGAAATGTCAGGCCATCCACATGCAATTCAGCAAGGGTTTTCTATGGTGGCACCTGGTGGTCGTGTCTCTATGCTTGGCTTACCTACCCGTTCGGTTGAATTGGATATTGCTAATGATGTGGTGTTTAAGGGAATTACCGTGCATGGTATTGTGGGTCGGCGTATGTATGAAACTTGGGAACAGACAGCGGGATTGCTGGAGTCGGGAAAAGTAGAAGTAGAAAAGATTATTACTCATCGTTTTTCGTTAGAGGAGTTTGAGAAGGGCTTTGATCTGATGATGCGGGGAGAGTCCGGGAAAGTCGTCTTGTTTCCATGAGTTAAGATACGTGGGTATACTTTCTAAGATAGCAATCTAGTTATAAGAAGGAGGAGAATGAGAATGAAACGTGATCTTGCAGCAGATTTTTCTTACCTGGCGAAAGAGATTGAGGAGTGGAAACTAGAAGGGATTTTTCGTCCACTGACGGAACTGGAGTCGGAACAAGGAGCGAAGGTGACGATTAAAGGTAAGGAAGTAATTCAGTTATCATCTAATAACTATCTCGGACTTACCACACACCCACGCTTACAAAAAGCGGCGATAGCTGCTGTAGAGCAATACGGTGCAGGAACAGGTTCAGTCCGCACCATTGCGGGTACTTTTTCAATGCATGAACGCTTTGAAGAGAAGTTGGCACAATTTAAACATACCGAAGCTGCACTTGTCTTCCAGTCTGGTTTTACCGCTAATGTAGGGGTGTTAGCTACGATCCTTACTAAGGAGGATGTTGTAATCAGCGATGAATTAAACCATGCCAGCATTATTGATGGCATTCGTCTTACGAAAGCGGGTCGTCGTATCTACAAACATGCGGATATGGAGGATTTAGAAAAAGCTCTGCAAGAATCTCAATCCGCACGAAAGCGCTTAGTTGTAACCGATGGCGTGTTTAGTATGGATGGGGATATCGCTCCGCTCGAACAGATTGTGGAATTAGCTGAAAAGTATGATGCGATCGTCATGGTGGACGATGCTCACGCAAGTGGTGTTCTTGGTAAAAATGGGCGTGGTACCGTTGATCACTTTAATCTGCACGGCCGGGTACATATTCAAGTAGGTACCCTTTCCAAAGCGGTAGGTGTGTTAGGCGGATATGTTGCTTGTCCTCAAGTAATGAGGGATTATATGGTGCAACGGGCACGTCCGTTTCTCTTCAGTACCTCCCATCCGCCAGCCGTTACAGCGGCTTGCCATGCAGCGATTGAAGTATTGGAAGAGGAACCAGAGCTGGTCGATAAATTGTGGTCAAATACACGCTTTTTTAAGCAAGGTTTAGAAAAGCTTGGCTTTAACACAGGTAAGAGCGATACCCCGATCACACCGGTGATTGTCGGTGAAGGCTCACTCGCTTCCCGTTTTTCGGATGAATTATTTAGCGCGGGTGTATATGCACAAGCCATTGTTTTCCCTACGGTAGCTAAAGACGCCGCTCGTGTTCGTACCATTGTGACGGCCCAACATACCGAAGCAGAGCTGGAAGAGGCGCTCGCTATATTTTCTGAGGTAGGAAAGAGATTGGGGATTATCTAGCTTAAAAAATAGAGGCTTGCTAATGGCAGGCCTCTATTTTTTCAATGAAAATACATGAACATGGTTCTATTTCTCATATAGTAAAATTCATGCATATTTGAAATTAATTAAAAAAAGATTTAATTACATTTAATCTAGCTATTGAAACAACGAATTATTAGTATATAATTAGATTTGACGGAAAGTTCTACTAAGGAGGACTGATGAATGGACGGATTACATACAAAAGAGATGGGTGAAATTTTACGTCGCATTCGAAAGGAAAAAGGCCTTCGCTTAGAGGATATTGCAGACCAAAACATCTCCCCGGCTACTGTAAGCAATATTGAGCGTGGAGTTCCACACGTATTGCCTGGGAAGGTTCAGTACCTTTTAGAACGTCTGGGTACGAATGAATCGGAGATTATCAGACTTCGATCTGGTATTAGAGAAAAACTAAACAAGATAGAACTCGATATGTTAGCGATCGAATCTTTTTGTGATATTGGTGAGATAGATGAAGCGATGTACAAATTAAATAAATACGAAAATTTAGATAATGAACACCCGTTAGCCGGAGTGGCTGTTTATCTTAAGGGGAAGTGCTTGATAGCGAAGGGTGCGTGGAAATCGGCGAGAAGAGCACTAAATACCTCTATAAAACTATCTGCAAAATATCCGGCTGAAAATATCGAATCATGTTCGTATTGTTTATTGGGTGTGATTGCTTATTTTACGAATGAATTAGAAGAAGCCATAAGTGTTACTGATAAAGGGATAAAAGCTTTTGTTAATGAGGGAAAGAGGAGCCAAGTTCTTGATGTCTTAATCGTTAATAAAATTACATTTCTTGATAAGCTTAACCGGTTAGGTGAAGCAATGGCTTTAACTGAAGAGATATGGTGTAAGAAGGAAGAGATAAAGAAGCCAGATACTTTACTTCATTTATACCAATTGAAAGTTAACATATTAAGAAAAATGGATCATCACAGTCTTGCTATCGAGATAGGAATGGAAGGACTGAACAGGGCTGGGATGACAACGGAGTACCGTCGTATTTTAGAATTATGGGATGCTATAGGGGCAGTATATCTTAAGATGAATGAGCTTGATAATGCCGAGGTTGCGTTAGAATTTGCTATGAAAATCGAAAAGAGAGTTAGAAAGAGAAACTATATTTATATATCTACACTTACTAAGTACGGGATTATGAAAATGAGGAAAGGTGAAGTAAAAAAAAGTGAACAGATTCTCAGTGAAGCGATATCACTAGGTGAAAAGTTACAGGCAGAAGTTTTCTTGCTGGATGCACTTATATATATGGGGGACATAAAAATCTTATTAGATAAGCATACTGAAGCTATTAATTACTTCAAAAGAGCATTGCAACTGTCGAAAAATCAGAAAATAAAGCATAAGCAAGAATATGTTTTAAGTAGAATGATGCATTTTCCAGATCATTTAAATAGTTTGGAGCATCAAGAGTATTTATCGGATTTACATGAGTTACAACAAATAAATATAAATGTTTATTGAAGATCAAAATTTTACATAAATAAGGAGGACTAATGATGAAAGGTTTACACACGAAAGAATTAGGAGAGTTGCTTCGCAGAATTAGAAAAGAAAAAAGTCTTCGCCTAGAAGATATAGCTGATCAAAATATCTCCCCGGCAACAATTAGCAATATCGAACGAGGAGTTCCACATGTCCTCTCGGGTAAAATAGAGTATCTTATGGAGAAATTAGGTACAGATGAAGATGAGGTGAAGAGACTCAAAGCGGGTGTAGCGGAAGAGCTGAAACAGCTTGAACTAGATTTACTTGCGATCGAATCATTTTGCGATGTGGGGGAGATAGAAGAAGCTATTGAAAAATTAAATAAATATGATAGTATGAGCACAGAGCATCCTTTTGCAGCTATTGTATATTTCTTGAGAGGGAAATGTTATGTAAGCAAAGGTGAATGGGAAAAAGCTAAAAGAGAAATATCGAGTGCTATTAGACTATCAGGGAATTGCCACACTGAAAATATAGAGGCGTCATCGTATTGTCTTCTTGGAATTATTTCCTTTTTTACGAATGAATTAAACCAGGCAATTCAATTTACAGATAAAGGTATACAGACTTTTGTACCAGAAGGAAAGAGAAGCCAACTCTTGGATGTCCTAATTATTAATAAGATTTCTTATCTTGAAAATCTAAATCGTGTTGGAGAAGCATTTACATTGGTGAGCGAGATTTGGGAGAGAAAAGAAGAGATAAGAAAGCCTGAGCTTCTTTTGCATTTATACCAACAAAGGGTTACTCTTCTAAGAAAGACAGATCATTATGAGGAAGCTATCGAGATAGGAACGGAGGGACTTGAACGTGCTAGAATGACCAGTGAATATATCCGGATTTTAGATTTGTGGGATGCAATGGGATCTGTATATTTGCGGATGGATGATTTAGAGAATGCAGAGGTTTGTTTAGACTTTGCTGTAAAACTAAAAAAGAAAATCAATACTAGACATCACCTATACATTGCAACATTAACTAGGTGTGGGATTTTGTATATGAGAAAGGGGGAACTTGAAAGGGCCCATTTATTCTTAGAGGACGCTATTGTACAGGGACGAGAATTAAAGGCGGATGTGTATTTGATAGATGCTCTTACGATAATGGGAGATTTAAAAGTTAGGTTAGGGAACAATAATGAAGCTATCTTGTATTATCAGGAAGCTATACAGATAGCGGAGAAGTGCGGTCTTAAGAAAAAAAAGCATGCTATTCTATATAGGCTAGCTAATTCTTATCAACATGTGGATCAGAAGGTATTTCAACACCTACTATCGAATATGTTTGAGGTATACAGAGAAATGAGAGAGGATGGATTAATCCGTGACATCATTTAAGGTATTTATCACAGTTGTTTGTATCTCAATTGGAGTATTATCAGCAACGGCAACGATTGATATTTCCACTACTCATGCAGTTGAAATGAAGGTTGATCAAAGAGAACTAGATCCAAGCTTTCCTTAAGGGATTGTGATATAAAAACCCGAACCATCCGGTTCGGGTTTTTTACATTGCCCACCCCTCTTAGATTCGTTATAATATAAGGATGAATTACGTTAGTTACTTCTATCCTTCAGTGTAAAATGTATATGACAAACTCATCGAGTAGAGGGGTTGAGCATAGATGAGTCAGAATATCAAAGATGTGGAGCATTATTTTATACAGCCTGATTTGAAGGCGGCGAAAAGACGAGGAAAAGAAAAAGTTCAAGTGTTAGACTTTGAACAAATTCCAGAAGATATGCGCGGTGTTGGTGCCGGTAAAAAATATATGATTAGAACGTATGGCTGTCAAATGAATGTGCATGATAGCGAAACGATTGCGGGTATGTTGGAACAGATGGGATATGAAGAGACAGAAGAAGAGCGTCAGGCGGATGTCATTCTCTTTAATACATGTGCGATTCGTGAAAATGCTGAGGACAAAGTGTTTGGCGGAATTGGACGTATGAAGAATTTGAAATTGGAAAACCCTGACCTGATATTAGGGGTATGCGGGTGCATGTCGCAAGAAGAAGCGGTGGTTAATCGTATCTTGCAGAAGCATCAGCATGTAGATCTTATCTTCGGTACGCACAACATTCATCGTGTCCCTCATTTACTTCGCAATGCATTACTCAGTAAAGAGATGGTTATCGAGGTGTGGTCCAAGGAAGGCGACATTGTAGAAAATATTCCCAAGGTAAGGCAGGACGGACTAAAAGCTTGGGTTAATATTATGTATGGGTGCGATAAGTTTTGTACGTACTGTATTGTTCCTTACACGAGAGGAAAGGAACGAAGTCGGCGCCCACAGGATGTATTAGATGAAGTGCGTCATTTGGCACGCCTCGGTTATCAAGAAGTGACGTTGCTAGGCCAAAATGTAAATGCGTATGGAAAAGACTTCTCCGATATTTCGTATACCTTTGGCGATTTAATGGATGAAGTACGGCAGATTGGTATTCCACGTGTGCGCTTTACGACGAGTCATCCACGTGATTTCGATAATCACTTGATTGATGTATTGGCAAAGGGCGGAAATCTGGTAGAGCATATCCACTTGCCAGCACAATCAGGGAATACTCAAATTTTGAAGATGATGGCGCGCAAGTATACACGCGAGAAATATTTGGATTTGGTAGAGCGTATGAAAGCGGCTATTCCTAATGTGGTGCTGACAACCGATATTATTGTGGGCTTCCCTGGGGAGACAGATGAGCAGTTTGAAGATACGCTTTCATTAATGAGGGAAGTGGAATATGATTCTGCCTTTACCTTCATTTATTCCCCCCGCGAGGGAACGCCAGCAGCCAAGATGAAAGATGATATTCCGATGGAAGTGAAAAAAGAGCGTCTGCAACGTTTAAATCGCTTGCAAGAGGAGATTAGTCTGCGGAAGAATCAAGCACTACAAGGTCACGTGGTTGAAGTGTTAGTGGAAGGTGAAAGTAAGAAAAATGAGGAAGTGCTTTCGGGACGCACTCGTAGCAACAAGCTGGTTAACTTTGTGGCTCCCAAATCTTTGATTGGGAAAATGACGTATGTGAAGATTACCACTCCTAAAACCTGGTCACTCGATGGCGAATGGGTGGGAGAGGTGGAAGCTCTACATGGCTAAGATGAGACAAGATGTTCTGAGTTTAGCTCGTCATTTTGGTGAAGAGCTGACCCAAGTAGATGAAGTGGCTTCTTTTCGTAGTGCAGAAGCACAGATCGATCGTAGTGAACGTGTACAACAACTCATCGAAATGATTAAGAAAAAGCAAAAAGAATTGGTGCATGCGAAGCATTATCAGAAAGAGGCGCACATTGGGCAGGTGGAAGTAGAGTTAGACGAGTTAAATCAACAGCTGGACACCCTCCCTATAGTACGAGAGTATCAACAATCGCAAATGATGGTAAATGATTTGTTGCAAATGATTCAACAAACATTGGCGGTTGCCGTCACCGACCAAATCGAGGTAGAAACAGGGAATGTAGCCCCTTCGGGATGTGGAAATGGCGGCCCATGTGCTTGTTCATAAAAATTTTTTTAAAGAACCCACGGAAAATCCGTGGGTTTTTTGCACCCTGGACATATGCCCCGCATACATATGATATTGAACGATTGCTTCGAGGAGGGAATTTAATGTCAGCTAGAAATAATGGGATGCAATATCGTCATATTGTCACTAAAGCTGTTTGCGGTAAAGGACGCAAGTTTTCGAATGCAACACATACCATTCATCCCCCAGAAGGTATTTCCAGCGTTTTGGGGGCGTGGATCATTAATCATTCTTATGATGCCATGAAGCGAGACGACACAGTAGAAGTTACGGGAAGTTATGATGTAAACGTATGGTATTCGTATGAGAAAAATACGAAGACCGATGTCATGAAGGAAACGGTACATTATGTTGAACAAATTCCGCTATCTGATTATGACCGTAGTATGAGAGACAGTCATGTGGAGGTGAGTGCTCTCGCAGTGCAAGCCCCCAACTGTGTTGAGGCAACCATATCGGGATCTGGGAACAGTATTCTTGTTCGAGTAGAACGTGAATTCTCCGTCGAGATGTTGGGAGACAGAAGAGTGTGTATTGCAGTTTATCCATCGGCGTATGATGATCTGGATGATAAAGGATTTGATCTTAACCAAGGTTCAGGACAAGAGTTTGAAGAGCTAGATCCTGATGATCTGGTCATTGACGATCTAGACAATTAGGGTTTAGTTTCAGGGGCTTAGGGGGAGGCGCTGGCCTCCTTTTTCTTTTTATCAGAGTTTTCACTAACACTTTTATCATTTCCCACATATCTTAGCAACAGGTTGACTGGGAATCCTTTTGGTTTAGAAAGGGGAAAAGCCATGGTTTCCCTATCTGATACGAATGGTGAAGTAACAGATCAACTCATTCGTCAACAGATGATCACAGACGATGGGAAATTGGTTTCCTCCCTTAGAATTAGGAGCTATATGCCGTACGCTGCCTCCATCTTCACGTTGAATCGCAAGCAAATGGTGGAGATGTATCAGTCGAGAGAACAGCGTTCCTTCTGCTTTTCTATGCATGGGATAGCGTATGCCGATGATGAGGGAGGATGCCTGTCACAGTATGTGGTTGCAGTGTTTCAAACGGATGCGTTGTTGATCTACAAATCGAAAGAAGAGACGGTGTGGTTGGCTACCGGCAAAAAGACAAGAAAGCCTACTTTCCAGCGAATTGCAGTTAATATGAAGAACCGCGAGAGCCGTCATGTCTCCACTCTCGCAGTTAGAGCTATTTATGCTTTAGGGTTGGACTATGGTGTTGTTAAAATTGGGCTTTTTCAACGTAAAAAATTGAAAGTAATTGATGTGGTAATAAACCCCCGTATGAACGATACAATTAAAGAGGCATTTTGTGAAGCGATCGTATCATACATTAATCGTTTACCTAATATGACGACTAGACCGGAATCCATTATGCTCGGCGCTGATCCTGAATTTATTATGCGAGATACGAGAACAGGGGAGATTGTATTTGCATCAGATTACTTTCCAAAGGACGGTAAGGTAGGATGTGATGCTATATGGCAGGGAGAAAATCGTGAAAATAAACCCCTGGTTGAGTTGCGCCCTACACCTAGCAGTGATCCCAAGAAAGTGATTCTGCGCATGTACCAGGGGTTATTGCATGCAAATCACCTGGTTCCAAAGGAGAATGTGAAGTGGCTAGCAGGAGGGTTGCCTGTTGCAAGGCTTCCTTTAGGTGGGCATATTCACTTTAGTGGCCTTGATCTTAACTTCCCCCTCCTTCGTGCTCTCGATCAATACCTCGCGTTACCATTGGTGCTTGCAGAAGATCCGAGAGGAATTCTGCGTCGTCCGCGATATGGCTTTTTGGGGGACTTTCGCCGTCAACCCCATGGGGGGTTTGAATATCGTACCCTCCCAAGTTGGCTCGTCTCTCCCGTAATTACGTGTGGTGTGATGGCATTAGGACAGCTGGTTGCAAGCTCTTATCCTCTGTTACGGTATGAGCCACTATCGACAGAAGAGAGACAACAGGCGTATTATGAGGGGAACAAGCGAGTCGTGGGAGATATTATTTATGATATTTGGTTGGAGTTGCAGGCCTTAGAGTACTATCCTAGGTATGAAGAAATGCTCGATCCATACTTTGATTCGCTTTGTGCAGGACAGGTGTGGGATGAAACAAAAGATTTTCGCACGATGTGGAACATATCCATCGGGGGATCAGATCTGCTTGTCTAGTAGAATTAAGACATGATAAGATGAATGCAGTAAAGAAAAATAGAGTTTCGGAGGTATAACGTAGTGACCACATATACTCCGATGATACAACAGTATCTATCGATTAAGGCAGAGGTCCCCGATGCCTTTTTATTTTTTCGTTTAGGTGATTTTTATGAAATGTTTTTTGAAGATGCTACGCGTTGTGCAACAGAATTAGAGATCACATTAACCAGTCGCGATGGGGGTGGCGGGGAGCGCATCCCGATGTGCGGAGTGCCACACCACTCGAGTGGTGCATATGTACAGCGTCTAATTGAAAAAGGGTATAAAGTAGCAATATGTGAGCAAGTTGAGGATCCTGCAACAGCCAAAGGGGTAGTGCGGCGTGAGGTGGTACGGATTGTCACACCCGGTACGGTGATTGAAGATCAGATGCTCGCAGAGAAAGAGAATAATTTTTTGATAGTATTGGCTGGTGATCAAAAGCAATGGTCATTAGTGGCTACAGATCTGTCGACAGGCGAATGTTATGCTACAGAATTTGCTGACGATCAGCAACGCTGGTTAGATGAAGCGGCAAGCTACCGACCGCGTGAGGTGATTGTTGATCCCAAGTTAGCTGATCAGCAGGAGTTTCTCACGCAGATGAAGCAGCGGCTATCCTCATTAATTACAGTATTAGAGGCGACGACTTACCTTACGGAAGAAAAAGTGGAACAAGCGTTAGAGCAACAATTTCCTCACGAATCTATTGATAATCTCCCTGATGCGATTAAACGTGGATGTGGAGTGTTGCTTCATTACTTAGGACAGACGCAAAAGAGGTCTCTTACTCATCTGCGCCGTCTTCATCGATATTACACAGAAGAACATATGGTGTTAGATGAAGCTGCTCGTCGCAACCTTGAACTGACGCAAACGTTGCGTACAGGTAAACGGAAAGGATCGCTTCTTGATCTACTCGACCATACGGGCACCTCGATGGGAAGTCGCATGTTAAAAAAGTGGTTGGACAAGCCATTAATCGATGCGAATGAGATTTCAGCACGTTTAGACGCTGTTGAGGCTTTGATAGCGGAGCGTTTACTTTTAGAAGAAGTGCGGGAAGTATTAAAAAAAGTATATGATTTGGAACGCCTTAGTTCTCGGCTTGCTTATGGCTCCATCAATGCGCGAGAGTTGTTGTCATTACGTCGCTCTTTGGAACAAGTGCCGCAGATAAAAGCTTTATTATTACGCGTGAATAGTGGGTTGCTCGCTCAACTGGAAGCTGAACTAGATCCATGTACTGAAGTGAGTAGCCTTATTGCAGAAGCGATTGAAGAGGAGGCTCCCATTTCCGTTAAAGATGGAGGGATCATCCGTGTTGGTTTTGATGATGAATTGGATCGGCTTCGGGATATTCAAGCTGATGGGAAGGGGTGGCTGGCCCGATTCGAGCAACAAGAGCGCGAATTGACTGGGATTAAATCATTAAAGGTTCGCTATAACAAAGTATTTGGTTATTTTATTGAAGTGACAAAGTCTAACTTACATTTAGTTCCGCAAGAGCGATATCAACGGAAACAAACGCTCTCTAATGCTGAGCGTTATATTACACCAGAGTTAAAAGAAAGAGAACAACTGATCTTGGATGCACAGGATCGATCTACAGAATTGGAGTATGAGCGATTTGTGCAGGTACGGGAACAGATTGCTCACCATATTGCTAAGCTGCAACAAGTGGCAGAACGGATCGCACAATTAGACGTGTTGCACTCGTTTGCTGTTATTGCTAGTCGTCATCATTATGTAAGGCCGACATTGTCGATCGACGGTCAATTTTATATTAAAGAAGGCCGCCATCCAGTGGTGGAAGCAGCAGTGGGGGGAGAGGTTTTTGTCCCCAATGATCTTATGATGGATGACCATAATCAGCTGCTTTTGATCACAGGTCCGAATATGGCGGGTAAGAGCACTTATATGCGTCAGGTAGCCTTGATTGCGATTATGGGTCAAATCGGGTGTTTTGTTCCAGCTACATCGGCACAATTACCTGTGTTGGATCGAATCTTTACTCGGATCGGGGCAGCCGATGATCTTGCTGGTGGACAAAGTACATTTATGGTGGAGATGGCAGAGACTTGCGGAGCATTACGACAAGCAACACCACGCAGTTTGATTCTGTTGGATGAGGTAGGTCGTGGCACCTCCACTTTTGATGGCATGGCGTTGGCACATGCTATTGTTGAATATATTCACGATCGTGTTGGAGCCAAAACGTTGTTTTCTACTCATTATCACGAATTAACGCACTTAGAACAAGAGTTAGCGGGCGTAGTTAATGTGCATGTTCGCTGTGTGGAAAAGGAAGGTCAGGTCGTCTTTTTGCATCAGGTAGCACCTGGGCGCAGTGATCGTAGTTATGGAATTCAAGTAGCAGAATTGGCAGGATTGCCGGAGCAGGTAATTCAACGCGCTCAGGTGATATTAGACCAGTTGGAAAATGATAATGAAAAAGAAAGTGCGGCCAGTCTACAACTAGACCTTTTTCAATTACAGGAAAATACGGTGGAGTTGACGTCGGTGAGTGAAAAGTGTCCAGTTGAAGCATCTGTCTTAGAAGAGTTGACTTCTTGGAATGTGATGACAGAAGCCCCACTCGCGACAGTACAATTTTTGCATGAGTTACAGCAACGTTTAGTGAAGAAAGAGTAGAGGTGGAGGCGATGATGGATGGCTAAAATCCATATCATGGATGAGCATTTAGCCAATCAGATTGCGGCAGGCGAGGTAGTGGAGCGACCTGCCTCGGTGGTAAAAGAATTGGTTGAGAACGGGTTGGATGCAAAGGCAACTCGTATTCAGATTGAAATCGAAGAGGGGGGCATCCGCTCTATCCGAGTCTCAGATAATGGAGAGGGTATGGAACGAAGCGATGTGGAACGTGCATTTAGTCGCCATGCTACCAGTAAGATCCGGAGAGATCGAGACCTTTATTCTATCCGGACACTCGGGTTTCGTGGAGAAGCACTACCTAGCATTGCTTCTGTCGCCCGCGTTACAGTGAAAACACATGATGGTTCAGAGAACGCGCCTACCCAGATGAGAATAGAAGGGGGTAAAGTGATTTCGCTGACAGATACAGCACACCCTCAAGGGACAGAGGTAAAGGTGGAAGATCTGTTCTTCAATACACCAGCTCGTTTGAAATACCTTAAAACGGTCAACACTGAAATTAGTCATGTAGCCGATTATGTGGGAAGGCTCGCATTGGCACATCCAGAAGTGGGTTTTTTATTGCGCCATAATGGAAAGCAGTTGTTTCATACGACAGGTGATGGTAAGCGCCTGCATGCTATTATGTCCTTATATGGAAAGCAAGTGGCGAGTAAAATGGTCTCTTTTCAAGGGGAGGATGTAGATTATCACATAGAGGGATGGGCGGCGCGTCCAGAAGTAACACGTGCCAATCGCACCTATATTTCCACGATTATCAACGGTCGCTATGTACGCAGTATGAAGTTAGCTAAGGCTGTAACGCGTGCCTTTGATACCTTGCTCCCCATTGGGCGTTTTCCCATCGTCGTGTTGGCGATTACGATGGATCCTAAGTTGATGGATGTAAATGTGCACCCAGCAAAGTTAGAAGTGCGTCTAAGTAAGGAAGACTCGTTATTTTCGCTGATTGAACAGACATTAAAGAAGCGCTGGCACCAAGAGCAGTTGATTCCCGCTGTGGATATGAAGCGCGCCAAGAGTGGGGATGGCTCACAAGTAACTTTGCGGCAGCGCCAGGATGAAAAGCCACAGCAACAACGATTGTGGTCGGAGATGTCAAAGCAAGAGAAAGAGCCATCATCACCTCTTCCAGGAAAGATACGTGAACAGGTTGTTTTTCCAAGTGATCGGCTTTATCGACTGGCACAACAGGGTACAGAGGAGGGCCAAGAGCATACGGATGGCATGCTTCCTGATGGGAGAAGTCCGTCAGAGAGCCAACCTTCTAAGATAGACTCGACGAAGCTAACGTCGCCGTCTATCTTAGAAGAGGGGCCTAAGCTCAAGGAGGAGAACAAGACCTATTCTTACGAGAGTTCGTCTCAAACGCTACCAGCGTTTCGTCCACTTGCTCAAGTACATGGAACCTATATCGTGGCTGAATCAGATGATGGATTTTATTTAGTGGATCAGCATGCAGCACATGAACGGATTTACTATGAGCGCTTTATGCAAAAAATGGCGGAAGGATCATTTGAACACCAGTCCCTACTCGTTCCTCTTACCTTGGAATGTACTGCTTCAGAGGCTCAAGTGATCGAGCGTTATCGTGAGCAGCTGCATAAAGTGGGGGTTGAGCCGGAGTCATTCGGGGGAACCACCTATCTAGTGCGATCACATCCACGCTGGTTTCCGCAGGGAAGCGAGGAAGAACTTATTCGTGAAATGATGGGCTGGCTGGAGCAAAAAGGCGAGGTTCGGGTGGAATGGTTGCGTGATGAGGGCGCCAAAATGATGGCGTGCAAAGCAGCGATCAAAGCGAATCGTCGTTTGCGTCAGGAAGAGATGGAAGCGCTGTTTACCCAACTATATAATTGTCATACGCCTTATACTTGTCCGCATGGACGCCCTATTTTTGTGCACTTTTCCAGCTATGATTTGGAAAAGCTGTTTAAGCGGGTGATGTAAGGGTGCTCGTTACGACATCAATGAAGGCACAGACGAAGGATATCGCTTTGGCGGAAGAGCTAGCACAGCGACTGCGCATCCCTTATATAGAGAGACAAAGACACAGTATAGTAGAGTTGTTAGATTTACAAGAGGCTGAGCAGGCATTGCTCGTAGCTAATCAACAAATACGGTGGCAGGAACGGAGTGGAGACTCATTTTTCTTTCATCCTAACTTGGCCGCATTACGGGTAAAGCAATGGAAACAGACGGGAAATGATAGCTTGATACAAGTAGCGGGAATCGAAGAAGGAGATGAAGTTTTAGACTGCACCTTAGGCATGGGGGCGGACGCAGTGGTAGCTGCTCATGTTGTGGGTAGCAGTGGACGTGTGGTGGGTGTAGAGAGCCAGCCTGTGATCGCTACGATTGTTGCCCATGGGTTAAAGCAATATAGAACAGAACGGAATTCGTTAAAGGAAGCGATGGAGCGGGTACAGGTGATTTGTGCTGACTACACTTCCTACCTCGCCCAATGTGAGGATAACGCGTACGATGTCATACTCTTCGATCCGATGTTTCGCCAGACTGTGAAAAAATCACCCGCTATGCAGTCATTAAAGCAACTCGCTAACCCTCAACCCCTTGATGATGGAGCCGTGAAAGAAGCTATTCGAGTAGCACGCCGCAAAGTGGTGTTAAAAGAGAGAACAGGAAGCTCGGAGTTTGAGCGCTTAGGCTTTACTATCGTGAAAGAATCGAAGCGCTATGCACTGGCGGTGATTGAGACTGAGGAGGGGAAGTGATGCAGACGAAGGGAAAGTTGCTCGTTTTGGTTGGGCCGACAGCGGTGGGTAAAACAAACTTAAGTTTACATTTAGCAGAAAAATTTAATGGAGAGATCCTCTCTGGTGATTCCATGCAGGTATATCGAGGGATGGATGTTGGAACGGCCAAAGCATCGCAGAAAGAGCAACAGCAAGTGCGCCATCATCTCTTAGATTTGGTTAATCCAGATGAATCTTTTTCGGTAGAAGAATTTCAAAAGCATGCATATGAGGCGATTGCGGCTATTCATGCCCGCTCCCACCTTCCTATGCTGGTAGGAGGGACGGGGCTGTATATTCAGGCGGTCACTCATGGCTATCGTCTACCTAATATAGAAGAAGACGTGGCTTTGCGCGCTAAATGGAATGATTTTGCGGAGAAAGAAGGTAATGAAGCGCTGTGGCGAAAGTTACAAGAACAAGATGAAGTGACAGCGATGCGTCTTCATCCTAACGATCGTAGACGGGTCATTCGTGCACTAGAAGTGATCGCTAACACAGGAAAGCCATTTTCTGCTCAACAAGTGCAGCAGAAACCGCCTTACGATATTCTTTTTCTTGGTTTGACGATGCCGCGTGAACTTTTATATAAACGGATCAACGAGCGTGTCGATCATATGATTGCGGCTGGATTATTACAAGAGGTAAGGGCATTGTATGCTCAGGGGTATGGTCGCGAGTTGACTTCGATGCAAGCATTGGGATATAAAGAGATCATGCAGCATTTAGCTGGAGAGATTTCCCTGGATGAGGCGATTGAGCGAATTAAGCGGGGCACCCGTAAGTTTGCTAAACGCCAACTCTCTTGGTTCCGTCGAATGGATGAAATCCATTGGTTTGATTGCACAGCAAGTGATTTTCAACAAGAAATTACCTCTTTGATTGCAGGGGATTTTCTTGCACACAGAGAATAGAGTAAACGAGTGCCAAACGTACATAGGAGGTAATCAGCGTTGAAACAAACGATTAATATCCAAGATACATTTTTGAACCAGATTCGTAAAGATTCAATTCCTGTCACAATATACTTGGTTAATGGCTTCCAACTTAGAGGGATTGTGCGTGGATTTGATAACTTCACGATCTGTATTGAAAGTGAAGGCAAACAACAAATGGTATATAAGCATGCGATTTCAACCTTTACGCCTGTTCGCCCTGTAAATTTGATGGCGAATAGCAACCAAGAAGATAACGATAACGAGAAATAAAACCAAGTGACTTCACTTGGTTTTTTCATATGTTCACCAACGAATGGGCTCCTGCGTATATATAGAGGAGCCCATTAGAATCGTAAGAGGTGAACCAGATGAGCCAACGAGTGATCACACGGGCATCTAACCGCATTCAGGTCGTGTGGGAACACAGTTTACCCCCTATTCCGGCAAGTGTGGAGGAGAAACCACTCGCGTTATCAGAAGCGCTCAAAGAAGAGCATCACCTTCCGCTGCAGCGTTGTATCCACCGCTTAGAAGAGCTGGTAGGATTACAACATGTAAAGGAGTTTATTCAAGAGATATATGCATGGTTGGAAGTGAACCGTTACCGTGCTGCTGCCGGTTTGTCAGCAGAACAGCAGGTGTTGCATATGGTTTTTACTGGGAATCCAGGGACGGGTAAAACGACGGTGGCTCGGATGATGAGCGAAATGATGAAAGAGATGGAAGTTTTAACAGAAGGACATCTGATTGAGGCAGAGCGTGCTGATTTAGTCGGGGAATATATAGGACATACGGCACAAAAAACAAGGGAACAAGTGAAACGTGCGCAAGGCGGAATTCTCTTTATCGATGAAGCGTACTCACTCATTCGGGGTGGGGAGCAGGATTTTGGGAAAGAAGCCATCGACACGCTTGTAAAAGCGATGGAAGATCATCATAATCACTTTATCTTAATATTGGCAGGGTACTCAGATGAGATGAAGAGGTTTATGAATGCCAATCCAGGGCTGCCTTCGCGTTTTCCTTTGCAGCTTCATTTTCCTGACTTTACGGTGGGGGAGTTGGTGCAGATTGCTGAGGAAATGGTGAATAGGCGGGAGTATATCCTAGCACGAGCAGCTAAAGAGAAGCTGGCTACCATGATATATAGACGGAAGGAGGGGGGACGCCTCTCTTTTGGTAATGCTCGTACTGTCCGTAATTTGGTAGAGCAAGCGATTCGTCAACAGGCGGTTCGCTTATTACAGGAACGAGACCCTTCAAGGGACACATTAATGATGATTTTACCTGAAGATATAGTAGAATAGATCTTTTACAATCCTTTTGCGCAATAAATCATTTATTCGTGGTATACTCTAGCGTAAGTAATGGTTTTTTATAGAAGGAGATGGTGGCCATCGAAATAGCAATTGTGGTGGGGACTAGTACGCGTGCCCAACAAGCTGAATTGGAATCCGCTTTAGAAGAGTTAACGCGTTTAGCGGATACAGCACAAGCTGAAGTTGTTCATCAAGTGGTGCAGATACGTGAGAAACCGGATCGAGTCACATTGGTGGGCAAGGGGAAAGTGGCGGAAATCGTGGAGGCTGTTGAGGAACATGAGGCGGACGTAGTCATTTTTCTGCAAGAGCTTTCTCCTGCGCAATTACGTAATTTGGAGCAGGCAATCCCATGTAAAATAGTGGATCGAACACAATTAATCCTCGATATTTTTGCAATGCGAGCGCAGACGCATGAAGGGCGTATTCAAGTTGAATTGGCTCAAATGCAGTATATGTTGCCTCGATTAGTAGGTTCTCGCCAAGGTTTATCGCGGACTGGTGGCGGTATCGGAACTCGAGGCCCGGGTGAGAAGAAGTTAGAAGTAGATCGTCGACATATACGCAGACGTATTAGTGAGTTGAAGGAGCAGCTGGAGAAAGTGAAGCGGCATCGTCTGCTTCATCGCAGTCGACGTCGTAAAATGGATATTTTACAAGTAGCATTGGTAGGGTATACAAACGCGGGGAAGTCCTCTTTGCTCAACCAACTGACCAATGCTGACGTCTTAGCGGAAAATCAATTATTTGCCACACTGGATCCCACATCTCGTTTCTTTGAGCTCCCTTCTAAGGAAACCATCATGTTAACAGATACGGTTGGATTTATTCGCGACCTTCCGCATGACCTGATCGCGGCATTCCGTTCCACCTTAGAACAAGTGACAGAAGCGGATCTTCTTCTTCATGTTGTGGATCAAAGTCACGCAGAGGCGGATGCGCAAATGAAGGTGGTAACACAAGTGTTGGAAGAGTTGGGGGCATCTCATGTACCTGTGTTAACTGTGCTGAATAAAGCGGATCAAACACACTCAGAGGTATTGACTCCTGAAGGGGAATCGATTTCTGTTTCCGCTTTTTCAAGTATGGATCTGTTACGGTTGGCAGAGCGCATCGATGAAATACTCCATCAACAGCAGGTAAAAGGGTTAGCTAAACTTCCTGTTGAGCGTGGAGAGTGGATCTCTTCTTTATACCAACAAGCAGATATTATTGAGTCTGAGGTAACGGGGCTCACAATGGAAATTTCATTTACGCTACCAGCGGAGCAATTTGAGCGCTTATCTCCTGAGATGAAATCGCATATTCAATTGCAGTAGACGGGGAGAGTGTTATTGTATCACTGGTTCCAGTTTAAGGTTAGTTCTATTGTAGGCCTTCTTTTCGTCCATGTCAGCGAAAGAAGGCCGTTTGTATGCCAACTTTGTTACATCATCATACTTATCGTAAAGGGACGAATTAGATGTATACGTATTTACAAAACAACCAATTGTTAAAAGGGTGGGCAGAGGAAGTGGAAGCCCATATCCATGAGAAGTTTAAAGAGATTGACCAAAGAGTAGAGCTTCACCAGATGCGTGCCTTAAAAGCGTTTCGTGAGGAAGGGGTAAGCGAGCATCATCTTGCCCCTTCTACCGGCTATGGCTACGATGATGCAGGGAGAGAGCGATTAGAACGTATTTTTGCCCGGTTGTTTGGAGCAGAGGAAGCGTTGGTCCGTTCTCATATCGTATCAGGAACACATGCGATCTCGGCTTCGTTATTTGCGGTCTTACGTCCAGGGGATCAGCTGTTGTCGATTACGGGACCTCCTTACGATACGCTGAAAGGGGTTATCGGAAACGAACAGGATGGCTCAGGCTCTTTAGCTGATTTTGGTATTGGTTATCGCGAAATCGCATTGACCGCTTCCGGTGAGGTGGATGTAGTAGCGGTGAGAGAAGCAGTACGTCAAGAGAAGCCGCAGTGCGTAGCTATTCAACGCTCACGAGGCTATGCAGCCCGACCTTCGTTTACGATTGCACAAATAAAAGAGATGATAAACGTTGTGCGAACTGCATCCCCTCAAACAGTCATTTTCGTTGATAATTGTTATGGAGAGTTTGTGGAAGAAGAAGAGCCGACTCATGTAGGCGCAGATCTGATTGCAGGCTCCCTTATTAAAAATCCTGGGGGTGGGATGGCCAAGTCGGGTGGCTATATCGCTGGACGTGCGCATTGGGTTAAGCGGGCTGCTACGGCAGTAGTTGCACCTGGAATTGGCAGTGAAGGGGGAGCTACTTATGGTTACCTGCGTGACTATTTTCAGGGATTGTTTCTGGCGCCACATGTGGTAGGTCAAGCATTAAAAAGTGCGGTGTTCTCTGCTGCGATGCTGGAGCGAGCAGGTTTTCCTACCTCCCCGCGTTGGAATGAAGGACGCACGGATATTATTCAACAAATCTCTTTTCAAGACCGTGATCTCCTAATTGCCTTTTGCGAAGGCATACAAGAAGCTTCGCCTATTGATGCGCACTTGTTACCGGTGCCGGCTCCGATGCCAGGATATCCTGATGACGTGATTATGGCAGCAGGTACATTTGTGCAGGGAGCAAGTATTGAGTTATCGGCCGATGGTCCTCTGCGCCCGCCATATACGGGTTTTTTACAGGGAGGGCTCACTTATGCACATGGGAAAGCAGGTATATTAATCGCTTTAGATCGTATGTTGACAACAGGAAAAATGAAAAAGGGGTAAAAATATGGATATATTCTGGTGGTTCGTTATTGCTGTGTTATTTGTCCTCGCATTTGCAGGTTTATTTTTGCCAGTGTTGCCGGATAGTCCGCTTGTGCTCGTTGCATTTATTGTATATCACTTTGCAATTGATCAGACACAATTAGGAATAGGTTTTTGGATTATCGCGAGTATCTTAACGGTGCTGATCATTGTGATTGATTATGCCGCCAGTGCGGTCGCTGCCCGTACCACAGGTGGATCGCGAACAGCGATGTGGTCAGCTCTTGCTGGAGCAATTATTGCTCCTTTCCTTTTAGGGCCACTAGGGCTGATAGTAGGTCCATTTGTGGCAGTTTTTTTGGTTGAACTCTATAAACGCCGTTCTTGGCAGGAGGCGTTAAAGGTTGGTGGAAGTACTCTCGTCGGGTTCTTAGGCGGTGTTTTTATGAAAGGGATCCTTATGTTTGGGATGATTGGTTGGTTTTTCTTGCTTATTTGGATATGATGTAAAAAAAACTAACATCATTTTGGTTATTAAATTGACAATAGAAGGGGAGATGAGTATAATGAAAGAGAAGAAAGTGAGAGGAGGATGTTGGAATGAACGATGATATCCGTCGTAGTATGCCTTTGTTTCCTATGCGCATAATAACGAAGTTGACCGAGCTTACTCCGAGGCAAATTCGTTATTATGAGCAACAAGGGCTCATTCAACCTTCTCGCACCCAAGGAAACCAACGTTTGTTTTCGTTTCATGATGTGGATCGCTTGCTAGAGATCCGCTCGTTGTTGGAGAAGAAAGTGAACATTGCGGGAATCAAGGAGATGTTGAGACAAGGTCGCTCGGGTGAAGCGATCGTGCAGGAGCCTTCATCTTCTGTAGATGCGAAAGCACAGCAACAAGATATGTCAGATGAAGATTTGCATAAGCTCTTGAAAAGACAACTCAGTGATTCTGCCAGCAAGAGAAACCACTTAACTCGCGGAGACTTAGCGCGCTTTTTCCACTAATCTTACCTACTATCTGAGAGGGGAATTCATTGATGGCACGTACCTTTACAAAAGATGAAATTTTGGCTTCCGTAGAACGAGAAAATGTCCAGTACATTCGCTTGATGTTTAGTGATTTGTTAGGAACCATCAAGAATGTAGAGATACCACGCAGTCAATTGGGGAAAGCCCTTGATAATAAAATGATGTTTGATGGTTCTTCGATCGAAGGTTTTGTTCGTATTGAAGAATCGGATATGTATTTGTACCCTGATTTAAACACTTGGATGATCTTCCCGTGGTCGTCTGATTCAGAAGGTGGAAAAGTAGCAGGTCTGCTTTGTGATATTTACAATGCCGATGGTACGCCATTTGCTGGCGATCCGCGCGGTATTTTAAAAAGAGCGCTGGCCGAAGCGAGCGATATGGGCTTCACTGCTATGAATGTAGGCCCAGAGCCTGAGTTTTTCCTCTTTAAATCGGATGAAGCAGGCGAACCGACAATGCGCCTAAATGATAAAGGTGGATATTTTGACTTAGCTCCTTTAGACTTAGGGGAAAACTGTCGCCGTGAAATTGTGGTAACACTAGATAAAATGGGATTTGAAGTGGAAGCATCTCATCATGAAGTGGCCCCAGGTCAGCATGAGATCGATTTTAAGTATGCCAATGCTCTGCAAGCGGCTGATAACATCCAGATGTTTAAGCTGATGGTTAAAAACATTGCACGTCAGCACGGTTTGC
Source organism: Mechercharimyces sp. CAU 1602 (assembly GCF_024753565.1). Classification (NCBI taxonomy): domain Bacteria; kingdom Bacillati; phylum Bacillota; class Bacilli; order Caryophanales; family Thermoactinomycetaceae; genus Mechercharimyces; species Mechercharimyces sp. CAU 1602. Next base: position 1,206,600 of record NZ_JANTPT010000001.1, on the reverse strand, counting down.
ACGCTACTTTTATGCCAAAGCCGCTATATGGTGTGAACGGTTCAGGTATGCATTGTCATCAATCTCTATTTAAAGGAAGCGTCAACTCGTTTTATGATGAGCAAGATGAGCTTGGTTTGAGCAAAACGGCACGCCAATATTTAGCGGGTATATTAAAACATGCACGCGCGTTTGCTGCTGTTACCAATCCGGTTGTTAACTCATATAAGCGTTTGGTTCCCGGTTTTGAAGCTCCTTGCTATGTAGCGTGGTCACCGAAGAACCGAAGTCCATTAGTGCGGGTTCCGGCATCTCGAGGGATGAGCACACGGATTGAATTGCGTAATCCTGATCCTGCAGCTAATCCGTATTTAGCCTTAGCGGTTATGCTTAAAGCAGGACTAGATGGAATTAAAAACGAGTTAGATCTGCCAGAACAGACTGATCGCAATATTTATGTGATGGATGAATCAGAACGGAAGGATGCAGGAATCGAAAGTTTACCTTCTACGCTAGCTGAAGCGCTGGATGCACTTAAGGAGAGTAAAGTGATTCGTGATGCACTGGGCGATCATGCCTTCCAGCATTTTGTAGAAGCGAAAGAGATTGAATGGGATATGTTCCGTACGCAAGTACATCCTTGGGAGCGAGAGCAGTATTTATCGCTTTATTAAGAGCTTAAAACCCTTAACACCTGCAGGTGTTAAGGGTTTTTTTAGTAATAAATTGGTGGAGAACTTAAACTAGGGAAGAATGTATATTCTATGTTAGAAAACATGACATTATTTCTTGACCCTTTGCTGTTACTGTGCTAATATTGGTGACAAGAAGATTTTGTGTTAGTAAAGTTAACATAATGGGGGTAAAGAAATGGACGTAGCTAGTGTAGCGGCAGCAGTAGATATGGTTTGGGTTATGTTGGCAGCAATATTGGTAATTTTTATGCAGGCTGGCTTTGCTCTTTTGGAAGCAGGTTCTACTCGGATGAAAAACGCAGGGCATATTGCCGGGAAACAAGTGCTCAGTTTTGCGATAGCCGCGCTTTGCTTTTGGGCATTCGGGTATGCAATCACATTTGGTGAAGGAAATGCGCTTTTTGGCACCAGTGGATGGTTTCTCAACTTTGCCGGTGAACAAGAATTTCCGATCGAAATTATGTATTTATTCCAAATGGCATTTGTGGCTGTATCATTGGCGATAGCGTGGGGAGGTTTCGCTGAACGTGCTAAATTAAGTGTATATTTCATCTTTGGAGCTTTATTTACCATTATTATTTACCCGGTTGTTGGCCATTGGATATGGGGCGGAGGGTGGCTTTCAGAATTGGGTAAGCAAGATTTTGCGGGTTCGACCGTCGTCCATCTACAAGGGGGAATAGCTGCATTGATTGCTACACTTCTTCTTGGTCCTCGGCTAGGAAAATTTAATAAGGATGGCTCGTCGAACATGCTACCTGGTCACAATCAGGTGTATACGGTTTTAGGGGTATTAATTATTTGGGTTGGATGGTTTGGTTTTAACGCGGGAAGTACGTTAGGAGCTATGGACGGATTTTTTGGATATGTCGCATTAACCACTCAATTGGCAGCAGCAGCGGGTGCAATTGCTGCTCTTGTAGCCGGAAGGTTGATTGTAGGTACTTTTGAAATACCCGCGCTTCTTAATGGAGTATTGGCGGCATTAGTCGCGATTACAGCAGCATGTGCGTTTGTAGAACCGTGGGCAGCGGTTGTGATCGGAGCAATTGCAGGGTCTTTGACAGCATGGACTTCACATTTCTTTGAACGAAAAGGGATTGATGATCCTATCTATGCTTTTTCTGTACACGGGATCGCAGGGATCTGGGGGACTTTATCTACTGGATTTTTCGCATCTCCACGCTTAGTAGAGATGACGGGTGTCGGAAGAGCTGGTCTGTTTTATGGTGGAGGATGGAGCCAACTCGGGATTCAAGCTCTGGGGATACTGGTCGTCTCGCTCTACGTGGCTAGTGCAAGTTTTCTTATCTTGTGGGGACTAAAAAAGACGATTGGGTTGCGTGTGTCAGAAGAAGAGGAATGGAATGGCTTAGATTTGAGTGAACATGGTAGTTATGGTTATGGAGAGCAGATCCACTATTTTGGTCTACAAGAGACTGCCACCACTGCCTTAACAGATGAAAAGGTAATGCAGAAGACGAGCTAAAAGATAAAGTCTCACTTCTCTATATGGAAATTTCTAATCAGCTGCTTCGGCACTTGCTGAAATGAGTTAGATTACAAAAAGCTGGGTGTAAGCTGCCCAGCTTTTTGTAATCAATTAAGCTGCCGTGCTCATTTCTATATAATTTTACATATACTGGTAGAATAGAACGATAGAAAGGAGAGAATAAGGTGCCAAGAATAGGAGCAGAGGTAGAAAGAATAGAGAATGGGGCTAACGAGAGTGACGGATTTACTTTTATGGTTCGCAGGCAGTTTACATTTCTTGCCGATGATCAAACATATAGTTGTATCTTAGATGCGCTAGTAGGTGTAGGCGTTAATGTTACAGCGGTTATTACTCGGAAGTTACCATCGGGACTAAATCTAAATCTGATTGTCGTGGGTCCACCAGGTGAAAATGTACTACAGCAAAATATATTGATGCGGGGAGTATTGAGATTTTTTGGCATTCAAAGTAGGGAGAATAACGTGTTGCAAGTCTCTGATTTTCCACCCGGAATGCCTGGTATTCTTAGTCCTATTTTCGGAGGGTTATGGTGTGAAATGAGGGTAAGTACTATATATTTGGGAGAGGACAATCGTCTATACCTCGATGTCTCGGATATCCCTAAGGCAATTCGAATCTTATCGCAAACGCCGATCAAGCAGTGCCCTAAATCGTGCACGAGATGAAGAAGGTAAAGTGTGCAATAAATAAAAGGGGATGGTTTATGCTGACAAGAATTATTTTTGTGTCTCTGCAGTTGGTGAAAACACAGGGAATGCTTGGTGTTTTTCCATAAGTGTGGTCGTATTTTTCCAAGCGGCCGAGATATTGTTTTGTGGCACCTGCGGCACATCTTCAAAGGTGGGGTTCGCACTCGTAATGGGTAAGATACTAAAATGACGCTTTCCCGCTGCAGTATACTTGTGACGGTACGTTGGAATATAGGAAGCTTTTTCAAATGAAATCTGTTTTGTATGGGGGTCTTCAGTTAGGGTCACATATACTAAAATTCCTTCATCAGTATAATCGATGGTTTGTCCAGATATAGCGTTACCCATGGAGTAGATTACGAATTTTTCTTCTCCTTCTACTTCCGTCTGTTTCATCGGCTGTAAGACGTGTGGATGCCCACCTAGGACCACATCGGCTCCAAATTTAAAGGCTTGTTCCACAATTTTTTGTTGTTGTTCACTTGGTGAACGCTGATATTCGGGTCCAAAATGAAGCCCGACTATAACCGCTTCGGCTCCCAGCTCCTTACTCAGCTCAATATCTTTTTTCATTTTAACAGGATCGATTAAGTTGACTAGGTATTGTTTCTCCGCGGGTACAGGAAGTCCATTAGTGTGTTCCGCATAGGCGAGGAAAGCTAATTTAATTCCATTTTTCTCAACGATGACCGGTTTTTGTTCTGCTGCGGTAGGTGCTGTACCTACAGGGATAAGGCCACTTTTTTTCAATTGAGTATAGGTACGAATAACTCCCTTTTCGCCTGTGTCCATAGAATGGTTGTTTGCGGTGGTAACTAAGTCGAAACCAGCACGCAAAACGGCATCTGCAAAGGCATCGGGAGCATGAAAACGTGGGTATCCACTATAGGGGCGCTCTTCCCCAGCTAATGTGGTTTCAAAGTTGGCAATGGCTAGATCGGCTTCTTTTAGGTATGGTTCAATCTCAGTAAAGAAAGAGTCGTATTGGTAGCTGCCGTCTGCTTGTTTACCCGCTTGAATTTGATCACTATGCATCATTAAGTCACCCATTGCAGCAATGGTAATCGTTCGTGGAGGAGGCGGTTCTTTAGGTACCTTTGTTGTTGTTTCTTTTGGGAGATTGGCAGCAGGTGTTTCGGTGTCTGCGGACAGGGAACAAGCGGTTAGTATAACGATCATAAGAAGTAAAGTAAGGGATTTGCTTATCTTTTTAGCCATCACACATTTAGCCTCCATATTTAGATACGATATATGTATTAATGAAGTTTATAATGAAACTGCTATGAAAACAAGGATTAGTTGGGAGATAAATGAAAACAGGAGTTGCGAATATCTTTTTTCGCAACTCCTGTTGATGTTTTAATCCCTAACCAAAAATGATTCTAGCATCCAACTGTGCTTTTCAATGTTGGTACGAATGTGTGTGAGCATATCTGCTGTGGCATGATCGTCTTCGCTCTCCGCGATATGAATGCCTTGATGAAGGTCAGAGACAAGCATACGGAAGTCGTTATTTATACTTCTCACCATTTGTTCGGTACTCTCATTCCCTGTTGCCTCTGATATGGAAGCTTCACTCAGGTATTCTTTCATACTGCCGATTGGCTTGCCTCCAATGGCTAGTAGGCGCTCTGCCAGTTCGTCTACATAGGCAGCAGCTTCAGTATAAAATTCTTCAAATTTGGTGTGTAACTCGTAAAAGTGTTTTCCTTTTACATACCAGTGGAAGTTGTGCAACTTCACATACAGAACGCTCCAGTTGGCAACTTGCTTGTTTAAAACGGTTGCAATCGTTTTGGTTGCTACATCTTGGATCATTTCATCACCTTCAACTTTTTTGTGGGTGGTGGTCTATCTGTGATCATTTCCTTTAACAAAAGCTTTCATACTGGTGATTCTTTCTAGTGGTTCGTTGACGACTGGACAACCCAGCGGTATAATGGCTTAAAGTTTATATGGCTATAGGAGGAAGGCGAGTTATGCCAACGTTGATTAAAGATGTGTCTAGTCATGTAGGGGAAGAAGTAAGAATTGGTGCATGGCTCTATAACAAGCGATCAAGTGGAAAAATACAATTTTTACAATTACGAGATGGAACGGGATTTATTCAGGGTGTGCTATTGAAAAAGCAAGTACCGGCTGAAATATGGGAAGCAGTTAAAAATTTACCGCAAGAAAGTTCTTTGTATGTTTGGGGAACGATACGGGCTGATGAACGCGCCCCAAGTGGGTATGAATTGGATGTAACACAAGTAGAAGTGATTCAAGCGGCGGAAGAGTATCCGATCTCGCTTAAAGAGCATGGTATTGAGTTTTTAATGGATCATCGCCATTTATGGCTTCGCTCTCCACGGCAACAAGCGATTTTGCGTATTCGTGGTGAAATTATCCATGCGATGCAGGATTGGTTGAGTCAGCAAAGCTTTACGCTGGTGGATCCACCTGTACTTACCCCGTCTTCATGCGAAGGGACGACAGAGCTCTTTCATACAAAATATTTTGATGAAGATGCGTATCTATCGCAAAGCGGACAATTATATATGGAAGCCGCTGCGATGGCGATGGGTCGTGTCTATTCCTTTGGTCCAACTTTTCGTGCGGAAAAATCAAAAACGCGTCGTCATCTGATTGAGTTTTGGATGATTGAACCGGAGATGGCTTTCGTGGAACATGAAGAGAGCTTAGTGATGCAAGAAGAATTCCTCAGTCATATCGTAGATCATGTGTTAAAAACATGTCGATCGGAGTTAAATACATTGGAGCGTGACGTCTCTAAGCTGGAGCAGATAAAAGCCCCCTTTGCTCGTATTACATATGATGAAGCAGTGGAATTCCTTAATAAGGAAGGGTTCGAATTTACGTGGGGGGATGATTTTGGTTCCCCGCATGAGACGAAGATTGCAGAAAGCTATGATCGACCTGTTTTTATTACGCACTACCCGACAGAGTTAAAATCGTTTTATATGAAGCCCGATCCACAAAGACCTGAGGTGGTTCTCTGTGCGGATTTGATTGCGCCTGAAGGGTACGGGGAAATTATCGGAGGTAGTCAACGTATTGACGATCCTGCCTTATTAGAACAGCGGTTTGCTGAGCACAAACTATCAACAGATGTTTATCAGTGGTACCTTGACTTACGTAAATACGGCTCTGTCCCCCATTCGGGATTTGGGATTGGCTTGGAGCGCACAGTCGCCTGGATATGCGGTTTGGAACATGTACGTGAAGCGATTCCGTTCCCACGTATGCTCAATCGGATGTATCCATAGGGTAGGGATTTTGAACCATTTCTTATAATCTGAGAGTAGAAAATCAGATTGTGGGTGTTATGGCTTGACGCATCGGGGAACCCGATGCGTCTTATTTTTTCAAGCCTGTTTTTTTCTTTTTGTGGTTGCTATAGTAAGAGTAAGAGGTGGGAACGATGAAAGATGTAAATAGCGCTGTGGTTACGGTAGTACAGATCTTGGAACAGGGGAATGTATCCGTACCCGCATTGCTTATATCTGAGTACGCTCAATTGGGGCTTTCAGAAGGTCAAGTGATGTTGCTGATACAACTCATCCACTTCAAAGAAAAAGAAGGTAATTCTTTCCCGACAGTAGCAGAACTGGAGGGCCGGATGAGTGTAGCAGCAGATCAGATTGTAGGTTGGTTACACACCTTAATTGGTGAAGGGTTTCTTACAATCGAAAAGAGCGTAGATGAGCAAGGGCTTCATAGTGAACAGTATCATCTGCTACCCCTTTACCAACGATTGGCGGAATTTATTCTGGAGCGCGAAGAAAAAGTAGGGGTATCTGAGGAAAAAGCTGACTATCAAAGCGTATTTCAGTTATTTGAGCACGAATTTGGGCGTCCTTTATCACCGATGGAATGTGAGACGTTGGCTCAGTGGATCGATGAAGATGGGTACCGTGAGGATGTAATTCGGGTTGCTTTGAGAGAGGCAGTATTTTGTGGGAAAATATCATTTCGTTATATCGACCGTATCTTGTTAGAATGGCAGAAAAAAGGGATTAATTCAGCAGAAGCTGCGATTGAACATACTAAGCAATTTCGTCAGCAAGGTATGTTATATCAAACCTCTGCACAACCAGCTGCCAACTATGAATCCGGCAATTTTTCTTTTTATAAATGGGTTAAGTGAAAAATAGACAGCGTTATTATGCGCCTGTCTATTTTTATTGTTTTTTCGGGGAGCGCCCGTTCCTTTTGTCCTGTATGGCATATGGATATAGGGAAGAAGGAGGGGATCACGTGGCACAGATTGTAGGTGTATTGGTCAGCAAGGGCACCTTGAAAAACGGGCTAAAAGGGTGTTCCCCATATGAATCCTTTGCCCTCTATGATCTATATGGATCTAAGCACGGTGTCAAGCCAATCTTTTTCTCACTTGATGATATTAGGTTTTCTCGCAGAGAAGTGCGTGCTTATATACGAACAGGGGCGGGACATTACGAATCTCGTATGTTTCCACTACCACGTTGGATACACCATCGCACGCGACCTTTCGGTAAATCTGTCAAAAAGTTGATTCAGTTGAAGTCGCTTCATGGACTTACGTTGTACAATGCTAATAATCGCCTTGATAAGTGGGATGTATATTCTAAATTAGTACAAAACCCTGAGATAAAGCCGCACTTGCCAGAGACGTCACTCCTTACTTTGGAAGAGTCGGAGCGGTTATTGGATACCTACTCTTGTGTCTATTTGAAACCAACGAATAAAAGTTTGGCGATCGGTCTGGTGAAAGTAGAAAGAGTAGGCGGGGATAAAGTACGTGTTTCGTACCCCCGGAAAACGCCAACACGTATATTGGCATCATCAGATTGGAGAAAACTTCAACATAAATTGATGAAGCAAGGGAAATATCTTGTGCAACAAGCCATTCCTCTCGCCAGCCTAGAAGGATGTCCGTATGATCTGCGTGTATCAGCTTTGCGTGGTCGAGAAGGGAAGTGGCAAGTGGCAGGGCAAGTAGCTAAAGTAGGACCGAGCAGTGGGATTGCAACCAATGTATCAGTTGGGGGAAGGGCGCTACCTTTCTCATCCGTTTATCACTTAAGTGCTTATTCCTTTGAGGAGATTTCGGCTAAAATTGATGAAGTCGTACTTCGAGCTGCCGATCAACTGGGTGAAATGGATGCGGGCTTAGCAGATCTGGGCTTTGATGTGGGGATTGATCACAGTGGCAATGTATGGATCATCGAAGTGAATGGGCGGGATTTACGTATTACGTTCCGGCAAGCGCGTGAGTTTCAGTTATGGAATCGTACTTTTGAGTATCCGATGGCTTATGCGGCCTACCTAGCGGAACAAAAAGAAGAGTATGAGTGTACAGAGGAGAAAAGACGAGGAAAAGCCGTCGTAACACCTGGTAATTTACCAATGCAAGGACTTGGGGCAGGATCGGTCGAGATTTCTGTACGTGAACGGGTCTCCCGTGAAGCGGGGGAATATCCGGTTACGGTTTTCGGAAAAAATGTTCCGCCTTTAGGAAAAGCAATTGCGTTTCAGACTGGCATCAGCCCCACCTCCCTCTATCTCAAGCAGGTGACAGCAGAATTAGTGCGTTTACAGCCGGAAGTAATTCAAATCGAAAATCGCCCTTTGTTTATTTCTGCTATTCGGAGAGCGTGTCCGTCGGCGAAGATCGTATTATATCTACACTCAGAAACGTTTATTCGTCCTCCCAATGGGAAGCCGAAGACGATTGGAGCAGAGTTGGCGCAATGTGATCTGATTTTGACAAACAGTGAGTTTATGAAGAGGAGAATAGCGGAGCGTTTTCCAATGTGCCTTCCTAAGATCGATGTGTTGCCACTCGGGGTAGATGTAGATCAATTTCATCCGATAGATAAGGAGGATGAGAAAAGGATAGCGGTACGGGAGAGACTGAGGATCGCCAACAAAAAAGTGATTTTATATGTGGGCAGAATTATCGCACAAAAAAGTGTGCACGTACTGCTTGATGTATTTCCGCAGATTAAAAAAGCTCATCCTGATGCCCACCTGCTCGTGGTGGGTAGTACACACTATAGTGGGGATAAAGAAACGCGCTATCTCCAGCTGGTAAGGAAAAGAATGGAGCGTGTAAAAGGTGATGTGACATGGATTACTGCGACTGCTCATGAGAAATTAGTCACCTATTATCAAATTGCGGATCTGCTTGTTACCCCTTCACGTGGGAGTGAAGCGTACGGTCTTGTAAATTTAGAAGGTATGGCGACGGGTTTGCCTGTGGTTTCAACGACAAATGGTGGGATTCCAGAGGTGATTCAGCATGGGAAGAACGGGATCCTCATTGAACCAAAAGAGCTACAGACGCGCCTAGCAGAAGCATGTATCGAATTGTTGTATGACCCTGTAAAGGCAGAGCAGCTAGGGAAAGCGGCCCGTCAACGAGTGCAAGAAAAGTTTTCTTGGGAAGAGGTAGCAAAAAAGGAGATACAGTTGACGCGGTCATTGATCAGTTGTGATGATCAATTGAAGAAAGCAACTAACCAATAGTAAAAAGTACAAAGAAAAACCCCTGCTATATAGATGCAGGGGTTTAGTTATGCCGTTGCAGAAGTGATCGAATGATATTTTCGAAACGAAATTTGCGCGAGGCTTTAAAGTATATTGCGGCTTTTTCAGGTGCGACGCGGGCCAAGTAGGAGGCAACTTGATTGGAACTTTGAAAGTGAATCACGCGATTGCGAGCAAATCCGTTTTGAATGGCTGTATCACTAATTTTTTTGGCATGGGTGCCGACGGTAACTAGCCGATAGAGAGGCATGGTGGCGACCATTTTACCTATATGCTTATGCCAATAGGAAGAATGAGCACCTAGCTCGAGCATATCGCCTAAAACAGCGATGGCGGGTCGATGAGGAGCAATTTGCGCAAATACTTCCATTCCTGCTTTCATGGAAGAGGGACTAGCATTCCATGCATCGTTAATTAACAGTCTACCTCTACCTGCGGAAATTGGTTGCATTCTCATTTTGGGAGCACTCATTCGTAGCAGACCACTACGAATTTCCGCTAACGACAACCCCATCTCTGTTGCGATACCAATGGCCGGTAAACAATTGTATACGTTGTGAACCCCGATCATGGGGACAGTCATTTCCCCGCACTTGACTCCATTCATGGTGAGATGAAAGGACATTCCCTTGGTTGTATAACGGATGTTACTAGCCCGCAGATGCGCTTTATTATGAATAGAAAATGTTTTTACAGTCCCAGGATAGCGATTTGTTTGTAATTTAGTGGAACGTTTGTCATCTGCATTGAGAAAGATCGTGGAGTTTTTACGCATACCGTTGATCAGTTCCTGCTTAGCTTTGACGACAGTATCCATCCCACCAAGGCTTCCTACGTGAGCTTCGCCTACATTCGTAATCGCCCCGAGTTGGGGGCGTACAACAGCACATTGACGAGCAATGTTGCCAAGGGACTTCATCCCCATTTCCAACAGGAGGACACGATGGGATTTGTTAAGCATAGTTAGATATCGAGGAAGGAACGAGACAGTATTTAGATTTAGATGATACCCGTTTGATTTAGGGGAGTTCTGAAGAAAAGTATGGAGGCTCTGTGAGGGTTTATATGTGGAAGAATATTTCTAACTCAAAGTCATCCTTCTTTGTTCGCTTTGTTCGACTAAACAAAACCTTTTTAATCACCGACTTTAGTAGCTTGTTTTTTTCTTCCACATCAGTTGTATCTTCGTATCTATCAGTTATATTTTGTAATTTAGGTATTAATTCTTTTTGTTTTTTTTGACTCTCTGTCTTCAGATCAACCTCATCTTTGAGGTTTTTTATATGGTCAGAGTTTGCCTTTATTTTTTCGGTAAGCTTAGATTGTCTCTCCAAAAATGTACTAACGTCATATATTCCTTGTTCGAGAAGGTCATGCAATTTCTCTTTTTGGTTCTGGAGTTTTTTAATCTCTCCTTCTTTCTTGATAATCACGGCTTTTTTCATGGAAAGTGAAGAATCATCTTCTTGAGTTTCTACTGCACCCAATTTGTAACTCGTTATTGTCTGTTCTACAGATTCTAAGATCCTAGTTTCCACTAGCCTTAGTAAGGCTGACTTCTGTATACCTATACAGCCAGGGCTCAAGCACCTAACCATGGCGCAGTTGTTTTTATCTGATTTTCTATGCATTGAGTATCCGCAAATACGACAGTAGAGAACTCCAGCTAATGGGTTTTTCAAGGTCTTGCCTGGTTTAGTTCGTGGGCTATCCAGACCATACGAGGCATGAGCTTTGTCCCATAACTCTTGGTCGATTAGGGGCTCATGAGCGTTTTCTTTTATATTCCACTTTTCTTTTGGTAATTTTTTTGAGGTTGTTTTTCCATTTATTTTCTTAAACTTAGTCTTCCCCCATACAATGTGTCCAAGGTAGGCTTCGTTCATCAGTATGTTTTTTATAGTAACTACATTCCAATAGGGAGCGTTACCAGGGCTAGGGATGCCTAAGTTTTGCAATTCATTGAGGATACTTAATCTGCCGAAGCCTGTAGCGCACAACTCGAATATTTTTTTGACGACCCAGGCTGTATCTGGATCAGGGTATAATTTATGATTGTTGTCCCGTAGGTAGCCATATGGGGGTTTCTTTGAGATGGATTTCCCCTCGTTGACTGAAGCAATCCTGCCTCTTTGCATTCGTTTTGTGATGGATTTTAATTCTTCACGAGAAATAAGTGATTTAACTCCAAAAAGAAGCTCTGCGCCTTCATCGTTTGGGTCTATAATCTCATTAGGAGTAACTATTAAAGTATCACTATGCTGAACAGCACGATAAATACTGCCCATGTCAAACATATCACCACGCCCTAAACGATCTAAGTCCACAATTAAGATTGCCTCGACTGCTCCAGACTCTACTTGGCGAAGCATGCGTTGAATTTCAGGTCGCTCGATGATATATTCTCCGGATACCACTTCCTGAAAAATCTCAATGATTGAGTGCCCCTCTTTACGCGCAAGATCTAATAGTTGTTTGCGGTGCCTATCTAAAGTATCAAAATGATTACCTTCCTCAATAGCTTTTCGCTCCTCTTCTTCATCTGTTCGTGATTTGCGGAGATAGATAAATACATCGAGATTCTTTGGTCTGTTCATTAATCTCACCTATTTCGATTCATTATCGTTTGTGTTTTTTTGGGCTTCTAATTTAGCGAGCTTTAAAAGCTGTTTAAAATACTCGATTCCTTCAGGATGTGCAGGAGTGTTCTCATCCCACATGATGTTATCTTGATCAAGAAACTCTTCCATGCTCAAAAGAGTGGGTTGGTGTTCTTCGCGACCCAGAAGATAATCTGTAGAAACTGAGAAAAACTCACTCAGTTTTTGCAGAGTCTCGTAATCAGGATGTCTGCGATTGGTTTCATATTGGCTGTATGTGACTCGATTTATATTTAAACGGTGAGAAAGTTCCTGTTGCGATATTTTTCGTCTACTGCGTAACTTTCTAAGCCGATCACCAAGTTTCAATTGAATTCATTCCTTCCAAGTCTATATAGGCATATCATCATTATATGATGCTAATAGCATCAAGTAAAGGGAAAAGGATTGGATTTTAACGGAAAATAAGTTTCGAATAGAACCAAAAATGTTGTTGACTTGTTTCTTTTCGCATCATATAATGAATTTAATGAATGATGCGAAAAGAAACATACAGGGAGGCATGATGAGTTAATGAAACGGAAATGGCTAGTAGATATTCGAAAGAGCCAGGGATATACGCAACAAGATATAGCAGATAAAGCTGGAGTGCATAGATCAACTTACAGTCAGTACGAGCAAGGTATTAGGAACCCCAGTATTACTTCAGCAAAAAAAGTAGCAAATGCTTTAGGCTTTAGGTGGGAAAATTTTTTTGAAGAGACTAGATGCGAAAAGAATCATACGATTGCATGAAAATAGGAGGATTTGAATGCCTGTACTTATGTCCACATCACATAAGATATCCCATAGAGGTTACAAAGCAGGTGGGATTCAAAATGAAGGAAAGTAATTCAGACTATAAAAAGCCTAAAGAATATAAATTTGGGAATACTCGCTGCATAGTACATTCTATATTTTCATGGATGAGTGATGAAGAGCAAGAAGAGTGGTTTCGTGAAGAATATGCCAAGAAAAATCCATTTGTTCTTAATTTGAACAATGCAATGTCTTCCTGCTATAGGAGTATTGTTCAAAACGAACAGAAAAATGAACCTAATCCAAAGTGAACGCCATTGATTGTGACCTTCAGATATGACCGAGCTTCGGCTCGGCACAGTGGACGAGCCTAGGAGGGAGATGAGGAGATGGACAAGCTTCAGCGAGTGTTCGACTACAACGGTTCAGATGTGAGAACGCTCACCCAAAACGGGGAACCTTGGTTTGTCGCTAAGGATGTATGTGAGGTGCTGGATATTAGCAATCATCGGGATGCCGTTTATCGATTGGATGATGATGAAAGGGGGTCGGTATTAGTGGACACCCTTGGAGGCAAGCAAGAAGTAGCTGCTATCAATGAACCAGGACTATATACACTCATCCTGAGAAGTCGCAAACCCGAAGCGAAAACATTCAAACGGTGGATTACACATGAAGTTATCCCAACCATCCGAAAAACCGGACAATATCAAAAGGAACAACCGAGCCAATCTGAATTGATTCTGATGCTCGCTCAACAGAACGTCGACAACGAGAAGCGAATCAAACGATTGGAGGACAAAGCAGAGGCAGCGCATCATCGTATCGACAACTTGGACAAGCTCGATACCATTGGTGATCCGCAACAACGCTTAAACGCCATGGTGAGGAAGTATTCGACAGATAATGGACTAGGCTTCCAGAAAGGGTGGCATGATTTCAGGCAGGCGTTTAACACAGCGTATCGTACCAACCTGACCATGTTGATTGAGAACTACAAATACAAACATAGCATCAAGAAGCTGACCATGCCGGAGTACTTATCAAGAGTTGATCGCTTGGATGATGCGATTCGTGTCGCGGACAAGATGCTCAATCAGCAAAAAGCACAATAAAGGAGCTGGTCACATGGCAATGGGAACGTACTACGAATGTGACATCTGTGGGAAGACGGAGAAAGATTGCAACGCTTGGTGGATTCGAATATCTATGAGAGCTGTGGATGAGGAGTTTTTTGAACTGTACGATGGGGAGTTTCTATTGTGCAGTGAAGCATGTGCACATCAGCTTATTAAAAAGAACGAGAAAGAAAGGGAGGTGATCAAATGAACGTCAAGGTTGGGGAATGGCGCAAGCTCAGTTGGAGCGAACAGATGAATCAATTACGCCAAAAGAGCCTGGAACAAATGAAAAACCGCCACCGATTGGAGCGGTAGCGGAAACTTGAGCTTCCAAAAGTTCAACTAACAGAATCCTATCATATTTCAAGTGATAGGACAAGAGGAGGCTTAACTCATGGGGTGTATGACTGACGGAGCCTTGATTGCGCTCAACTTTGTAATAGCAGTTTTGATTTCACTTGTGATCCAATGTCTTATGGACAACCGCCGCTGAGTCAATCTTTCACTATTGACGTGATGATGATACACAATATACCCACAATGATGGGGATCAGTGCCTTTTCGAACAACATCCTTTTTAAACTTTTCCAATTACTCTCTTTGTATGTTTTTCCGTCATAAGTGACGGAGATGTCATTGAGGGTATCGTCAGCCTACTGAGAATGGGAGATGATCACTTGAAAACAGCCACATTCGAAGTCACCCATCACAATAAGCGCTATGTTTCGATCGGAGGATACCTGCAACATGAGGCGCATGTGACGGTTAGCGATCCAATTGAAGAGGACAAAGAGTCTATTGATAGATTTGCTTTTCAAGTAGCTGAGTCCGTTCGATATAGCCCATACGGATACGACATGTTCAACGTGGTAGTAGAGAGAATGAAGGAGGATCAATACATTGTCACGTGGGGTTCATGGACAACATGCGATTGAGGAGTGTGGAGATGGAAATTACTGATCAACTAACGTGTACTTGCTATAGCGACAGTGGTGGACATTTAGAACATACAGTATGGGTCAACTGTTACGAGAGGATAGTTGACAAGGAATCGATCAACAGGCTTGTCTTTCAGATCGTTTGCGAGACGGGATATGATCCCTACAGCTATGGTATGTGGAGCGTGAAAGTAAAACGGATTGACGACTATAAGTATATGGTTGACTGGAGATCGGGCTGGGGAGAGTTAAAACCGTCTGTAGAGAGCGAAACAGATCCAGGAGGGATGTTCTGATGAGCGGTTGCTACTACTGTGAGGAAGAAGAGCACATCACGCAAGTCGGGGAAAAGTTGTACGTGTGTGACGACTGTTTGGACGAGCTACTTTGTAAAGCCGCTGGGGGCGAGGTCAAATGAGCAAGGAGAATAGCGTCCAAGTCATTGAACAGCAACAACCCGCTGGACTGATTACCCCAGCGGGATCAGTTGAAGAGACGGTAAATCAGTTCAGACTTTATCAAGAGCTGAAACAGAAGATAGGACAGGATGAGGACTTTCAAAAGATCGGAGAAAAACGTCACCCCAAGAAATCCTTTGTTCGCAAGGTTCAACGCTTCTTCAATCTATCGTGTGAAATTGTCCAAGATGAGCCTTTGAAGGAAGATGGAAAGATCATCGCTTGGCTAGCAAAAGCAAGAGCCGTCCATCTTGGAACCGGGGCATATCAAGAGGCAGATGGGGCGTGCTCCTTTGATGAAAAGGTAGACAGACAAGGAAAACCAGTAAAGAAGCAGCAAACCATCCACAACATCCGAGCGCACGCAATTACGAGGGCGAAAAACCGTGCCATTCTCGACTTGGTGGGATTCGGTGAAGTATCCGCCGAGGAGATCAACCATCAAGAGTACCAGCATCAACAGCAGAGACCACAACAACAGTCGAAACAAGATCCGCTCGTTCTCAAGAAGAAAGAAGCCCTTCAAATCGGACGAAACAAGGGGCTCACAGATGAACAGATCGTTCAGCTTCTCAATGTGATCATAGACCCTGGAGACAGAGAGCCGACTGTAGCAGAAATGGACGAGCTCATTGGGCATATCAAAAGCAACACCAAGGAGGAGCTACTTGAGCTAATAGCACCACCATCTGAGGAAGATGAAGCCGAAGCGAAAGAAGTTGAAGTGTTGGATGTGAGTGATCCGAAAGAGGACGAGGTAGCGGAGGTGTTGGGGCTCAATGAGTGAGATTCGAACCCATGAGTCGCACAGCCGTTACGACGGGATGATGTTCTACTTTCAGCTTGTCAGCGAGGATGGACACTTCGATCACTGGACGATGATCCGTGAAGGTAAACACAGATGGGAAGTCTATAACCACTACCAAGGGGAGTATAGGCTTCTATACAAAGGCATGAAGATTGGACAAGCCGTTCGAGCGGCACAAGAGTCCTTATAGGAGGTGGAGGAAGATGCAGGAGTGGGGTGGGAATCAGCTTATAAAAGATACGCCATTATCTGAACGGAGGCTCTACTACTACGAAATGCTAGAAAGTGACTTAATAGCAATTAAACAGGCATGTGCGCTAGGGGAAACTGAGGCAATTACAAGCCTTGTGAGGGGAAGCGAGTGGGCACTGGAGGAGCTATTTCTACTAGAGGGGGTAGATCAATGGGATTAAATGAGTATAAGGTGCGCTGGACGTTCGATAGAGAGGGAGAAGGACTGAATTATCTAAAGGGAGGGGACAAGCTGGTAGTCGAGGGTGTCAAGGAGCAATGCGGGGTGCGCTGGGTGAGTCGACAGAATGACGAAGTGGTCTATGGATGTACGAATATTGGAATTGTGTACGCACGGGAGCTGACACGGATTTAAGTAAGCAAAGGGCGGCTACGGTCGCCCTCATCTAGGGGGAGGGGAAAGAAAATGGCTCGGAAACGAATGATTGACCCCAACTATTGGACGGATGAAAAGTTAGGCACGTGCGAACCGATGGCAAGGATGACATTTATGGGCTTGATAAGCAATGCAGACGATGAAGGAAGACTGAGCGGACACCCTGCATTGATTAGCTCACTTTTGTTTCCGTATGACTCACACATCACTCATGTACAAGTCAGTGAATGGTTAAAACAGCTTGAAGATAAAGGAATGATCCATTCATATAAGGTGGATGGACAGACCTATATCCAATTACCTAATTTCTCGAAGCATCAAACAATAAATCGCTCAACCGCATCAAAATTACCTGCCCCTAGTAAAGCAGATCCACTTGAAAATCCGGTAGAAGAGAGAGGAGAAATAGAGGTTGAAGAATCCAACGATAATCACTCATTGAATACTCACGGAGGACTCAGTGAGGGCTCACTCCTAAAAGAAACTAACGGAAGAGAAGAAAAAAGAAAAGAAAACAAACCAACAAAACAACAAAACGATGATCGTTGGTTGGACAATGATCTTCCATCAACGCCAATCATGAATCAAGAGATAGAAGCTTACTTTATTCAGAGACGGAACAAAGGGACACTGTTGTGTGCAAAAGATATGCAATTAATTCAAGAGTTGATCGACGATAAATTTACGCTTGATGAGGTTAGACGAGGGATTGACCATGCCTTTGACCACTACAAGCCGAAGCATAAACGAGATAGCATCAAGTCGTTTGCTTACTGTGACACGGTCATTCGAGCCATGAAAGCGAAGGAGGTAGGGTCTCATGCAGGCAGACGGGATGAAGAGCATAGCTCCGATGATGGAACAACTGCAGGCAAGGGTCGAAGCGCTCAAGCAGAAGAAACGGGACAGGGATACTACGACCAGTTCGACGGACTCTTCGGGAACTAAATGCCCAACGTGTAAGGGGATGGGGTACCTTCTCGATCCAGATGATAGGTGGAAGTACCTTGGGCAGTGTGAATGTTCGATTCGTGAGCAAGCCAAGCAGAGGCTTCATGCAGCGATGATTCCCGATGAATTCAAAGAGGCTTGGTTTGATCAGTACAAAGTGAGCAACGGGGCGCAGAAAACACTGTACAATGCGTCTCAGGAATACTTGAGGGACTTTCCTAAGCTATTACAAGATAAGAACGAGCATCGGCGAAGCATCGGTTTTATTGCTAAGTTCGGTGAGCAGAGGATGAAATCTATCAAGAATCTTTCTGAGAGAAGAGAGAAGAAGAAACAGCATAACAACTATGGGCTAGGGAAAACGCATCTTCAAGTGGCGATGGCGAAGGACTTGATTGCAAAGGGGAGGCGAGTGTTGATCATCTCAGACGTGTTATTCATGGACGAGTTGATGCAGTCCAAGATGATCGGTGACGGGGGAGTGGAGATGAATCGCATTCTAGGGCTGGTGACAAGGGTTCCTGTCTTAGTCTGGGATGACATCGGTAAGAGCAACCCGACCGAATCAAAACAAAGCATGTATTTTCAAATCATCAATGAGCGATATAAATCCAAGTTGCCGATTATCTACAGCTCAAACGAGGATTCAGAGACCCTAGAAGAGCGGATTGGAGGAGGAGCAACATCGAGGCTGTTTGGGATGTCACATGGTCGAATTTATCCCGTACAGGGACCAGACTATCGTTTATGGGGAGGGAAATAGATAGATGACTGGAAGAGAGATGCCTGTTGCTACACCGTTTGAGCGCAGATTGTTGTATGTGGCGTTGGAAGACCTCGATTTTGTTTGGGACGAAGCGGAGGTACCACAGGTGGTGGAGATGTGGCGGGATGGACAGAGCCTTCACGATATTGCAAAGACGCTGGACAGAGACCCAGACGAGGTGACGCTACTTGTTATGGACTTGGCTCGGCAAGGGCGGATCAGCAGACGAAAACGTGGAGCGAGAGGGGCGTGAAGAGGTGGAAGTGTTTCAAGTACTGATAATCGCATTCATGGTAGCTTCCGTCGTGTTTTATTTCTCTATAGGGAATGCGGATTTAAGTGATGACTCCGTAATTTTGCTCCTAATCATGTTCGTCGGTTCATCAATTGCTCTAGTTACTTGGACATTAGCAATGGCTTACTTTGAGAAGGGGGTGTAGAGGTGACTTTCCGCCTGGAGGATCTTGAGCCAATATTGGATGAGGCACACAATTGAGAAGAAAGGGATACGTATTATTGAGTCAGATCCTAGTGGAGGCGCACTCTGCTATGAGAAGAATTTTTTCTTTGCCTATGGCGGGAGTATTACAAGCTCTCTCACGGTTTGAAAGAGGCGCTGAGGTATAAGGATTGGCGAAACGATGAGGTTGAGTGCCCACAAGTGCAGAAGAAAGGAATGCATTCGGTAGAGGTGGAGGACATGAGGGGAGGAAGAAATGAAGATTAACTGGATTGACGAATATAAACCGGAAACATTCACTCGACCAATGTTGAACTATTCGAGACTTAAGAAGGGTGATGTCGTCTATAAGAACCAGGATGAAGAACAGATATACAAAATACTTGAGATCATTGAGATAAGAGATGAGGAGTCTTTTATCAGAGTCACAGGGCGGTGGCGACGGATGAGCCCGAACGAGATCGAGGAGGCAGACCTATCGACATTTAAATTTGATCTGAGGTGAGCGGATGGAACCTGTGTCTATGGTCTTCCGAGGTGTGAATGAGATATTCTCCCTAGCAGATGTGGCTTGGGTGAACCGAGGAAATACGATTGAGAATGAGGTCTTGGTCATTTTGAAGTGTTCAAGATGGGATTTCGAATATGAGGAATGGGCAAACATCATTGTCTTGCTGGGAGATGAAGCTGACGAATTTCTGGAGCGGTGGGTCAGCTACAAGGAAAGAGGGGGAGCAGAACAATGCTGAAGACAGGTGATCGGGTGGTCATGTACGGGTGTGGGGAGGCGGATTTGAAAAAATTCCGTGGCAAGGTGTGGATTTGTAGATCGGATGAGCAGAGATGGACTGAAGATACCATGGTTGTTTTACTCGAAGGTTACAGGGGTTATTATGCAACGAAGTATCTGAGATTAGCCACTGAGGAGGAGATTATCAATGGTTGAACGCTACGGATTTCAAGTGTTCAAACAAGGAAAGAAGAGTCGGCGATTTGTGCGTGATGGGATGATTAGCTTCACGGTAGTGGGTCGTCCTGTCCCAGCGGTGCGGATGACGCAGAGGGGGAAATGGACACGACCTAATGCCAAGCGATATCTCGCATACAAGAACAACGTGGGATGGGCGGCGAAAGGGGCGGGTGTCCGTCCCACGAAAGCCCCTGTGAGGGTGGAAATAAGGGTGTACCTGCATGGCAAGAGAGAGGGCGACGTGGACAACTACAGTAAGTCGATTCTGGACGGAATGAACGGGATTGCGTACGAGGATGACAAACAAGTTCGGAGGCTGGAGATTGAGAAGGTATCTGTTATTTCCAAGGCAGAAGAACGAGCAGAAGTCACTGTAGGGGAGGTAAATTGAATGACCGTCATCTACTATAATCCCGTGGCATTCGAGAATAGATGCGAGGTTTGCGGGGAGGATCGGGAGGTGAATTTGAAGGTGTCGGGTGTGTGGGTATCGGTACAGGACGGTAGGGGAGATCGACTGGGATTTATACAAAGGATTGATGGAGGATTGAAACCAGAAAGGAATGCGAGAGTTAAATTAAAAGGGAGATGATGGGGGGTGGGATTCAAAGTAGGAGAGTTGTTGAGCGGAGAGTTGCGATCATTCGGGTTTACATCTTGTGATTTGACAGTGGAGCAGGCAAGTGAGATTCACAAGGAGTATGGCACGAATGGAGCGATCGTATGGGATGATGAGTTGGGCGGATTCCGTAGTGCGACATTAGAAGAGGTCATAGAGAAGGTGTCGCCGTCAAATACGATGTCGCCCTCGAAGATTTTCCAACACATTCTATTGTCAAAACAGATGGATGTCAGCATAGAGCAGTTGGATCAGGCGTTGATAGGAAAGGGCTCGTTGGAAGGGACAGGTTTCACATTTAAGGCGGCGGCAGACATATATGGGGTGGATCCAGTGTATCTGATTGCACACTCGCTTCTGGAAACGAACCACGGGGCAAGTGCGCTGGCAAATGGTACGGTAAAGGACTATGAAGGGTATTACAATGTGTTTGGATTAGCGGCATATGATGGCGACGCATCAAATCTCGGTGCCGCATTCGCGAAACAGAAGAACTGGAACAACGTGAAGAAGGCGATCATTGGCGGAGCCAAGTGCATCTCTGACTGGTATACGTATTCCAGCCATGATCAGGATACGCTCTATAAGATGTTGTACAATCCAGCGAATCCAGGGGTACATCAGTATGCGACGGATATTGGATGGGCAGAGAAGCAGTCGAACATGATTTACAGGATTTGTAGAGACAATGGGATGGATGAGTTGGAAGTAGAGATCGACTATCCGGTATATAAGTAACCGTTACAATTAATCCAATATGGGGGTGCAGGTATGGAATCGGTAGCAGCAGGGACTAAAGCAGCGAACAAGAAGCCTGTGCATCGGCGAAAGGTAGAGGAGCTATTGAAAAACTATCGTACCTGGAAAGCAACCTTGCAGATGGAAGAAGAGTTCCCGTCTTGCACCCCTGTCTATGAAGAGCGGACAAGCCCTGGTTATAGTGCGTATGTGTCGACCACAGAGCAATATGGGATTCGGCGAACAGAACAGAGAGAACGGCTAGAGTGGATGGAGGTAGAGGTGAAGCGGATTGAGCGGTCATTGGCTGTGTTGGATATTGATGAGCGGCTGGTGTTAGAGGAACGGTACATGCAGAATCGGCTGGATAAAGAGGTGCAGGCGAGGTTGATGTGGAGTGAGAGTACGTATAGGAGGATTAAGAAGGAAGCGATGCGGAAGATGGCGGTGATGTTGGGGGTTGTGTGAGGGGGCGGGTAGGTTGTGTAATAGTATCTATAAGGTATTTGAATACCTTATAGATACTATTACTCATATCCTTTTGTGTGTGGAACTGGAATTATTATACTTCCATGTTATACCAACAAATGCTATAATATCTCTTTAAGAAAGTAAATATTATTACTATTTTTGAGGTGAGCTACTTGTATATGCTGTCTAAAATGCGAAACTTTTTATTGTCTCCTCGCTCTTTTTTTGAGGAGTTAAACAATGAGTCTATACCATTATGGAAGCTGTTTCTATTAACATACCTCTTGGGATTGGTAGTTGCATTCAACGGCGCATTCAAAAACTACATAGGGTTAAATCTAGACTTGCTACAAGTACTAGCAACAGTTTTGTTCAACGGACTACTAAATGGTCTTGTATTAATCGTTGTTTTTGTGCCTTTGTTCAAGTGGATAGGCAATATGCTTAAAGGTGAAGGCACATGGAAGAGAATTTATCAGATGATCTTATTTGCATCCCTTCCCCTGATAATGACGTTGATTTTATGGGTAATTGAAATCGCTATATACGGTAATTTTTTTACGAAAGGGTTTATTTACTACCATGCATATGGGAGTATGCGTGTTGACCAGCCTATACGGTTTTACATTCATTTAATCGTTTCCGTGCTTCATATTCTAGCATTTTTTCATACGCTTATTCTTCTTTTCATAGGGTTAAGTAAAGCTCACAGCATAAAATTCTGGAAGTCAGTGATTGTACTCATTTTGTCATCCGTCGTGGGCTTCTTTATTATTGCGTTGCTAGCTTCTATTGTTCATGCATCAATTGTTGTATTTGGTGGTGTGTGATGATAAAACGACTCAAAGATATTATTAGTTCTAGCAAGGGTTCTTCGACAATTGAATATGTTATCATCCTGATGGCAGGTGTACTACTTGCTACCATTCTGCTCAATGTGTTCTCAGAGGATAATGATATAACACGTGCATTACAGAATAAGGTTAAACAGACTTTGATGGGTGAGGTTAGCTCACCAGAGGATAATGGCTCTAATAGTGATCATAATGGAGCGATTTTATCCTCAGGAGATAATACTGCACAAGATGATGGGATAGAAATTGTTACGAAGTGGGATAAAGATAAAAAAACATATAATGAGTTAATTTATTCTCCATCGAATGACCCGCCTACGCTTGGAGAGCTAGGGAAGGCAACTTATTCATCGAGCATCATTGGGATTACTCCACTGGATCACGATGATGAAACAGATTCGACGAATTCATGGTGGAAAGAATTCGGAGAAGAGTCGGCGGACTACTTTGGCGACATTATTGATGAGGTTTTTGAACGACCCAAATTAGATATTAAATCACTTGCTAAGTGGACTCTCACGCGTAATCCATTTACAATTGTAGGTTCTGCTTACCTCGAGGGAGAACCAGCTGGAGAAACCCAAGGCGAAATTGATTCTGCCCTTGATAGAGGATCATGTAAAAGTTGTGAAGACGAAGATGCAGGCAATCAAAAACAAGATAAGAATTTTAGCTCTCTTAAGCCTGGAGACCCTGATTTTTCATATGATATTGTAGACTCTGAGTATGCCAATGGTGACATTAAGAAAGTAGCCGAAACATCAGATGATAGGGAAATTCCCCTGGTAAATAGTAAATATGCTGGTAAGTTGCATAACGGAGTATATTATAATGATGATGGGTTTCCGGTTTTTGACGAGTGGACAGTGGCAGAGATTAACATTCCTGATGAAAAGGTTGTGGGCAAAAGCCCTAAACAATTGGCATTAGCTACAGAGCTCTTTAAGCAAAAATATCCTGATTGGGAGACCCGTTTTGACCTTCCTGAGAAAACTAAGCAAGATATTAGAAAAGGTAAAGGTAGTCCTAAAGACTATACTTGGCATCATCATCAAGATACGGGTAGAATGCAGCTGATACCTAGAGATGTTCATGAAAGTGCACGACATACTGGCGGGCACGCCATTTGGGGAAAACAAAGCGAGACTAGTGATGAAATAGATGACATTAATAAAAAGAAAAAGAAGAAAAAGAAATAGGAGGCTGTCACGCATGTGGGAATCAGTAAACAAGAGTTTGGATGTACACAAAGTGAAGCAATCTTTATCAACATTAAATATATCTTTTCCAAACAGGTTTTACGAATGGTTATCCGAGTTTCATGGAGCTGTGGTTGAAGATGAAATTGAGATTATAACGAAGGATGGTGAAGAACAGTACTTCTATAAAGTGTTTACCCTTGATCAAATGATTGATAAATATAAAGAAGCACTAGAAGATGATGAAGGGTTTGAGTTTATTTTCCCTTTTGCATGGGATGTAGGCAAAAATCACTTCTGTTTCGATTATCGAGGCGGAGACCCAACAATCATATTTTTGGATACTGACTACTTCATTTCACATAATCCAGAGGCAGCAGAGCCCATATGCGATTCATTCGATGAGTTTCTAGATGAGTATCTTAAGTAATTACAGATAAAAGGATATATATGACCGCTATTACGAGGAAAACAGTGCTATTAAGGAGAGAAAAGCGATCCTACTCAAAGTGAGCGGATCGCTTTTCTATATAAGAAGAGCCTTCGAAGCTCTATTCATATTTATGAGGAGGATATACCCTCGTTCTGATCTTCTGTTGATACACGTACGTGGTATTCACCCCATATTCACGAGGAGGATATACCATAAGCCGTCGCTCATCCTTTTTTCTTAGTGGTATTCACCCCATATTCATGAGGAGGCTTCGACTCGAGCGACGTGGTATTCACCCCATATTCATGAGGAGGATATATCAGACCCTCAAAAAAGCCCGTGATTATGGGGATTAGGATGCTTGCTCCTCTTGAAAAATGAGATGATTCTCGGGAAATCCCGTCTAGTGACAAGATATTGACCGAGCTTAGACGGTCTACCCGACCGCAAAATTGGAATGGTCTAGAAGCGGTGCTTATGCCGATTTCTGCATGTTATCCAGGGCTTTCAGAAGGATATTTTTTGCCGCATTGATGTCTCGATCTTCAGAATAACCGCAAGAACACACATGCATTCGATCCTTTAGTGCTTTCTTGACAATCTGTCCACAAGCTGAGCAGGACTGCGTAGTATTGTATGGATCCACTTGGATCACTTCCTTACCAGCATATTCTGCTTTGTAAGTAGTGAACTGTACAAGTTGTCTCCATGCAACATCGACTATGCTTTTTGCTAGGTTGTGGTTTTGAACCATGCCTGTGATATTAAGCTTTTCGAAGGCAATGAGATCATACCGATCAACAAGGTTCCGGCTGATTTTATGGGCGAGATCTTTTCGCTGATTAGCCACTCGTTCATGTAGTTTAGCGAGTTGACTTACTCCCTTTCTTCTTCTGTTAGAACCCTTTTTTCGCCTAGAGACGATTCTTTGAAGCTGTTTGAGCTTTTTCTCTGACTTCTTAAGATGTTTGAGATTAGCAAAGAATTCTCCATCTGAAGAGATGGCGAGATGCTTTACTCCGAGGTCTATCCCTACTTGCTTACCTGTAAAGTGTGTATGATTGGTAGGTTCGATTTCACAGGATAAGCAGGCATAATACTTATTACTTTTTCGTACGATAGTGCAGGTTTTGATTTTTCCCTCCATTTGTCTGTGGCATTTAATACGTATATCCCCTATCTTAGACAACTTCAGGTATTTGCCTTCGAGAGAGAATCCGCTTTGGGGATAGGTGAAGCTGTCGTATCGTTTCTTTCCTTGAAAACGTGGATACCCTGGCTTTTCACCTAGTTTGACTCTGCGGAAAAAGTTTTGAAATGATTTGTCCACACGAGCCACGACTTCTTGAAGCACTTGGGCGTACACTTCCTTGAATGCCGTGATTTCCTTTTTTAAATCTGGTAACTCATTTTGTTGCATACGACGGTTGACAGAAACCCCTCTACGTGTGTATGCGAATCTCCGTTGTTCAAGACAAGAGTTGTACAACCAACGGCATAGATTTAAATTGAATTCAATGTTTTTGGTCTGTTGTACATTCGGCTCAAGTTTGAACTTGTATGTCCTGAACATTACTTGTTTAACCCTCCTTCTGTTGAGTGTTTTTCTGATGCTATCATGATTAATTAACTATATAGTTCCTTATGAATTTGTTTTTATGTAGGAAAGGTTAATATTTCTTTTTGTGAAGATGATTTTGATTGTACAGATCTGACCGCTTTTTGACCGGTTTCTGACCGCTATTACCGTGAAAACCGTGCTATTATGGTAGTGTGATCGTATGCCGCTAAGGGTGGCTGGGACGTTATATATTGATGAAGAATACAATCCTGTTTCTCCTTAACGCTCAAGTGTCGCTTGGGTAGGGAGAACAGGATTTAATTTTTGCTCAAATCACTTAATTTAGATATAATAGAGGTAGATTATAGAGTAGGTGGTGCATTCTGTGATTGTACGATCCTATAATGAACAGTGGGGCGGGTATCCACTAGAGCCTGTTGATACGGGTCTTGTTGAGAGCAAACGTATTGATACAGAGGGCGTGTGATTAATTTACATATGGAGGCGGTAATATGATTCGATTAATTGAAGATCCACAAGGTTCATCACCAGTTAGAGTCCAAGAAGAGTTCGATGGTAGTCCGCTTAAAATCAGTGAAGAGCCAGGCTGGAATCCGCTTAGATATACTGATCCGGTTGGTGGATCTCCAGTTAGATCTTATGAAGATGATGATGGAAGCCCGTTGAGATGTCAAGAGGAACCTAGCGGCTCACCAATACAATAACGAAACAGCGAAGCACTCTCATGGCGAGGGTGTTTTTGTTTTGCCATGAAAAGGAGAGATTTGATGGAATCCACGGAAGCGATCAAAAAGAAAATCGCACGGTTACTTGCGGACAAAGGTGTGCCTCCGTTTTTCCTAGCGGACAACATCTCATTGGCTAACTATGATGAGATCAATTTGTACAAGCGAGACGGTATGATCATTGTGGATATGTACTGTAGAGACTTGGATACAGATGTGCCGATGATGTTTCGGTACAAGTACGACATGAACGAAGTGTTGATACGGACGGAGATGACAATCGGCGGGCGAGAATCTTTGATATGGGACAAGAGGGAAGAGATCGAGGGGCTTTGGGCGCAGTGTCAGGGATAAAACGAAAGGAGGAATGAACAATGGACTTTTATATTTCATTGCTGATGTTTATGGGCATCGGTGTGTTGACTGTGATTTCGTTCAATGAGGTGAAAGGTGAAGTGAAGATTCTTAAAAACAGTGTATCGGACGTGCGCTATAGCTTGGATGAGATCAAACCACTTTTGAGGATCAGCAAGGATGGACAATGGGTATTGCTCACTGATGTGGAAGAGGTCGCTCTCTATCAGGAAAGAGGATGGGTTATCCATGATGTGAAGACGTTGCCTTCTAGAAGGTGCTACTACATTTTGAAAGCGAAAGGGAAGTCAGGAACTGCGGACGATAGGATGATCAATATCACCGGAGTAGAGCGACTGAAAGAGTACTTGGAAAATGGGTGGAATGTACAGGCGATATACCCCAAGCCAGATATTAGCGGAAATTTCCGATATACATTGCAGAAAGAAGGACGTGTGCAAGATGCCACAAATACAACCGAGTCCTTGTAACTATCCTGACGGTTAGGGAATTAGTTGGGGCTGTACTGTGGGAAACATGAACCGAAGGAGTTAGGATATAAATATTATAGGAGTGACAGCATGCAGATAGAGAGAATCGCTGTTGAACATATCAAAGAATCGACATACAACCCTCGTCAAATGAGTGATAAGGAATTAGAAAGACTTCAAATGTCTATACATGAGTTTGGCTTTGTAGAGCCACTGGTTTGGAACCGAACCACAGGGAATTTGGTCGGTGGTCACCAACGATTAAAAGTGTTGAAGGAACAGGGAATCGCGGAAGTTGAATGCTCGGTTGTTGAATTAGAGGAGACGAAAGAAAAGGCATTGAATCTTGCCTTGAATAAAATTAGTGGGGAATGGGACTTAGAAAAGTTAGTAGGTGTTTTGAGCGAGATTCAATTGTCTGGGATGGATATTCACGTAACCGGTTTCGATTCATCTGATATTAACGAAGTGATCAGTCAAGTGCTTGATTCAAGAGAGCCACAGGAAGATCACTTTGATGTGAATCAAGCTGCGAGTGAAATCGAGGATCCGACCACACGCTTAGGAGATTTATGGTTGCTAGGGAGGCATCGGCTTTTATGTGGAGATGCAACGAATAAAGGAGATGTTGAACGCCTTATGGATGGTCAGTTGGCAGATATGGTGTTCACTGATCCACCCTACAACGTGAATTACACGGGAAGCACCGAGAGGAAGCTCACGATTCAAAATGATCATATGGACAGCGAGAGCTTTTATCAGTTTCTTCATGACTCATTTGCGAATATGCAAGCCGTCACCCGAGTAGGTGGCGGCATTTATATTTGTCACGCTGATTCGGAAGGCATCAACTTTCGTTCCGCAATGATCAACACAGGATGGGAGTTGAAGCAGTGCCTGATCTGGGTAAAGAACGCGTTTGTGTTAGGGCGGCAAGATTATCAGTGGAAGCATGAACCGATTCTCTATGGATGGAAAAACGGAGGGGCGCATCAATGGTTTGGGGGGCGGAAGCAATCCACCGTGATTGAGGAGACAATTCCTTTGACCATTCAAACGGATGATGGATATTCTCTTCTTACATTCTCAAGCAATGATCAATCGGTTGTCGTCAAGGTTCCATCGTATGAAGTGGTCTATGCTGGAATAGAAGAGAATACAACGATCTGGCGATGTGAAAAGCCACAGAGAAATGCAGACCATCCAACGATGAAACCCATTGCGATTCCTGCAAAAGCGATTCAGAATTCGTGTCCACAAGAAGGCGTGGTACTGGATCCATTTCTCGGCTCAGGATCTACCCTGATTGCGGCAGAAGAAACGGGACGCTTTTGCTATGGGTTGGAATTGGATCCTGTCTATTGCGATGTGATCGTGCGTCGATGGGAGGAGAAGACAGGGGAAAAGGCGGTGAGAGCAGATGGCGCGACCCACCAAATTAACTCCTGATGTTCAACAAAAGATTTTGGATGCGATACGACTGGGAAACTATCTTGAGACAGCAGCCGCCTATGCAGGTATAAGCAAATCTACCTTATACGATTGGTTACGCCGTGGTGAACGAGAGAAGTCAGGAAGGTATAAAGAGTTTTCGGACGCAGTAGAAAAGCATTTGGCAGAAGTAGAAGTTAGAGACCTTGCCGTCATTACAAGGGCAGCTCAAGAAAATTGGCGGGCGGCTGCTTGGAGGTTAGAGAGGAAGTTTCCGGATCGTTGGGGTTATCGGAAAGGAAGTATAGAAGAGCCATAAGATTTGAATCGGTTGTCACTGATCCAACTAGGAAGAAGGTGTGTTCAGTGTGAGAAAGAAACCAGAGCCCTTCTACAGGAGTAGAGCATGGAAGAAAGCACGAGAGTTTGTACTAGCGAGGGATCATTACTTGTGTCAACGATGCTGGAGGAATGGGAAGCTCACACCAGCAGAAGTCGTGCATCATGTTCACCCTTTGAAGGAGAGACCAGAGAGGGCGTTGGATGCGGACAACTTAGTGAGTGTGTGTGCCACGTGCCATAACAAGCTCCATCCAGAGAAGGGAAAGAGGGACAAGCGGAGGTTGTATAAAGCAAGAGTGATACGGTCGGTAGCGAATGAGGAGATGGTGTGATCCCCCCTCCCTAAAAAGCGGATGGGATAGGGGCTGGAGACCGGCAGAGGCGCGTCGTTTTCACCGCAGATCATTTTCTTATGTGAGGGGGGGTATAGGATGTGACAGGGTTCAAACCGAGTAAAAACATTACAATCAAAGCGGCGAAAAATCTGTTTCATATCGTTGCGGGTGAACTTGAAAAAGAGAAGATGTTAAACGAGCGAACGATCCTCATTGTGGAGAACATGGCGCTCCTTGAACAGGTCAAAGAACGACTCCTCAAAGACATCAAAGACCGCGGTGTGGTGGAGCATTTCGTCAATGGAACACAGGAAATGTGGCGGGAAAACAAGTCCGTGGACAAGGTTTTAAAGGTCGTTGAGGGGCAACGCAAACTACTGAATGAGCTCTGTTTGACTCCATCATCCGCTAAGAAAATTGATGTTGAAATCGACGATGGTGATGACTTTGACGACTACTAAATGTTGGACGACCTCCTATGCAGAAGAGGTGATTCAGGGCAACATCATTGCCTCAGAAAAGGTGAAATTAGCGTGTGAAAGGCATCAAAACGATCTAAAAAAGCAAGAAAATGACGATTTTCCGTACCGATTTGATGAAGAAAAAGCGCTTCGACCCATCGGTTTCATTGAAAAGTATTGCCGACCCTCACAAGGGGAGTACAAACGAATTGAGCTCCAACCCTGGCAGCATTTTGTGATTGGATCGCTCTATGGATGGGTTCATAAAGAGACAGGGTATCGTAGGTTCCGTGAGGGGCTTATTTTTATTGGACGGAAAAACGGGAAAACCACGCTGGTGTCGGGCTTATCGCTCTATGCTTGTGCCAAAGACGGTGAAAATGGGGCAAGAGTGTACCAATTGGCGAACTCCAAGGAGCAGGCAAGGGAGATGTTTGAAGAGTGCAAGGCAATGGTGGAGAAGTCTCCGATCTTAGATAAACACTTTCACTCACGGCTGCATGAGATTCGATACAAAAAGACGATCTCTAAGATTCAGCCGCTCGCAAGCGATAGTAAGAAGTTGGATGGGAAGAACTGTAGTTTCGGTGCTTTCGATGAAATCCACGAGTACAAGGACTATAAGCTCATCAACGTCATTAAGAACTCCACGGGGGCAAGGAAACAGCCACTCATTGTGTATATTTCGACTGCAGGAAGTCAGTTAGATGGACCCTTGATGGATTACTACGAAAAAGCAGAGGATGTGCTCCAAGGGGTCATTGAGGCGGAGCGCACGTTTTACTATATGGCGGAGCTGGATGAAGGAGATGACATCGAAGATACAAGTACTTGGATCAAAGCGAATCCGAACATGGGTGTAACGATCGATCCGACGGAAATGATCCAGGAATGGCATGAGCGAAAGCACATCCCAGGGGAGCGCAACGACTTTATTAACAAGCGTCTCAACATCTTCACCAAATCCGATGAGCAATCGTTTGTGGATTTTGAGATCATCAAGCGCAACAAAGACGTGATGGATCTATCTGAGCTAGAAGGCAGGGCATGTGTGGCAGGCTTCGATTTATCGGACTCAGAGGACTTCACCTCCGTGTGCTTAGAATTTCCACTGGATGATGGGCGCGTCTTTGTACTCTCGCATTCTTTTATTCCTGAGAAGAAAGTGATGCTAGATAACGAGAAGATTCCCTATCGGGAGTATGTCAGAGAAGGACACTTGACGGTGTGCCCAGGAGAATATGTGGACTATTCCTATTTATACGACTGGATAATGGAACAGTCGAAACGGTATGCCATCGAGTTAATCACATATGATCCCGCGAATGCGTTTCGGTTAGTCAAGGAACTAGAGGGGTATGGGTTTTTGACAGAGTCTGTTCGTCAAGGGCATAAGACATTAAATCCAGCGATGAAAGATATTAAAAACCTTCTTTTGGATGGGAAAGTTGTATATAACAACAATCGCTTATTTCGCTGGTATTTGAACAATGTCCGCTTGGTGAAAGATCGAAATAATAACTGGATGCCGACGAAGCAAGGGAAGTACAGAAAGATTGATGGGTTTGCTGCCTGGTTAAACGCCCATACAGAAGTGATGAAGCGCATGGTGGAATCATCAGGAGGAGAGTTGGAGTTTGTTTCGATTGATGACATCCTCAGATAAGGAGGTGAGAGAGTGTGGCAACGAATGAAAGGATGGATTCGCTCACGATGGGGCGATGTGAGAAGCAGTGTCTATGGAGGTTTTGATCGCTGGTTTGTGCCGTATAACATTTTTGAAGGCACAGCTAGTAGTACGCTAGCAAGTAACGAGACGGTGTTTTCGGCGATTTCCAAGCTATCTAACTCCATGGCAACGTTACCACTTAAACTGTACAATGGGCGATTTGAGCAGGTGAACAATCGTGTAGCCGACTTGATAGGAAATGCCCCGAACAGTAATATGACGAGTTTTGACTTCATCCGTACTTTAGAAGTGCACCGTAATGAATACGGCAATGCCTATGCGCTGAAGATGAGCGACAACCGACTACAGGTAGATTCGCTTCACATCCTCGATCCGAAGAGGGTACGACCAGTGGTGGAAGCAAATACCAGAGAACTGTGGTACGAAGTCGATGGGGACAAGGGGCGCTACTACGTTCATAACTTGGATATGATTCATGTGAAGCATATTAGCTCACAGGGGCATGTAGGTATTAGTCCGATTGAGGTTCTGAAGGGAACGGTCGACTTTGATAAAGGTGTTCGGCAGTTTAGTCTGGATCAAATGCAAGGGTCGATTAAGGCATCCTTCATTTTAAAGACTAAAACACATCTGTCAAAGGAAAAGAAAAGAGAGAAGTTAGCGCACTTTAAATCGTTTTACCAAGAAAACGGCGGGGTTATCATCCAAGATTCAGGTGATGAAATCGAACCCATTGAACGTAACTTTATGGACACCAAGGTGTTTGAGGTGGAGCGTATCACTCGTTCCCGAGTGGCAAGTGTCTTTAACATCCCGCTTCACATGTTAGGCGAGACGCAAGGCGAGAGTTACAAAAGTATGGAGCAGATGGCGTTGGAATATGTGCAAGGGACTCTTTTGCCGATTGTGCGGATGTATGAACAAGAATTCAATCGAAAGCTACTTAGCGAAGTGGAGCGGCGGAAAGGATTAGGGTTTAAGTTCAATGTTGGCGGGCTTCTTCGTGGCGATGTGAAGACCCGAGGAGAATTTTACTTCAAGATGATTCGATCTGGTGGTTTTACACCCAACGAAGTGCGAGCATATGAAGAACTCCCACCAAAAGAGGGTGGAGAAAAGCTGTATGTTAGCCGAGATTTGGTTCCTATTGACCAGCTACGAGGGGGTGATGGAAGAACGGGGTGAAACAGAGAAGGGAGGGAGTTAGGCTGAAGAAATTCTGGGAAGTTAAAGCTTTGTCGGATAAGATCGGTGAGTTGTATCTCTATGGTGAAATTGTTTCATTGGGGTGGGACGATTCGGACATAACAGCCAAGAGCTTCAAAGATGATCTGGATGTGTTAGGAGAGATTGAAGAGCTCAATCTATACATTAACTCTCCTGGTGGTTCCGTGTTTGAAGGAGTGGCAATCTACAACATCATCAAGCGACATAAGGCAAGGGTTAGCGTTCATATCGACGGTTTGGCTGCAAGTATCGCAAGTGTAATCGCAATGGCAGGCGATGCTATTTTTATGCCTGAAAATAGCATGATGATGGTTCACAACCCATGGACGGTGACGTGGGGCAATGCGAATGAGATTCGTAAAGTGGCAGATGATCTGGATCGCATGCGGGAGAGTATCATGCAATCGTATCTGGCGAAGACAGGCGAGAAGCTAGTTAAGGAGCAGTTAACCGCACTATTGGACGAAGAGACTTGGCTGACTGCACAGGAGTGCAGGGAATATGGGTTGTGTGATGTGGTCGGTGAGGCAAAGAAAATGGTCGCCTGTGTGAGTGATGCGGTCATGAAGCGGTATAAGAATACCCCGAAACAGCTGGCTAGTGAGCAAAAACCGATAAATGAAAAAAAGGAAGTAGATTTACGTCAGCAGTTGGTGAGGGAAGCAGAAGCCAATAAGAAGCGAATTCAATATTATCTGGAGGGATTAGCATGAGTGAATTGTATCAGTTGAAAATGAGCTTAAAGACGGTCGGGGACGAGTTGTCCGGGACGGAGAGCAAAATTGCGAAAAAAGCGGGTGACCCTAGTGCTTCAATTAAAGAGATTCAGGAGCTGAAATCGCATAAGGTGGAGCTTCAAGAGCGATTTGACGTGCTAAAAGATCGGCATGACCACTTGGAAAAGGAGCAAAAGTCCTTGTTCCAGCAGAATAAGAGCACATTAGAGGGGGTGAGCGACCCGAAAGAGAAAGTCGTGAAGGCGAAGGCAGAGTTAATCCGCAGCACGATTCGGGAACGCCCCATTTCTACCGATGTGAAGGCTGTTCTGGGGGATCGCAACTCGACGGGTGGAGAAAAGATTCTTCCCACTACGATGACGAACGAGCTTTTGCATGAACCGTTTGTGAAAAATCCACTTCGAGGCATTTCGACGTACACGGGCATCACGAATCTGGAAATCCCGAAGATTACCTTTACGTTAAGTGATGATGCATTCATTGCTGATACGGCAGCGGCAAAGGAGATTGCAGCCGACGGCGATGTGGTCACCTTCGGGCGGAACAAATTCAAGGTGTTTGTTCCTATTTCGGAAACGGTTTTGCTGGCGACGGACACTAATCTGGTGCAGACGGTAGACCAAGCCCTTCAGAGCGGGGTGGCGGCGAAAGAAAAGAAAGTGGCATTTAATATGGCTCCTGCTGATCCATACAAGTCCCTTTCTTTTTACGGTGTGGGCATTAGTGAAGTGGAAGAGAAAGATCTATACTTGGCGATTCGCTCAGCGATTGCGGATTTACATGAGGATTATCGGGACAATGCGACGGTCGTTATGCGCTACGCGGATTATCTGGCGATAATCGAGAAGCTAGCCAACAACAGTGTGGTGTTGTACAACGCTCAGCCTGAGCAGATTCTAGGTAAGCCGGTGGTGTTCTGTGACTCGGCAACCAATCCAATTGTAGGCGACTACCGCTACTCGCACTTCAACTATGACCCTGAGATTATCTATGACCGTCAAAAAGATGTGAAAACAGGCATCGAAAACTTCGTCCTGACCGCTTGGTTTGATCATAAGATCAAGCTGAAAAGCGCATTCCGCATCGCTAAAGTTACGCCTGAAGCATAAATGAGGGGAAACCATGAAGCCGAGTTCAGAAGAAGTGAAACAGTACCTGCGTATAGACGGGGGCGAGGATGATGTCATCCTCGCTCTTTTGATTGATGGAGCCGTCGAGTATCTGCGTAATGCCGGTATAGAAGAGATAGATTCCAAGCTGTACATGCTCGCTGTGATGCTCTATGTCGCTCTCAACTATGAACATCGAGATGGAGCGGATAAGGTAGAGAGATTCAGCTATGCACTAGAGTCTATCATTGGGCAGTTGAGAGTGTGATGAGGAGGGGAGCCAATATGGAAGCAAAGGTGAAGCGCAGGTTTATCGACAGGGTGACAAGAAAGCCTTGTGCGGTTGGGGAAATCATCGAGCGAGATAAAAAACGAATCGAGGAGTTGATACAGGGTGGCTTTGTCGATCCAGTCGCATCGAGTGAGTTTGAACCTACAGAGCCAGCACAAGTCAACGAGGCTGAAAAGAAACAGGCAGAAGAGAAGTCAGCACCTAAAAAGGCGGGTAAAAAGAGGTTAAACAGTGAGAATCAGTGATCTAAGCGACCGCATCACCCTCCAGAGGAAGCAAACAACGAGAGATGAACGCGGGAACACTCGAACCGAATGGGTAGAGGTCACCACCATCTGGGCGTCAGTGCAATGGGTGAAAGGAAGGGAGTACTTTGAAGCGGCGGCTATCCAAGCAGAAAGAACCGCACGGGTGACGATCCGTCATCGTGACAATACAACGACCGACCTCCGTATCAAATACAAAGATCACCTTTTGGATATCCAGTCGGTCATTGACGATGTAAAGGGGAGGCGTAGGTTCATGGAGCTGATGTGTAAGGAGGTGGACATCAGTGTCTGAAATGACGTTTCGAGGCATGCAAGAGATGCTAGACAAGCTAGAGTCGATAGGGCAACATGCACAGCGGGTGGAAAATCGAGCACTACGAGCGGGTGGGGATGTTCTTAAAGAGACGATGTCCCGCAATGCACCTGGACCATCGGCGCGTCATACCAAACATTTGAAAGATAATATTGAGTGCTCCAATGTGAAGGTGAAAAAGGGAATGAAGTTGGTGGAGGTCGGACCCGCGAAGGAGTTCTTCTACGGTTTCTTTCTTGAAACTGGCACATCCAAGATGCCGCCTCACCCCTTTGTGGGTGTGAGCTGTGATGAGGCAGCGGGCGAAGTGTTAGATGTGATGGCAAATGAGATCCGGCAGGGGATCGGCTTATGATGGATGTGCAGGCAATCGTATATGGCGCATTACGTAACAATGATGCCCTTCTAACTTTGCTAGGCGGTGACCGGATCGAGTATCTGAAGAGTGAGCAGAATGACTTCCCTTACATCACTTACTTTTTCATGAACCAGACGGAAGGGGATTACCTGGATGATGAGGCAGTGTCAGAAGAAGTGTCGATGCAGGTGTCGATCTGGGTGAAGAACAAAGGCGATGAACAACCGATCGCTGTTGAAGTGGATAGGACGATGAAGGTACTGGGACTCAAACGAACATTAGCGATGGATCTTTTTGAGGATGATACGCAGGTGATTCACAAGCTGTTGCGATACAAAGGTATATTTCTAAAGGGGGAATAGGGCATGGCGACGCAAACGCAATCGGGTCAAGTGGGGCTAAAGGATCTCTATGTAGCGATTCTTACAAAAGATGATGGAACAGGGGTGGAGTATGAAGCGCCTTTTAAGTTAGCTCCAGCCGTAAATGCTAAGGTTAGTCCGAAAGTGGAAAGCGCAGTGGACTATGGGGATGATGGCGCAGTCGAAACAGCGACCGCGCTAGGTGAGATTGATGTGGAGTTAGAAGTGAACTCCCTTACGATTGGGTCATATGAGAAGTTGATGGGTCACACCTACATGAATGGTATGCTCGTTAAAAATGCGGATGACATCTCTCCCTATGTTGCGCTAGGGTTTCGATCAGCCAAGGGCGATGGGTCAGAGGTCTTTGTATGGTTGTATAAAGGCAGGTTCCAGGCAGCGGAGCAAGAGTACAAGACCAAAGAAGGGAATATTCAGTTCCAACATCCCAAATTGAAAGGGACATTTGTGAACCGCTCATACGATAACAACTGGATGATTTCTGGGGATTCTTCCGACACCGAGTTTGGGCTAAAAGATATGTGGTTCACAGAGGTTATTGAAAAAGATACGGTAGCGGCTTAGGGAGGCAATGCCTCCCTTTTTACATATCTGAAGGAGGAATGAACGATGTTGAAGATTGAGCTTCAATTCGATGGTGAGAAAAAGATGTACATGGCAGATTTCATTAGCGGGCGGATGTTTCGCCGTGCACTGGATTTGGTGGATAAGCAACAGAAATTCTTGAAAAAAATGAGTGAGCTTGAGGAGACAGAGGAGATTCAGGAAGAGCAACAGGAGCTACTAGATGAGTTGTTTCTCGTGATATCGGAAGTGTTCACCAAGCAATTTACCCCGCAGGAATATGAGGCTGGAACCGATGCAAGACATCTGACAAATCAGTCCTGGGCAATCGTTTATGGCATTGTGAATCAGGTGTTTAGTCCATTGTCCGAGGACGGAAATGGAGATAAAAAAAAGAAGTCCGTTTGAGGGATGCCGTCAAAGACATGTACCTGCATCTGATGGAGGCAGGGTATAAGCTTCATGAGATTGATCAGATGGACATCGCATACTTTATTGAGCTTCGAGCACATAAGCGCAAGGAAGAGGCGGGGGAAAAAGAGCTGTTCATCGAGGAGACGGGGCTCTTACATTTCGGGTTGAAAGCGAGGTGAGGATATGAGTCAATCTTTTGGTGGAATCCATGGTGAGGTGTCGCTGGACTATCGGAAGTTTCAGCAGGGCGTAACCGCTGTGAATCGAAACATGCGGGTGCTCAAATCGGAGTTTGATGCAGGGTCAGCGAAGGCGAAGGCATTTGGAGGGGCACAGCAACAGCTCAAATTTAAGTCAAAGTCGCTGGGGAAACAAATTGCGCTCCAACGACAGAAAGTGGACATGCTGACACGTGCGCATGAGAAGTACGTGCGGGAAGTGGGGCGGGACGCAAAGCAGACGCAACAGCTGGAAGTTCAGCTGAACAAGTCACGAGCTTCTCTTTCTCGTATGGAAGGCAGTTTAAAGAAAGTCAACAGTGACCTTGCACAGCACACATCGAAGATCTCCAAGCTCGGCAAGGGTTGGGCAAAAGCGAAAGGGTACTCTTTGGAAGCGGGAGCGGCGATGACAGCGATGTCTGCGGGAATTGCGGTTGCACTTGGATCGGCAGTAAAAAAAGCGGCGGATTTTGAATCGCAACTCTCAGGCATTAAGGCGGTCACAGGCGCAAGCGCAGGAGAGATGGAGAAGTTTCGGCAACTGGCACTTGACATGGGGGCGGAAACGAAGTACAGCGCAAGCGAAGCGGCACGAGCGATTGAAGAGATGGCGAAGGCGGGCATCTCAGCAGAGAAGATTATGGGTGGAGGATTAGCGGGTGCGCTGGATTTAGCGGCAGCGGGGGAACTGGAATTAGCAGAGGCGGCGGAGATAGCGGCAACTGCACTCAATGCGTTTAAGAGCGACCAGTTGTCCGTGTCGAAGGCGGCGGATATTCTTGCTGGAGCGGCGAATGCGTCTGCTACCAGTGTCTCTGAAATGAATCAAGGGTTGAGTCAAGTGGCGGCAGTTGCATCTGGAGCGGGTTTATCCTTTGAGGATACTTCAACTGCACTGGCAACCTTCGCTCAGAACGGACTAAAAGGAAGCGATGCGGGAACCTCGCTTAAAACGATGCTCTTGAACCTCACCCCTAGCTCTAAAGAAGCGAAGGAACAGATGAAAGAGTTAGGGATCGTTACCCGAGAGGGAAAGAACATCTTCTATGATACCAACGGTGAGATCAAGAGCTTTGCGGATATTTCTGAAGTCCTGAGCGAACATCTGTCGGATCTGTCCAAAGAACAACGGAATGCCGCACTTAAAACGATGTTTGGTACGGATGCAATTCGGGCGGCGAATATTGCCTTCAAAGAGGGATCTAAAGGCATCGAGAAGATGAACAAGGAAATGGGAAAGACCACGGCGGCAGAAGTGGCAGCCGAACGGATGAATAATCTAAACGGTACGCTGGAAGAGCTGAAGAGTGCATTTGAGACCGCACAGATTGAGATCGGAACCGCCTTCCTACCTGTGTTAAAGGGATTAGCGGAGGGGCTTAAGGGAGTCGTCGAATGGTTCTCTGATTTGAACCCTCAAACGAAGGAGTCTATAGCGATTTTCGCGGCGGTAACAGCTGGCTTTTTAGCGGTTGGTGCTGCCATAGCAGGGATCATCGCAGTAGCCAATCCGTTGACGGCGGCACTAGCTGGAGCGGCGGTGTTGTTGGGCGGGATGGTTGCGGTTAATCGTGAAGCGTCTAAAGAGTTGGATAAAACGAGAGAGTCTGCTAGGCGTTTTGGAGAAGGGGTGTCTGAGGAAACGATGAAAGCGGCGAGAGGGTATGTCGATTTACGAGATGCGGCTTTGGTGAATTTAAATAAACTGCGGATATCCTCGAGAGAGCAGGCAACAAAAATTGTGGATGAAACGGTCAAGATCTTCGCTAAAATGGGCGATAAAATCGTGAAAGCACTGGAAGAAGATAAAATTGCCATCCAAACGATGGTAGCCAATCTTCTTGGAGAAGTCCCAGATACACTTAAACCAACCGTCGATTTCATTGGTGATTCTGTGACAAAGAGTGTAGACCAAATGATTAGGAATGTGGAGGAAGCGAGTGAGATTATCCGAAGAGGTTTACTCGAGTATGGCGGGGACATGACCAAGATGCCTGCAGAGCTTGCAAAGGCATACCAAACCGCCTTGCTTACCATGGATGAGAGTGGTCGGGCATTCGCTAAAAAAGTAGAAGATATCTATGGACTGATGGGGAAGATCCAATCGGAACAGGGAAAGATTACCGCCGATGGTGCGAAAAAATGGTCGGGTGAAATTGAAAAAGCGTATCAGGATGCCGTAGATGCAGCAACCGATTGGGCGACAGAGATGAAGAAAAAATTAGATACAAATAGCGAACTGACCAAAGCGGAGTATGATGCTAGTTTAGAAATCATTAAACAGGTGGAGAAGGACAAAAAACAAGTTGCCCTCCAAGCAAAGGCAGATTCGTTGGAAGTGCTAGGGGAAAGTCTTTCCGAAGAGGCTCAGATGTACGATTTGCACGGACAAGAAATGGCAGAAAAGAACAAAAGGAACTATTTAGGGTATGAGGAAACGGAAGCACAATTACGTGAGAGAACGAAAAAATCTAACGAAGAGTATATACAATCAGTGAAAGAGCAAGCGGACAAAGCAGCCAAGGAAGTGGAAGAAGGATGGAGTGCACTGGAAGCAAAGTACGGGCAATTGGGAAGAGAGTCGATGGAGGCATTGACAAAAAGTTTGCAAGAAGGGGGAGTGAAAGCACGGCTAGTAGCGGAGTCACTGGGTGTTCAAACAAAGGAAGGGATGAGAATCGACCTAGGTTCCGAAGGTGAAATCAGCATCAACTCCTTCTTGGAGGGTCTGGAATCGGGTGAATATGACTCAAGGGACATTGCCGTTGCCCATATGAGTCAGTTGAGGACGATTTACGGCGAAGGAGATTTTACTGAAGAAGGAATTCGTGCGATTGAAAGCTTTACCGAGGGACTAAAAGGTAAGGACATCACAGCAATTGCGAAAGAGGTCGGACTTGATCTGGAATCGGAAATGGAAATAAACCTAGGACCTTATGGAAAAGTGACTGCTGAAAGTTTTGCCCTGGGTCTAATAAATGGAAAGTATAGTTTTGATGCGGTATATGCTTACTTCAGGAATCAGCTTCAACTGGGGATGACTTTTGATCTGTCGAAAGAGGGTAGGCAGAATATCGAGACCCTACGGCTAGGGATGCAGTCCAAAGCGATTGATGTACAAGAAGCATCTCGTTTGATGGGGCTTGACATCGAAAGTGGCGTTAAAGTTGACCTTGGCACAAAAGGCAAGCACTCTGTGCAGACGCTCCTACAGGGGTTGCAGAGTGGGAAAATCGACATCAAGACGTTTATGGACGGCGTGGGACATTTACTCGAAAAAGGAGCGGTCGTAGACCTTACTGGACAGGGGAAGCGCACGGGCGACTCGATGACCGATGGATTATCGAGAAGTAAGAATCGCTTGTTAGAGGAGGCTGGTGAGTTAAGCAACTCTGTTTCTAAAAGGTTAAGTAGTACAACGGATGGTGGCGGAGGGAAAAAAACAGGAGCCAACATGGCTTTGGGTATTCGCAGTCGCAATCCGATGGTTCGAAAAGAAGCATACGGCATTTCCCAAACAGTGTCTTCTACAATGGGGAAGACAACCGACGGTGGTGGAGGTAGTAATGCAAGCGGTCAGTTCAATAAAGGCATCTTGCGAGGAAG
Organism: Mechercharimyces sp. CAU 1602; assembly: GCF_024753565.1. Taxonomy (NCBI): domain Bacteria; kingdom Bacillati; phylum Bacillota; class Bacilli; order Caryophanales; family Thermoactinomycetaceae; genus Mechercharimyces; species Mechercharimyces sp. CAU 1602. The sequence continues at coordinate 1,165,471 of NZ_JANTPT010000001.1, read as the reverse complement.
AGTCGGAGCTGGTAATGCGGCATCATCTGTTTCTCAGGCAGCGAGGAGAAATCTTAAGGTGAGCGGAGCGCATGGATTAGGCACCGATGTTGCCAGTGGATTTGCGGGCGGAATTCGAAGTGGAAAGTATGGTGTTATTAGGGCGGCAGCGAGCTTGGCGACAGCGGCATGGAGTGCGATTAGGTCAAACATGGCGATTCGATCTCCCTCACGGAAAACGATGGAGCTGGGGATGTTTACTGCCCAGGGGTACGAGGAAGGGATGAAACAAAGGATTTCTGAAGTGGCAAGAATGGGACATTTACTGGCGGAAGCTTCGGTTCCAAGCGGCATCCCTGGACGAGTTGGGGGGCTACAGTCGACACCACTTTCAAGTACCGGTAGCACAACAAACATCACTCGTAATTACTATATTCACATCGAAGCAGGGGCTAACCATTCAATGGGGGATAAAGTAGTAGAAGCGATTAAGCGTTACGAGTCACTTCATGGTTGAGGAGGGGATAAGTGATGGCTGAGATAATAAAACGAACGGGATTTCAGAACATCCTCCAGCACCCATCGTTGAACACAGACACCGATGGCGATGGGGTGGTGGATGGATGGGTGAAGAACGGAAGTTCAAAGTCCATGAATGATTATTTTTTCGATGAGAATTCACAGATGATCACAATTTCCTCTGCATCTGAACGATCTCGGTGTTCAGTTGATCAATCGTTGAATGTTCCAGAACAGCTCACATTTAGCCTGTCTGTTGAGGGGAAAGTTCAGGTTCAGTCAGGCAATTTTCACGGTCGAGTATACATCGCTTGGCACGATGAACTAGATGAAGTGATCTCCTACACAACAGCTGTTGAGTTTCAGCAGGAAGAATTCGAGCGCATCTCTTCTGAAAATTTATTTGCACCAAGCGGAACAGTGAAAGCACGCGTACTTCTTGAAGCGGAGGCTACTGACAGTGATAGTACGGGTTCAGTATGGTTTCGAAATGCTCAACTAGAACTGGGTGAAGAATCATCCGGTTACGATGAAGAGGATTTCTTTGAGGTAGAAGTGGTCGAGGAAGAGTGGTTTCGAGGGGTTACCGACTTGGTAACAGGGGATATGGGGTATGTATCGACTCCAGTGGCAGGTGGGATCTCAGGGGAGGCAGGGATGTTCCTATCCTATAATGTACCTGAGAATGCGAAAAACATCACCCTGCGTCTTCAAGCGGATACGTCAAAAACGGATTCCAGTGATTTTTTATATGTCAGCCTCAATGGTTCTCTCTTGCTGTCCTTGGAAGGCGGGCAATCCGAAACTACCTATACGTTTGCTGAATCCGATGACCGAGCCATCTCACGGGGTATGCAACGCGTTTCCTTGATTCATGAACGATCTGCATCGACCAATGGTAAAAGTATATGGATTGATGATGTTCAGATTTCATGGGATATTGAAGAGACCCCCATGACTGTGGAGCAACCTCAGAAAAAGATTGTACAGGTACTGGATTTTGATGGAGGGGAGGACGATGATTATTTCGAGGTGATAGAAACAGTTACGGGAAATGAGTACGGCTTTCATCCGACCTATCGAAGAAGTCATTCGGGGTTTTATTCGCTTGGAGTGGAGCCTGCCAACGAGTATCAGACCATTCCCCTCAATAATTCTGCTGGTGGGAAGATCCGTTTCAAAGTACCTGTTACGGCGATTAAACCAACACTAGGCTTTTATGCTTTGATGGATACATCGGCTGTTGGTGGAAGTGGAGAGATTACCTTAAATGGCTCGACAGTATGGAATGGCGAAACAACGTATGAATGGGATCCGGTTCAGACAGAATTAGTCCCTGGTAGTGAGTATGAATTGGGGATGACCTTTCACAAAATAGGCAGCGACCACTACGGCACCAATTCGCTCTATATTGACGATGTCGTTGTGGCATATGACATCCCGAGAAAGCCCGCCATGCTGATCGCCACAGCACCGACGAGCGACATCAATTTAAGAGAGCGAACCGTTACTTATACGTTGGGCTTTGAGAGTTCGAACCATAATGCTTTCTTTACCATTCAGGAAAGGGAGAATGTATAAGGAGGAGGTGAGAAAGTGGCTACCAGTGGTACTTTGACAAAATCAATAGAGACGCGTAGCTGGGGTGGGGGATATCGGCTACGACTGGTTTGGTCTGCAACTCAAAGTGAGACAAACAACACGAGTACCATTACAGCAAAACTATATTGGGAGAGTCTACACTCTAGCTTCGATATACAGTCAAGTGCGACAAAAACCTGTAAGATCGGAATCAACGGTTCCTCTGATTATCACCGTGCTGCGGGAATGGCGAACCTCAGCGGTGGACAGATCAAAAAGATCCATGAATGGAGGAAGACGGTCATCCATAAATCAGATGGGACAAAAACCGTACCATTTGACTGCTATATTGATTTAGCAGGGATTCTTATTTATAGCTCGGGGAAGCGACATTACAAAATCCGAATTCAAAAGTCAGTTACTTTAGACAAGATTACAAGGTCTGATCCTGATCCACCCCAGCCGAATGAACCAAGAACGAGCGCTGGATGGTATCGAACCCCTCTGATATCAAATCGGGATGGAGATTATGGAGAAAAGCCCACTTCGGATGGGTCTATGTTCAGGTCAGACAATCGGAGCACAAGGAACAACGAAAACGCAGTCTCATCCATCTCATTTTCTATCCCGCACAACGTCAAAAACGCCAAAGTGACATGGTGGAACCTTGTGGAGTCGGAACGCGGGCAATATGGGAACATCACGAAGTCCAAGCAATGGTATGGAGATGATGTCCCAGATACACTGGTTTACTATGACCTCTTTGAAGAGTATCGGATCTACATCAACGGCGACAGTTGGAAGCGCTTTGAATGGTGCAATCCGAACCGAACAACATCTCAATATGCTTACAATCAGTGGGGGTGCCCGTGGGGGAAATGGTGGGAGGAATCGTTGGTACTTACACCAGGTAGAACCTACGAAATGACATTTGAATTCAAGCGAGACGCAGGGGATTCAAGTCCCATTCACGGTCGGAATTTGATGGCGGTGGATGATTTAAATGTCACCTGGACAGAACAGTCTGGCGAGATCATCACTCATCCACCTAATCCCCTCATATATCTTGACGGACGCGATGGCTACCGTGATGTGATTCCTCATTCGGGTTCAGATGCTCCACCTATTGAATTCACCGAATACGAAACCAATTCCCAACAAGGGTCGGTATATCAGTTTACGAACGTGAAGCCCAGGGATGTCATTCGGACGGTTTCTGTACAAGGGTTCAGCGAGGAAGACTTGAGAGAGAAAGTGAGAAAGATGACTTCCACCCTTGTCAACAAACCACTTACTCTTCTATGTCTGTATCCTGAAGGCGAACAGCGACAGCTCGTATGCAGATATATGAATGGCTTGGAGGGAGAGCAGACACGTAGCCGGTTCGGATTTCAGAAGAAGATGTCCCTGAAGTTTCGAGCTTTCGACCCGATGTGGTACGGAGAGTATTCTAAGGTGGATCGGGATAGCACGATGGCGATGAGCTCCACACGGATGAAAGTATATAATGCTGGTGATACGGAGCTATATCCAATCCTAAGGCTATATGGACCAGGGACAAATCCACTGGTAAAGTTGACAACAACCTGGAATGATGACCCGATCCATCAACTGAAGCTCAACTATAGCATTCCGACTAATCGTTATGTACTAATAGACATGCGACCAGGGAAGAAGCTGATCATTCTTGACGACGGTACCAACCTGTACGAGCACATCAACGCAACCTATAGTCAATTTTTCACGGTTCCGCGGGGAGTGTGGTCGGTAGATTTGGACTATACGGGTGGTACAGATGATAATAGCAGGTTGGAAATTGAATACCAGCTGGCATACTGGGGGGTGTAGCAGCATGGAGGCTCTAAAATCTCATTATCGAATCAGGGTAAGGAATAAGAAGTTTGAGTTCGTGGGGGAGGTAGACGAGTATATTTCTCTTCAAGTGGAGCTCAAATACAACGAAGTTTCAAAGTGGACACTCAAGCTGGATGCCACAAGTGATGGTGCCCAGCTTTTTTATAATCTGATGGATGACCCGAACAATGGTGGAATCGGCGGGGTATACATCGAACGCAACGGATATTTACTTCTATCGGGACCCTACTTGGACGCGGAAGAAGAGGCATCTGTAGCGGGTGAATATCTTACCTTATCCGGTTCATGCGATATGATCTGGATTCAAAACCATCTTGCGCTCCCACATCCGAAGTTCATGGCGAGTCCGAAAATGAGCTCTTCCCTCTACCCGGATAGCACAACCAATTACCATACAGACCAATATCCAAATGAAGGGGATAGCAACAAGAGGTATGCCTCGAATCACATCCACTCCTTTGTGGTGGACAACTTTGGACAGACCCAAGAGGAAAGCTTGCGTAGATTGGATTTCTTGAACTGTGTGGATAATGACAATGGATATCTGATCCCGAACGCAGAGAAGTCGAGAGCACGAGGCGAGTCGATGCTCCCTTTCATACAAGGAATAGCGGACTACTCGGAGTACAAAGGTTATCCTCTTCAAATTCTCTGTAGGCAATACTTGAATGCAGGTGATTGGGAAGTTCGCTTCGAAACGATAGAACCTTCGATTGCTGGCAACGCTGTTATGAGCATGAGCCTGGGGACCATTGTGAGCTACACCTACAAGCGAATCCGACCGAAAGCAACTCAGATATTGGTGGGAGGTTCTGGCGAAGGAGTAGATCGAGTGTTTGCCTACACGAAAGATGATGCATCAAGGTCGATGTATGGACGGATTGAAGCCTTTGAGGAGTACACGGGTGAGAAACCCGATGATGGAGAAGAAACGAAAAACTTAATTAAATATGCGAATCAACGATTGTCTGAGTACGGAGAGCAGACCTCGTTTCAGTTTCAATTTCAGGAGACGGAGGCGGTTCGATACGGTAGGGATTTCAAGCTAGGTGACAAGGTACGAGTGATATTGAAAAGACAGACCACTACGAACATCGTGCGAGCGGTGTCTTTTTCTGTATCGGGAAATCAAGAGGAAATCCAGATAGCTGTAGGGAAAACGAATGCGGTTCATACAGGATTACGTCTCTTTGATCGCCTGAGGAACCTTGAGCACCGCTACGATGGATTGACCAAGAGGACGCTAGGCGAGTAAAGGAGGTGATGCTGTGGAGACACCTACGTTCCACGTGTACCCGCTTGAGAAGGACAAAGTGGTCTACATCGAGCTTGATCCACAAGACGGAGGAAACTTTCAATCCCACCAGGTTGCGATGATCAAGGAAGAGAAGGTAATCGAGAAGGGTGAAGAAAACAACGATGTGGAGAGAGTGGAGTATAAGTTACTACTTCGGAAGTTCGAGGACACTGGGATTATCGCACAAACAAAGGATGAGGCGACCAAGAAGGCGTGTAGTCAGCTGATGTCTGCTTGGCTGGGTGAGTAGTGGAGAGGGGGAGGGGATGTGACGCAAAAAGCAGGTGTGACGATCACCCTAGATGATATTTATAAAAAACTGGAGGGAGTTGAGGCTTCACAAAATCAGATCCTAACTGAGACGAAGCTACAGACCAAGGACATTGAGAACCTGAACAAACGTGTTGAGGCAATAGAAAAGCACGAACGGTGGGCAATTGGCATCATTGTAAGTGCAGTTATAACAGGCATAATGAGTGCCTATTTTTTTTGAGCAAAAATGAGGAGGATGATAGTATGGCACACGCATATATCGCCTTAGATGACGGGCATGGGATGAGCACAGCGGGGAAGCGTACACCTTACATTGCCAGCTTGAAGCGCACGATCAAGGAGAACGAATTCAACCGTGCGGTTGTGTATTATTTGGATAAAGAACTCCGACATAACGGATTTAAGACGTTGTTGGTAGCTCCAGGGGATAAAGACCACAGTCTAAAGTCACGTACTGACCTTGCTAATAAAAAGAAGGTAGACGCATATATCGCATGCCACTACAACGCCTACGACTCCAGCTTCAAAGGGGCGAATCCATCGGGGGTAGAGACTTATGTGCATCCCGATGCCCCTGGAAGCACAGTTAAGCTGGCGAAGTGCATTCACGGGGAGGTAATCAGGGGCACGAAGCAAAAGGATCGGGGCGTGAAGAAAGCCGACTTCCACGTTCTGCGAGAGACAAAAATGCATGCCGTTCTGGTCGAATGCGGGTTTATGGACAACGAGCGTGAAGCGCTCCTGATGTTAGACAAAGGCTTTCAGAAGGAGACCGCCATAGACATCTGTAAGGGAATCTGTGAATTTTATGGCGTGAAGTACAAGTCTGAGGAGAAGCCGAAGCCAAAGCCGAAGCCTGAACCAAAGCCAGAGAAGAAAGATGGGAAGCTCTATGCTGTGCAAGCGGGGGCATTTGAGGAAAAGAATAATGCAGAAGAGCGACTAGAGAAGCTCAAAGATGCGGGTGTGGAGGCATTCATCTATACAAAAAAGAAGTGAGGAGTGGTCACGTGGACAAACTAAAATCACGCAAGCTGTGGATGGCGATCTTAGCGGCACTCTACCCGATCGTATCCGAGGTGGTCGGTATTCAGCTGGATGAAGAGACTTACTTAGGGTTTACGGGGGCGGTCGTGGCGTACATCCTAGGGCAGTCTTTTGTGGACGGGAAGCAAGCAGATAAAAAACATCGCTAGGGCAAAAAAGGAAATGAAAGCATTGGTGAAGAATAGAACATTAGATAATCGAGACCAAAGCATCAAAAGAAGAGACCGGACGTGGGTAAATTGTACCCATGTCCGGTCTTTTTTACTTACCTGTGAACGAAAATGATGAAGGCATCCCTCTTTCCCAAGACAACTCAACTATGATCCCCTCGACTCTTACTGTTCTTTCGAATTTTTCTTCACCAGTACTAATAGCCTTATTTAGATCTAGAACAAGTCGATCAATTTCATAGGTAGAGTATATACCCAATGCATCGCACACAGTGAGGAATGTGGCTAGATCAAAGGTTCCACCTGTGTAAGTGACTGAGTGTAACGAATGATCTTCCTTGTTCAATTTCAAATTAAAAACCTCAATGGCAGCTAATGCTTCTAGGGGGTTAGAGTTCCCTGATTTATCGATTCGTTCGCCCAGTCTGATGAAGTTGAACGGATGCTCTTTACTCTCATCGATCTCGTAGTCGGCAGGGATCACGATTGGATCGCTATCAAGTTTATTTATTGTAGACAATCTGGCATCATTGTATTTATCAATAAATTCGTCGACTGAGAGTGGCAACCTTTCTAGTTCACCCGTATCAGGTACCATTTGAAGGCTGTGCTCCTTAGAGGAATCTTCTTCAACTCCAGCTTCGATGGTTTTTCCCTCATCAGATCCTCCAGATTCAAATCCTATCAAGAGGTTGAACAGAAAGAATAGCCCCCCGAAGAAAACGAGGAGGAGTAAACAACTTCCTCCGACTATCAACCCGATGACATTCCCTTTTTTCAAACCTCATCAGCTCCCTGCTTTTCTTTACTTAGCTTCTTGGTGATCAAATGAATGATCTCACCGTAAAAAATGAATTGCGCTGAATTTGTTACGCCCATCATAATGTAGCTGATTACATTTGAATTACTATATAACTCATCTAATCTGAAGCTGATGAACATTTGGCAGAGGGTTAAGATGAGGACTAATGCGGCAATCGACCAAAAGAAAATACGAAAGTTGAACTTCATAGGAAATTCCCTCCTTTTCCTGTTTACACGCATTTTATACCGAACATTGGACAAATTCAAACATTAATTTACCTTTACCGTGGGAGGTGGAGCCATTTTAGCGATAAACGGCTTCATGGTTCCCTCGCCTGTATGAACGACATTGATCGCATGATACTTTGGAAGCCGTACTCCATCGTCCGCTGTGAACGGCTTGATTTCATGTTCCAGCTCTTTGTATGTTTTAGGAGAGCTCTGATAGACATGATAGTGCGGATTCGCCGATCGCATGATCTCACGAAGTTCACGGGGTTGAATCTGCTCCCAAGAGTGGAATGTCCAGATGTAACCCACCCGCCACTTCCTTGACTCGACAACAGCTGATTTCCAAAGCGAAGCCGATCGTAAAAATTGGTGTGGTTCATCAAGAAGAACGAAACACGGGAATTGATCCTCTTCTTTTCGGAGCGTCATGGCAAGGTCAATTTTGGTGGAGAGCAGGTTTACAATGATATCGACCACCTCCCGACCAAGCTGGCTTGATGGCACGTCGAAGACAAAAGCATGCCCTGGCTTTGACATAAGTTCCACCATATCGATTCCTTCGGTGATGTTCATACATTCACCCAGGTACTGGTCTCCCATGATGATATCTAAACGGTTGTAGATCGGGGCGGCTAGCTGTTGTTGTTTACGATCCGTGGACTGATCAAATTCGTTTAACGTGTCGCAATGGATACCAGGAGGCATTTTCAAGATGCATTCCTTCCGATATTTCTCGTCACTTAGTATCTTTAGTATTTCGGATAGTTCTCCCGTTTGCATTCCCATGATTGTCGCTCGTATGAATCGTCCTGTCTGCATTCTGTTTTCTTCTTCCCCATTCGCAAAAAAGGAGAGCATAGCAGAAGCGAGGCGAGCCCTTCCGCGGGGGGAGTGATATACCTCTCTCCAGTCTAGGGATATAGGTCGATCACCAAATCGGATTCGAGTGAGCGGAACCCCAGCGGCTTCAAGTTCATCACCAATTTCTCCTTTGTTCGGATCAATGGCAATTGCCCCATATCCGTTCTTTACTGCCTCTACTAGCCAGTTTGCACCAAAACCACGTGTTTTCCCTGTGCCCATTCCCCCGATGACAATGCGAGGGAGACAAAGTGCATCGAGGTTATTTGTCGGCATGTGAACGGGATGATCGACCTTCTTGTAAGAGACTGTCCCAATCTCGATACCCTTCTTGATCAGATTCTGAGCAGGCGCATCTTGTTTCCCAGTGACGGTTTCCAATACATCATGGAATTCTTCTTGCACGTCAGCTGTTGGGAGCTGAATAAGTTTTCCGATTTCATCTACACTCATCAGGCATTTATCTCCCCTGGCAGGCACCTCCCATCGCTTCATGCGGTTGTATTCATCATGGGAGCCGATATTAATTTTGATGCGTTCCAGTTGATTATCTCCGCCTAGTGTATCGAATGCGCCAGAAAGAGAGTGGGCTAATACTTGTCGATGGACAGGATCGGGGGAGTGGATCATGGCACGGATCGAAGTTCCCATGATGGGAAGGTTTCGCTTTCTCTTTGTCATCGTGCTTAACTCCCCGATCTCTGCCATTTCCGCACTCATCTGAGAATAGGATTTCTCTTTCTGCTGGCTCTCTTCATTGAAAAAGCTTTTGCTAAAAGCATCTAAAACATCCTCGACTAGCGACCTCACTTCACCCGCAATCTGACCCACCATACCGTATAGATCATTTGTTAAGCGTTTTGGGTCAAAGCCAGGACGTGGGGGGATTTTGCCCTTTTTCCATTGCCCCCATGCATATTCGCCGATTCGCTTCCATTTCACGCGGGGCATTGCTGTACAGCGAACGAACAAGTCGATGGATTCACCTGATTGAACCTCATTTGCTATTCCAACGATGTCACGGGCTGGTATGGTTTGTTCTTTGTAATCGAAAGCGAGCGAAAAAATGTCATGTCGGGCATAGCATAAACGGTGGATGTCGGTGTCTTTTTCGGGTGGGAAAGAGTATTCGTCTGCATCAATTTCTTCGATAGTGCACTTCTTCCATTGCTCATGGTTCGAGATTTTGGACGTAAACGATGGTACAAAGTCTGTCGGCATGGAGGCGAAGTATTCGACACTCTTCCCATCTTCATTGCCGTGGATCTTCGTGATGAACCATATGTCCGGCTTGGGGTGAATGCGTAAGTATATCCCGTCCTCGTTTTTGAGTTGGAAGCGGGTACGATCCGTGGAGAGGAGGGAGTGGATATGTGTCATCAGCCGGCGGTTCATTGAGTTCAATACGGAAGTATGAGGTACAATCCGCACAATCGACCGTTCAGGATTAGTCTTCTCATAGATCTTCATACGAGTATCCTCCATACCACTCCACCAAACAGAACGAATGCGAGCCGTCCCCACCACTTGCCAGCATGGTCGCCGATAAACGGCGCGATCATGACCCCGCCTGCGCACACAATGGTAGCAAGGGTGATGATTTCCGCGGAATGAATGTCAATGGCATGGATCAGATTTTGGGCTGCGACTTGAAAACCGTCAGTGATCTTTTCTGTTATCGCATCACCTGTCCAGTCGGCACCACTTTGTATTTTTTTCTCGACCCAATTCAGGTGTTCTTCAGGCGGAACACCGTTGATACGAACGATCATTGTGCTCACCCCCTATAGACTAGCTAACCAGTGCTGGATGTCCATGGAGTGACGAATCACAACATACCCAGTCGCTCCACCGATCATCCGATTGAGAGCATCGGTGCGATGGGAGAGCATCCACGTTGCTCCTGCGAAGATGAAGACTCCCACGCAGAGCCAATCTGAGATGCCCATAGCCGTATGAAAGACGTTGTTCCATGTCTGACTTGCCGCTGCCGATTCTGTTCCCGTTGCAGCCATCACTTTCATGGGTGTGAACAGAGCCCACGTAGCGGCGAATGCTTTTGGTGCGATCGATCCTTTCATCTCCTTAGGGACGATTTCCCCTTGAAAGAAGCGATCCCAATCCAACACAACCGTATTTGCCACTTGAATCCCTCCTGAATGTTATTTGCCCACAAGGGCAGAATTGGGGGTAAGTTCATTTGTTAATTGAGAGGTGCTAAAGTATGTGGGTTTGGTTTGTAATTGGTGGAGCCATCGGTGGGTTAGCAAATTTTCTTGAACACGGCTCCTTTTTCTAATCGGAAAAGGACAGACATATTTTTACACATGAGTGAATAGACTAGCCGCAAATGGCTCCCGTCGGGAAAAGCGGCTAGTCTAACTTTTCGATGACCACCGCATTTCCTCCAAAGTGGAGGCTTTTTTGTGCCTAAATGAACCCTTCGACGATATCCTCACTGACCTCGACTTCCTTCTGCACAGGTGGCGGGGGAACATACCCATAGCCACCCTCCATATCCCTTTGTACAAGCGACCTGATATATGCCGAGCGGTTCTTATGCTTCGAGATGTGATCCCACAAACGTGACTGAAATGGATCACGCACGTTGAACACGGCTTGAGCGATCTTTTTTCCCATTGTGATAAACCTTCCTTCCTATCTCATAAAACCCTATAGCGTTGGCGTATACGGGGTCTAAGCCGTTTGTAAGGGTGATGACCACTGCGTTGGGGAAGTGCGCTTTCAGAGGCTTGATAAACGCCTTCGCACCGCCGCCTACCAGAATAACGTGATCACCCTTCTTCCACCGTCTACTGGTGCAGGCATTGGCGATGCGTCTGGCTATAGAAGCCTCATCGGTCGTTTGTAGGGTCGATAGCCCGAACGGTTCCGTGAAGCTCTCCCTATCAAGGTACTTCATATCGTTTAGGGAAGCGCAGTTCACCGTACCCGATCCAATGTCGATGATCCTTACAATACCCTTAACTGGATTGATCAGCCCTGCAACGGCTCCTTCTGCTGCCACTTTAACCTCGCTGATGTGAAACTTCTTCTTGTCGCCATTGATCGTAAGCTCATGCCAGCCGACCAACATTTCGATAATCTTCTGCTTCTCCTCAATGGTGTGGCGATCAATCGGCTGACCGACGACGATTTTGACCGAGTTTCCGATGAACTTATTTAAGTACCTGTGCACTGCAAAAAGTATCCGCATCTTCCCATCGTAATGCGCCTTTGTGCCTCCCTTTGTTGATCCGCCCAGCTCCGATTCCCAGCGGGCAAGAGAGCCTGCAAACCCTTTGTGACCCTCGTACTCCCAGACCATGTCGTCCTCTCCGTGTTGATTCTTGAGCTTTAACTCCCTATATTCGCCAATGTCCGCTAAGAAGGAGTCAAAACCACTACTTCCACCGTAGACTTTCACCCGTTCGTTACCACCGTCGATTCCTAGGATCATGGAGTTCTCTCCTCTGTGATGCCATGGTATTACCTAGGGTTGATTTCCGCTGTCAGGACAATCTCTGTTCAACCCTTGGTAATATCATGATATGCGCCTATGCTTGGACAATTTACATATGTAAGAAAATTTTTATGAATGTTAGAAGGACTTGTCCAATTTTGTGTGTAAACTAGTAATAGGTGATGCGAATGGAAAAAGAGAGGTACATACCACGTATTAAAGAGTTGCGTACTCAAAAGGGAATAATGGCTAGTTGGATTGCGGATAAAATAGGAGTGTCTAGCGCAGCAATGTCAAAGTGGGAAAAAGGTACTAGCTATCCGACATATCCGTATTTAATTAGGTTGAGTAGGGTTTTAGGAGTGACTATTGAGGAGTTATATGAAGAACAAAAAAATGACCACCCGTGAATGGGTGGCTTTTTATGTCTTCAATATTAAGGTCCATCTGGTTCATAATACTGAATGGGCGGTACTTTGGTAGCTATGTCTTCAGATGTTGGCAGGGAAGGAAGAAGAATAGTTAGTACAGCGATTAGCAGTATAGATAGTTTATACTTCTTCATAAGTATCCTCCTTTAATGAAGATCTATATTCGAGTTCAAGATCCATGATTCTTTTACCTAGCTGTTTGTACTCTTGAGTGTTGTCTGCGATCTGGGAGTGTTCAGCTAGTTTTATTATGGATTCATACTCTTGTCGGTTAAGTCCATACTTATGTGAGATTTGCGCTGCTTCTTTATAAAGCTTTAGACTCTCAGTGTGTTGACCCTGCATTTTCTTCAGATCCCCGGTTAGGTGTAAGGTGCCAACGAGTTGGATGTGATCATTAAGGTCGTTTGCAAGACGTACTGCTTCATTGAAGCACTCATCTGCTTTGTTGAGGTTTGCCTGCTCCATATATAGTACACCCATTTGTTCATATGTTGTAATTAGTATGCGAGGCTCCGTTATTCTTTCTTTTAGCTTTAGTGTTGTTCCAAAACACATTTGAGCGCTATTAAAGCGTTTTAACTGTGTTTTGATAACCCCTAATTTTGTCCAAAAATCAGCCAACCTGTTCTGATTGCTATTTATTCTTGCTAATTCGATTCCTTCTCTAACAACTTCCTCTGCCAAATCAAGATTTGTATCTTCAACAGCGAACTCAGCATAAAGCTCGTATAGGTTTAGAAGTGAATTGAGTTTTTTAATTTCATTTCTTATTGACCACAATGAGTTGACTATTTTTAAGGAGCCCCCTCTAAAACCCATCTTCTTCAGATAGATTGCCTCATTGATATCCATTGAGGGTTGGAAATATTGAAAAGCACCTTCAGGGTCAAAGGAATCGGATGCATTTTTATGCCATATGAGAGCTTCTCTTACATTGTTTTTTTTATAAAGGCATCGCCCGATTTCATGATAACACATTGATATTAAATTTGACTTGTCCTTATATTTGTTCTTGATTACTTCATGAAACGCCTCTTCAGCATTTTTTTCTTGTCCTTTCTCTAAATAACACTTCCCCTTGAGGAAGTTTATATAACCCGGGAAAAATCCTGTTTTAAGTTGTTCTAGCTCTTTTAAAGCAGGCTCTATTTCAAAAGTTTCGATCAAAGAATTAATAGAGTCTAATAATAATTCTATATCGGCTCTATCATCTTTCAATGATCTGATCTCTTCTTTTGAAATTCCTAAGATAACTTTTAACTGGTCTATTTTTTTTGTTGAAACGGTTGGATCCCCATTTTCAATTTTGCTAATGGTTCCAATAGATATTTCTCCGAGGGAAGCAGTATATTCGATTTTCCAGCCCTTTTTCTCTCTGTATACTCGCAATACTTCCCCTAGTTCAATACACGAATCTATTTTCACTCTAAATCACTCTCCTGCAATTCATTTTTTTGTTTAACAAAAAATGAATGTTGTACATTGCATAAATCGGTAGGCGATGGAATGTAACAACAATTAAGAGATATACCTTTGTATGAGTTGGCACTAAGACTATATATTCATATTTTAAAATGAAAATGTTTTTGTTGATCTTTCATAGTAGCCTAGATACAATGTTTCCATAAATAAATATTAACAGAAATTAACCTCGTAGGAAATGCAAGGATTGAATAATATTTTCGAAAAACAAAAATTGATATTAAATTACAATAAATATATAGATTAATGTATATCTAGATGATAAAAGCATGTACATATGAATAACTTAGAGACTTAAGGAGGCTTCCTCATGGAGCATAAGAGGATCACACGGGAAAATGGATGCAGAGTAGAGGACTTAAGCCAACCTGATAAATGGTGCGCAAGCTCCCAAGGAGAACGGATACTAATAAGTGTAATCGCAAGTAACCTTGTTGAAGAAGGGTTAATTACATGCGAGCAATATGAACAGCTGAAAAGAAAGTGCTTAAAAGCCGATTGAATTCGGCTTTTTTTAATTAGGGTATCATCTAAATTTAAATGTATTTAAATTCCCAGTTGTTTTTACCATGGAGAATTTTTGTTTTAGCATACCGGCGAGCATAGCGGTAGTGGTTGATTTTCCTGAGCTCCCTGTGATACCGATGACGGTAGGATTATACTGTTGCCAATTCCATTTGCCTAAAGTCCAAAAGGCACGATAAGCATCCTTTACAACAATGAGGGCTACTTTCGATGGAAGCGAGGAGTCTTTGAGAGAATAGGGGAGAACGACCGCTATGGGTTGGACTTGACGAATCGCTGCAAGTTGTCGCTCCCAGGAAGTCTGTTTGGTATAAAAATAGACTTGATTTCTTTGTAAACGACGATAGTCACCAAAGTTACACGCGTTTATCCATTGCTTGCCGTTCCCCCTGATCAGCTTTCCTCCGATAAGGTTTACACAAGCATGAAGAGATATCGTTTTCGTACGGGATCCCCCCTCTTGATACAAAAAGAAAATCCAAATGCGATCCCTAATAAGGTATTCATCAACAGAAGAGTTTGGTTGGGCAAATGAAGAAAATGGCTAGTAGGGGTCTTATTTTTAAGTAAGATATGGTAATATACAAATGGTACCATCATGCGGAATGCAAAATGTGAGAGGGGTTGAAAAGCGAAAAATGAGACGTGTGTTACAGTGGATAACTGCTTTTAGCATATTGATGATTCTTTCTGGTTGTGGCACTCTGATGGCAGTTTCCCTAGAGCAACAGAATGAGGAAATGAAAAAAAGAAAAGAAGCAGTAGAGAAGGAAATATTAGCTAATAAGGAACAAGAGCAAAAGGAAGCTGAGATTGAAGATACGACAACCGTGCAAGGTGATGAAGAAGATTTAGAGCCGATTGATCCTACCGATAGTGGAGGAGATCAAGCAGCGGTTTCGAGTGAAGAAGTATTTGGACTACAATTAAGCTTCGATGAGCAGAATTGGGAGATAACTGGGGAAGAGGATCGAGGGGATAATGGAGAAATACGTACCTTCGGAATTGAAGACTTGCGTGAAGATCAACAGATTGAGCGCATTCAAGTACTCTATTTTTCAGATGATAAGTTACCGGTTAATCCCTTCCCAGCTGGACAAGCGATGAAAGATTTAATAAAAGAAATGAAAGCAAATACGGAAGCGAAGCAATCATTTGAAGTCATTCATGAGCAGAATCAGGATGCGATGTTTCGTTACACCTCAGAACCAGTAGACGAAGAATATGCGGATCATTCAGCTTTGGTACGTGTGGTTTCATCAGAGAAGGGGATCCATGTTATTGAATATGTGTATAAAGGAATTCCGATAGAAAGTGATAGAGAAGAAAAGTGGATGCAGCTATTAAATCAAGCGCATATTGCAGGTAGCGATACTTCTTTATAGCAAATACGAATCCCCCTTAACCCGTTTTGGAGGTTAAGGGGGATTTATTAAGGTGCTTGAGTAAAAATCAACTGAATAGCGATCAAAACAAAAATAGTCGCCTGAATAAGATGAACCGTGCGCTGGGCCCGTGCGTTTTGTAAGAATTTTGCTCCAACCCATTCAGCTCCAATAGAGATGAGGCTAAAAATGATGAGGGCTTGAATCATAAAGATGAACCCTAGGACGAAGGTGTAGAATGTTGGGTTTTCTACGCTTGTAGGAATAAATTGTGGAAATAGAGCGAGAAAGAAAAGAGCGACCTTAGGGTTAATCACATTCATAATAAAACCACGACGATAAAGGGCACCTGCTGTTAAGGTAGACTGTTGTGACTGGAGGGTGCTGATCTGGGGTTTTTCTTTTACGGATTTCCAAGCAAGATATAGAAGGTAGGCGGCTCCTAACACTTTTAAGATGAAAAAGGCGAGTTCAGATTGCTGTACAATGACAGAGATGCCAAGGGCAGCAGCAGTTGTATGTACGATCACACCAGAACATAAGCCTAAAGCAATAGCGAACCCGGCCCGTGCATTTTGTGAGATGCTTTGGGTGATGACATAGAGGAAATCAGGTCCGGGAGATAAGGTAAGGAGAATAGAGACTACTATAAAAGGAATGAGAGTGGATATATCCATGATTTCACCGTCCGTTTCGTTTCAATCTCTCTATTATAATGCAAGAAAGGGCAATTGACGACCCGTTTAATTTAAACAAGTTTGTTATACAAACTAATGTAAAACATGAAACAGCATCGACATGCTATTTTAGACTAGTCCAAGAAAAATATGGGCGCATATCTGATACACAACTGACTCCCCGCGAATACCCTAGAAGGGATGATTGGTGTGAAAGAGGGGAAGTGCAAATGAAGGGAGTTATTTTGGCAGGGGGAACCGGTTCGCGGCTATATCCATTGACAAAGGTAACCAATAAGCATTTATTACCCGTCGGACGCTATCCCATGATTTATCACCCTTTGATAAAGATGGTGAGAGCAGGAATCGAAGATGTATTAATTGTTACCGGGGTAGAGCATATGGGTGATGTTGTACGATTATTAGGGAGTGGACAAAACTTTTCCGCTCGTTTGACGTACAAAGTTCAGGATCAGCCCGGTGGAATTGCCCAGGCACTTTCGCTAGCGCGTGACTTTGTGAACGGAGAACGTGTGCTTGTCATTTTAGGAGATAATTTATTTGAAGATGAATTAACTTCTTATGTGAGAAAATTTCGAGAGCAGTCTGAGGGTGCTCGTATTTTAGTCAAAAAAGTAGAAAATCCTGGGCGATTTGGGGTTGCAGAGATTTCTCAAGATCAGGTGTATTCTATTGAGGAGAAACCACGGAACCCGAAGAGTGATTACTGTGTGACAGGAATCTATTTTTTTGATCCACAAGTGTTCACCTTTATTGAGTCTTTGCAACCTTCTAAGCGAGGAGAGTATGAGATTACTGATGTGAATAATTTGTATATTCGGCATAGTGTATTAGCGTATGATCGCTTACGAGGATGGTGGACGGACGCAGGCACGCCAGATTCCCTCCTCCGTTCTAATCAATATGCACAGGATATTTATTACCATGAATTAGAGGAGGGATTGGATTGAAGAAAACGATTCTGGTGACGGGAGGAGCCGGTTTTATTGGGAGTCGTTATATCCGTTATTTATTGCACACATATGAACATATTGATGTGATTAATGCGGATGCACTTAAATATGCTGCACAATTGGAGAATGTTGCTGCTTTTGTAGAAGATCCGCGGTATCAGTTTTTGAAGTGCGATTTAACGGATGAGAGCGCGATGCGTAATCTGTTTAAATTCCCGATTGATGAAGTTGTTCATTTTGCGGCTGAAAGCCATGTGGATCGTAGTATTGATCATGTAGATCCATTTGTGCAGTCCAATGTCGTTGGAACGACCAGACTGATTGAGGCGGTACGGCGTATGGGTGTAAAACGGATGGTGCATGTATCAACAGATGAAGTGTATGGTAGCGTCTCTCATGGTTACTTGGATGAGAGTGCCCCACTTGCCCCGAGAAACCCTTACGCAGCGAGTAAAGCTAGTTCAGATCTGTTATGTATGGCAGCAGTGCACACTCATGGTTTGCCTATTGTAATTTCGCGCTGTACTAATAATTACGGCCCTCATCAACATCAGGAAAAATTGATTCCAAAGCTAATCGGTCGGGCGCTGCAACATCGCTCACTACCTCTTTATGGAAATGGAGAGCAGATACGGGATTGGATTCATGTGGATGATCACTGTACAGCTATAGATGCTATTCGGTGTAGGGGAAGAACAGGGGAAATTTATCATGTTAGTGCAGAAGAGACAAAAACAAATATCGAAATGGCTAAATCCATACTAGAGATACTAGAAAAGCCATCTTCACTCATTCAATTTGTGGGGGATCGACCTGGACATGATGAACGCTATGCTTTGTCCGCCCAGAAATTGCGTTCCGAACTTTTCTGGCAACCCCGTATCTCACTAATGCAGGGATTAAAAGAGACGGTGAAGTGGTATCGCCGGCAGGAAGAACGCAGGGAGGGGTGGAGGTGAAGATATGGGTGACGGGTGCCGAAGGGCAGTTGGGACAGGAGATTGTACGAACTTGGAATCCACGATTTCATGTTCAAGGGTTTGGTCGTCAGCAATGGGATGTGGGTGTGAAAGAAGAATCTACCGAGCTATTTCGAAAAGATGCTCCCGATATTCTCGTTCATTGTGCTGCTTATACGAACGTAGATGAGAGTGAAGATCAGCCTGAGCGTGCGTATCAGGTAAATGCGGCAGGAACTCATCACTTGGCACGACTTTGTGAGGACAAAGGTACATTAATGGTATATGTGAGTACAGATTATGTCTTCGATGGTAAACAAACGGATGGATATTGTGAAAACGACGATCCTTCACCTCTTAATGTATATGGCCGGAGCAAGCGTGCAGGTGAACTATCTGTGCAATCACAATGCTCGCGCTATGTCATTGCACGAACGTCCTGGTTGTACGGACGGGGAGGAAATCACTTTGTGAAGGCAATATTGGCTCGCGCAAAGAAAAAGAAGAAACTACGCGTGGTTACAGATCAAGTGGGTACTCCAACCCATGTGGGTTATGTTGCTCGCACATTAAAGAGGCTGATTGAGTCGAATGCACAAGGGATCTATCATGTTTCCAGTAGTGGGGCGTGTTCATGGTTTCAATTTGCAGAGGAAATCATGAAGCAAAGTGAGATGGAACATGTTGAAATCGAAGCAATTTTAGCTAAGCAGTTACAGAGGAGGGCGAAACGTCCTGCTGTTTCGATCTTGCGCACGGTGCGTTTGCAAGAACATGGATTGGTGCCAGCTCCGCACTGGAAACAGGGTCTAAAAGATTACTTGTCACAAAGGGGGAAGGATGATGATTAATGGTGTAGTGGTGAAAAGGTTAGAGAAATATTGTGATGATCGTGGGACTTTCATGGAAATTGTACGCGATGACGAGGAACTGCTAGAGCACTTTGGGCAAGCTTCTGCTTCGATGTCTTATCCAGGGGTGATTAAAGCATTTCATTACCATGAACGTCAAGATGATCTGTGGTACTTTTCCAGCGGAAATGCGCAAGTAGTCCTATATGATTTGCGTACTCACTCCCCCACTGAAGGCGAAACGAATGTGTTTTACTTAGGAGAAGAGAATCCTTGCACTGTACTCATTCCTAAAGGGGTGGCTCATGGTTATCGCGTATTGGGAAATAAGCCAGCCACTATTCTTTATTTTACTACCCGATCTTATAACAGAACTTGTCCAGATGAACATCGTATTCCATGGGACGATGCTCGAATAGGCTTTGATTGGAGTACACAATTTCGGTAGAGAGGGGGGATCAGGTTGAGGGTTTTATATATCGCGTCTTCGATAAAACGACCTTTTTCTTTTTTGGATCGAGCGATCGTCCATGGAATGAAAGAATTGAACATCGGTGTTAAAACTATGCTTGTCAATAATGACTTTTCCCGTACGTGGATATCTACGATTAATCGCTGGAAACCAGATATGATATTGGTTATGCTGGGTTGGAAGCTAAAAGCAAAACATTTGCGCTTATTGGATAAAGTCTCTATTCCGAAAGCGATTTGGTATACGGATGATCCGTATGCAATTGATCGAGCGGTAAAAACATGTCGTCATTTTGATGCTGTTTTTACAATTGATTCAGCTGCAATTCCTGTGTATAAAGAGCGCGGATGTAAACATGTGTATCATTTGCCGTTAGCGGCACCACATTCTTTCTTCACTCCACGGTCGGTAGCAGCTAAGTATCATAGTCAAGTACTCTTACTAGGAATGTCGTTTGATAACCGTAAAGATGAGATTCGACGATTGATGCCGTTGTTGCGTAAATATAAAACTTTATTGGTTGGACCAGGGTGGGACAAGGTGGTACGCCGAAGAAAGGGTTCACCAAAAGTAGTAAATGAGTGGGTATCTCCCTTAGAGGCGATGCGCTACTATAATGGGGCAGATATCGTATTAAATATCCATCGCTCTTCCGACGACTCTTTTTTAAAGTTGAATACATTAAAAGTGGCAGCATATACACCAAATAACCGGATATTTGAAGTTGCTTCATGTTCATCGTTTCAATTGACTAGTTACCGTCCTGACCTACCGAAACTATATGAACTCCCGGATGAGATGGTGGCGTATAAAGAGTGGGAACAATTGCATGATTTAATTCCCTACTATATCGAACATGAAAATGAGCGATTGCAGATAAAACAAAAAGCGTATCAACGAACGTTAGCCGATCATCTCTATGCCCATCGTTTGCGCAATTTGTTGCAACGAATGAAAAAGATTAGCGGTTAGCTTTTATTTCTCGAGAGGCGCGCAAGCGGTTGACGATGTCTTCCATAAATAGATTGCGCGAAGCTTTGAAGTATACAATGGCCCCTTGCGGAATCTCTTTTTCGAGATACCGTAATGCATGCCATTTCATATCAAAAGAATGGACAGCACTTTCTGGGAAACCATTAAGAATGGCACTGTTGGCGATCTGTTTGGCATGTGTACCGATGGTGAGTAATTGATTTGGTTTGTATTCAGCTACGGCACGTCCGACTTGGCGATGACCTTTTATGGAGAGTGATCCTAACTCTGACATTTCACCTAAGACAGCAATGGTATAACGATTTTGTGCTATTTTGGATACGGTATTTAATCCTGCGATCACTGAGGAGGGGTTTGCATTATACGCATCATTAATCAACAATGAACCGCGGATACCTGTAATTTGTTGCATACGCATATAGGGAGGGCGATAAAAGCGGTGGATTCCTTTTTGGATAGCGACTGGCCCCATCTTTAAATGCTTGGCTACAGCGATGGCTGCTAAGGCATTGTAAACATTGTGCTCACCGTACATGGGGATCGAATAGGAATGGCCGTCTACCTTAAAGCGCATGCCTTGGGGGTGATAATGTACATGGGTAGCACGTAGATTCGCTTTGTTTTTTATCCCTATTGTGATCAATTTGCCTCGATGCCGCTTGAAGGAAAGTTTTTTACTCCCTTGATCGTCCGCGTTGATCACAAGAAGTCCATGTGGTAATACGCCATCTACTAATTCTTGCTTGGCACGTACCACATTTTGAAGTGAGCTGCCTAAGCTTCCTACGTGAGCCTCTCCGACATTGGTTACGATGCCTATGTGGGGGGTAGCAGTTAAGCATTGGCTTTTGATATTTCCTAAACTAGCCATTCCCATTTCAAGTACGACGGCTTCGTGTTTTCGTTGTAAATGAAATAATGAATAAGGAATATACTGGAATACATTAAGGTTATCAACTGATTTTAATGTGCAATATTTCTGACATAAAATAGCGGTTAATAGTTCTTTGGTGGTTGTCTTCCCCGCACTGCCAGTGACACCGATAAAAATAGCTTTTGATTGTTTGCGATGCCATTTAGCGAGGCGATAAATGGCTACTTTTACATCTGGTACTACGATAACAGAATGATGACTGGGTACTCGCTTTGCCCAACTAGCGGGTACGATGATACCAGCACTCTGTTTGCGCTTCAGGCTTGCGAAATTGCGTGCATTATCGGTAGAGGGAACGACTTTAGAAGGTGAGTAAAAGAAGACAGATCCGGCATTCAAATGTTGGGTACTAAGATAGAGGGCATGAGAGACTTTGGTCGTATGCTTGCCACGTATGAGCTGCCCATTAAGGATGTTTGTCAACTGTCCAAGAGTCATGGGAAACAATATTTCTCACTCCTATACCTTGACATTTAGCTATATCATTATATGTAAATTGAATTTGAAAGTTCTAGGCGTTGTCCCTTCTTTGTGTGCTCATAGGCAAAAGGGCGTTTCCCTGTCACGTACAAAGGCATATCTTACTGCTATAACGGAGGTGTCGTCATGAGGCAAAAAGGAATAACATTGTGGTTAACAGGGTTATCAGGAGCTGGGAAAACAACAATTGCTTGTCACGCGGAAGCAATATTGAAGCAAAGAGGTATGCGAGTCCAGCGTTTGGACGGCGATATTGTCCGGGCGGGGTTAACAAAAGATCTTGGTTTTTCTAAGGTGGATCGCGCAGCCAATATCGAGCGCGTAGCTTATGTCTCGCAGCTACTAACAAAGCATGATGTCATTGTACTTGCCTCTTTCATTTCTCCGTACCGTAATATGAGAGAACACTGTCGTCAAGTGATTGATTCTTTTGCTGAAGTATATGTAAAGTGCTCCTTGGATCGCTGTGTGAAAAGGGACGTGAAAGGTTTATATAAACGGGCGATCAATGGGGAGATTAAAGATTTTACTGGAATAAGTGACCCATACGAAGAACCGCTTTATCCGGAATTAATATTGGATACAGAAAATGAGAGTCCAGAGGGTAGTGCTCGCAATCTCATTTTGTTCCTGGAGAAACGAGGGGTTATTCCGACAGAAGGGGAGAAAGAATGATGAGGGTAAGAGAGAAGAAGGTGATGGTGATTGGCCTGGATTGTGCCGATCCTGAGCTTGTTTTTACCCGTTTTCTCGATAAATTGCCTCATCTTAAGCGTTTGATACAATCAGGTGCCTCTGCTCGTCTGCGCAGTACAGATCCTCCTATCACAGTTCCTGCTTGGGCATCGATGGTGACGGGAAAAGATCCCGGTCAGTTAGGATGTTACGGATTTCGTAATCGCTTTGACTATGGGTATAACTCTGTTGGAATTGTAGATAGCTCTGTGATTACAGAACCTACGATCTGGGATGTTCTAGGTGAACATGGATTCCAGTCACTGGTAATGGGGGTTCCGCCCACATATCCAGTTAAGCCGATAGAAGGAAATATGATCTCATGTTGCCTTACTCCAGACGCCTCCTCTCCTTATACGTATCCCTCAGCATTAAAACATGAGATAGAAAGAAAAATAGGTACGTACTTATTTGATGTAGATAATTTTCGGACAGCTAAGTATGATGAACTGCTTACCTCTATATACGAGATGACTCGACTACGCTTTCAAACCGCACGCTACTTATTGCAAGCGAAAGAATGGGATTTTTTTATGATGGTAGAGATGGGGATAGATCGGATTCATCATGCTTTTTGGCATTTGATGGATTCGAAACATGTGTTGCATGAGCCATCTCAATATCGTGATGCTATTTTGCAGTACTATCAATATGTGGATCAACAGATTGGGGAGCTGATTGCCTCTGTGCCAGGAAACCCTATGATTATGGTAGTTTCCGATCACGGGGCAAAACGCATGGATGGAGGTTTTTGTATCAATGAATGGTTGCGGAAAGAAGGGTACCTTACCCTTAAAAAGGAGCCAACACAACTAGGTCCGCTCGACTTATCTGAAGTGGATTGGAGACGTACGAAAGCGTGGGGATACGGAGGATATTATGGCCGTATTCATCTCAATGTAAAGGGGAGAGAGCCGCATGGATTGGTAGATGCCAGCCGTTATGAACGTACGCGAAATCAATTGATTAAAAAGCTAAGATCACTTAAAGATGATCACGGCGCTCGTTTTCCGGTGACGGTGTTTAAGCCGGATAAAAAATATGAGACGACCAATAACATTCCCCCCGATCTGATTGCCTACTTTGGGGATCTGTATTGGCGTTCGATTGGCTTGGTAGGTGGGAACCAGATATTTACGCATGAAAATGATGTTGGTCCAGATGGTGCCAATCATGATTACGAAGGAATTTTTATTTCATCGTGGAAAAACAACTCGCAACGCGTGGATGGAGGGCTATTGTTGCATGGATTGCAAATTGCTGATATTGCACCTACTGTGCTAAATGAATTCGGCATCTCACCATTAGCGGGAATGGTGGGAAAGGTGATTCGTACACAAGAATCATGATTAAAACGAAAAAGGAGGAGAGATATGGGGGCATGCATTCCCCATATCTCTCCTCCTTTTTATCTATCGGGTTAGTAGCCGAGCTCGGTTAAGCGTTTTTTTACTTTTTCCTCCTCATTCGCGGTTAAAGGATGAAGATGTTCACGTACCCCTATACGTAGTGGATCTTCCCTTTTATATTTTTTCAGCATATAGCGCACCCAGCGAGTCATTTGTCGGTGCAAAGTTTTCACGATTTGAGGATGTTTTGCTGCTAGATTTGAATTCTCTAATGGATCATTTACTAGATCATACAATTCAAAGCGTGGATTACCATAAGCATCCTTATCGAAGGCTTGAATAAGCTTCCACTTATGTGTGCGAATAGAGCGCTTCAAGTGCCAATTAGCTTCACAGGAGATGACGAAGGGGTGAATTTCTTTTTTTCGTTCATGGATTAAGGGGATAAGAGGTTTGCCGTCCATAGGTGTGAAGTGTCGTGGCGGCTGAATGTTGGCTAAGGTAAGAATGGTGGGAGTAATATCGGCTTGTTCTACTAGAGCGGGTATCCGTTTGTGTTGGGGGAATTGGCGTGGGTAGCAGAGCATAAAAGGAACGTGGATCATGCTATCGTATAAAGAGTGATGATTAAAATAAATTTGGTGGTCTCCCATCCCCTCTCCATGATCGGCAACGAGTAGGAGAAGGGTATCTTCAAAGATCTGTAACCGTTTCAACGTGGCAATCACTTCGCCGATGGCTCGATCTACTTGGGAAACAGTTTGATCGTACTGCGCACAAATGTAGTCGGGATTATTTGTTTCGGGGTTCCACTCTTTTACATAACTGTAGAGAGGCTCCCGCATCACATTTTTTAACTGAAGATGGTCATCTCGAATGGGCTCAATGGTAATGGGGACATCTGATTGAGGACGGTAAGGGTAGTGTGGATCCCAATAATGTAAGAAAAGAAAAAAATTTTCTTTATCATAATGCTCTTCCAACCAAGGAAGTGCATGTTCGTTAATTTCATCTGCTGAGGTTGTTAAGTGCGTGGTGCGATCCCGAGCAGGGTCGATATACGTTTGATACCCGCGGGTAAACCATGGATTTTCGGGACCGGTAATACGGTAGTTACAATCAATAGCGCCAGTTTGATAGCCGTGTTTTCGTAAAAGCAAGCTTAAAGGGTGTATTTTTCGAGGGATGCTACGTGGTTTCATATTAACAATCCCATGTTGATAGGGATGTCTTCCACTCATCATGGTTACAAAAGCACTTTGGGTTACATTGTTTTCTGCAATCATTTTTTCAAATAAGATGCTTTCTTCCGCTAGTGAATCCATATGAGGGGTTAAGGATTCTTTTTTTGGTTGGTAGCAACCCACCCGATCGGCTCGCAAGGTATCAACAGCAATCCAAACAATTTTCACACGCTCACACCTCGCTTCTGTTTATGTTACCGGTTATCTACACTATATGTTATTTGCTTTGCGCCTGTGATTCCTCCTACTAGGAAGATAGGGTATGAGCGGAATTTTGTCGCTCCTGCCACAGCTGGGAAATATGATGGGATATAAAGTACTTCGTGAACGGAACGATGGAAAGTTGGGAGTAGGTAAAATGCGTCTTTTTTATCTCTCATCCGGTTGCGGGTTTACCTTTAACAAAGAGTTAGCAGACGAAGATCAGGCGATTATATTAGGTTTGCGGCAACTCTCCTGTTCCTTACGCAATTTTCGCTTCAGTACATTTCTTATTGGGAGGGAGTCGAATCGGCAGTTATTAAGGCGGATACGCGCTTTTTCTCCTGATGTCATTTTAGCATTTCGTGGGATGAGGATATCGTCAGATAAGGTTCGGGAAATAAAGCGGAAGGTGGGTGTGCCTATCGGGATATGGGTGGTAGATGATCCGTACCGTCTTCAAACGCATGCAACCTTGACTATCCCTTATGATTTTGTGGTGACGCAAGATGCAGCTAGTCTCCCTTTTTATCAGAAGCGGGGAAAGCCGTGTGTTCATGTACCGCTTGCTTATAATGAAGAGAAGTATGTTCCAGCGCAAGTTCCCTCACAATATCATTCTGATCTCTGTTTTATCGGCAGTGGATTTCCTGCTCGTCTCCACGTTTTTGATCAGTTGGCTCCTTTTTTGCGGGAGAAGAAATTTATCTTAATCGGACAATGGTGGGAGAAGTTGAAGCATTATAATGCTCTACGCACTCACATCTATAATCGCCCCATTCCTCCAACTGAGGTAATGAAATATTATAACGGTGCCAAGATTGTTCTTAATATCCATCGGACTCGCAATGACCGCAAAGAGAATCTAGAGAATTTGCCGGCTGTCACCCCTAATAGCCGTACATTTGAAATTGCGGCATGTCGTTCTTTTCAATTGGCTACGTGGAGGCGCGGGCTACAAAATTATTATCGCATCGGAGAAGAGATTATTTCTTATCGAGGAGTTCATGACTTGCGAGAAAAAATCGAATATTACCTCCCCCGTCAGAAGGAACGGGTGTTGATCTCATCTGCAGGATATATGCGTACACAAAGAGATCACCGCTATAAACACCGTTTGCGTACGCTGCTAGCTTTTATGGAACAGTATGCAGAAGGGAAGAAGAGGTAAGGTAAGGTGGGGAAAGAAGCATGAAAGAGAAAAAATGGTTGTTCTTTTCACATTTTTGTCAGCAAGAACGAATGACGGGTGCTGAACGGCTCATTTTATTGATGGGAGAGAAAGTGAAACGGCTTTTCCCACAAGATCAGTCCATATTGGTTGTACCTCAGGAGGGGAAGTTGGCACGTATGGCGCGTGCGCAAGGAATTGAGGTACGGAGGTTAGCATATTCACTTTCTTGGACAATGATTAAAGGTAAGAAGTCATTAGGAGATGACTTGTTTCTTGGGAGAAGTCCAGTAATTGACCCACAAGAGATGAAGAGAATGGTACAATTTTTGCGGACAGAGAAACCAACTGCCATCGTCGTAAATACGGCAGTAAATGTACTGCCAGCACAAGCAGCAAAGAGACTAGGAATCCCAGTAATATGGTGGATTCAAGAAGTGATCGCAGAGGAGCGACGAGCGTTTGCTGTTCGTACGATACACCGCTTTGCTGATGTGATATTGGCATCATCGCAGGCTGCTATACAAGCCTTGCATTACAATAATCAGAATAAAAGTAAGTTGGAACTATTGTATCCTACCTGGGATCAGTCCATCACCGCTCCACGGCGGTGGTCTTCGATTCGTAAACAAGAGCGTGCACAGTGGGGAGTGGGGGAAGAAGAATGTGTGGTTGGCTATATTGCACCCCAGATGTCAGAAAAGAAAGGAACATTAGATTTTGTAAATTTAGGCTTGTCATTGGATGAAAAGAAGGTAAAGGCACAGCTTGCGGTGCGAGCAGATACGACGGATGAGGTTTATGCCGAGCAATGTATCAGTTTGATCAAGCATTCACCTGCTTGTAATAATTTTCGTATAATACCCTTCATGCATCAGGTGGAGCGCTTTTATACAGCGATTGACCTATTGGTCGTTCCTAGTCAGGTAGAGGAGGGGTTTGGTCTGACTGCTTTAGAAGGCATGCTGTTTGCTAAACCGGTTGTGGCCTATGAAGCAGGGGGGCTGGCTGAAGTGATGCGTCGCACGAAAAATCAGTACTATCTTGTCGATAAAGGAGATATTGAGACTTTGACTGAAAAAGTAGCTCTTTTAGTTAATGATGCACAGAGGCGTCAGCGAGTAGGAACACAAAATCGTGAATTGGCTCAAAACTCGTTTTCACCTGCCTCGTTTCAACACGCAGTGCGAACGTTGCTTACCCGGTTTCGATAGAGAGCTAATCTTTCCATGGCTCGATCTTATCTTGTATCGCAGCAAGTTGTTCCCAATGTTTTTGAATCGCTCGTTGCCCGCGGGGGGTGATCTGAATAGTAGTATGAGGGATTTTGTTGCGGATAAATTGTTTCTCTATTTTCACTAGTTCTCCTTTTTCTAGCTTTGCTAAGTGAGAAGATAAATTTCCTTTTGTCATTCCTGTCAATTCTTGCAGAAACAAAAATTCAGCTATTTTACAAGCGGCTAATGCGGATAAAATAGCTAATCTTGCCGGTTCATGTACAAGCTTATCCAGTCGAGTAATTTCCTTAAATGGCATCATATTCATCTCTCCCCTTTGCAACCAGTATATAATGCCAATTCAATTTGATCAACTAGTTTGTTGTACAAACTAAGGGAAAACAAAAGAAAAGACCCTGGTTTCCAGAGTCTTTCACATGGTATGATGAAGTAGAAAGTGCAGTTGAAGGATATGTGAAAAGTGGGCAGTTTTACTGTTTATCCACTTTTCGCACTTGAGACAACTGCTCTTTAACGCGACCACGAATGGTTTTAAGGTATTGTGCACGCAGGTGCGCTTGTTCTTCTTTTTCGTTAGAGGTGAGTCCCTCGCTTTTTTGTTTGTGGGCTAAAGTGTTAATTCGCTCGATCATCTCTTTGGTAATCATAGTTGGTCACTCCTTTCCCATACTGTAGCGGATTGAGGCTCATCATGCAAATAGATTGGGAGGAGCACTATATTTAGGATAAAAGGTGTGAGCAGACGATGGATTGGAAGCGATTTGAAAAGTTGACGCAGTTACCGGGAGCCCCCGGTGTTGAGGGAGCAGTTCGTTCCTTTATGAAGAAAGAAATGATCAAAAACAGCATTACGATGAAACAGGATGGATTGGGAGGCTTGTTTGGAACTGTACCCGGAAAAGAAGAGTCCCCACGCGTGATGGTGGCCGGTCATATGGATGAAGTGGCTTTTATGGTGACCCGTATCTCAAAAGAAGGGTTTCTCCACTTTACTCCACTTGGTGGATGGTGGTCACAAGTATTGCTAGCGCAACGTGTTGATGTATATACAGCAACAGGAGAGAGCGTACCAGGTGTGATCGGGTCGATTCCTCCCCATCTCTTGCCAGCAAATAAACGGAAGGATCCTTTTCCATTAGAGGAGATGTTTATCGACATTGGCGCGCGCAATGAAGAAGATGTGCATGCGTTTGGGATTCGACCAGGCGACTCTATTATTCCTCGCGGTTCGTTTGAGTGGATGGAAGGCGGACATCGTCTTATGAGTAAAGCATGTGATAATCGCTTCGGATGTGCCATGAGCTTAGAAGTATTGGATGAGGTGCAAAACGCTAAATATGAGAATACGGTGATTGCAGGGGCAACTGTGCAGGAAGAGGTGGGATTGCGTGGGGCAAGGACAGCAACGACCATGATGCGTCCCGATGTTTTCTTCGCAGTTGATGTTGGACCAGCAGGAGATACGCCTGGGGTTACAGACGGATACGGTGAGATCGGCAAAGGGGTCGTCATTCGCCTGATGGATAGTGGGTTAATCATGTCGCCCGGGATGCGCCAATTTTTGATTGACACAGCAGAAGCAGAGGGAATTCCGTATCAGTTTTTTGTTTCTAAGGGAAGAACAGATGCCGCTGCTGCTCATTTACAAGGAAAAGGTGTTCCTTCCGCGGCGCTTGGCATATGTGGTAGGTACATACATTCTCATACGTGCGTTTACGATAAAGGCGACGTAGAAGCAGCACGTGCATTTTTGATGGCGATCATTAAGCGGCTCGATACAGATCGTCTTAAAGCGATCCTGGGAAGGTAGTATAGGTGCCTCGCTGAGATGGATGGACGGAAGTGTTCAGTCTATCCATCTCATTGTTTTTTTGGAGAGGCTACTTTTTCGAATAGATTACCTGGCGGTGATGGAAGAGTGGGGGTTGGTGCGTCATCTTGGAGAGACGCAAAGTCAGCTCGGGTGAGCGGTTTTTTGTGATCCATTAACTCATATCCAATTTGACCGCTCGGTTCAAGTGTTGCCCATTTCACATCGGAAATAAATGCGATGCCCTCTTGACGTAAACGTGTTTCTAATTGAGCGGTGGTAAGGCGTAATTTACGCATATTTTTTATGTGGAGGGTTCCGTTTTCGATGACGACTACCGCTTTTCCTGTAATCCAGAGCTCCAATGGGTGAAAGAGGAGTTGCCCCAGTTCCATTGCTAAAAGGGTGAGGATGAGGGAGGCGGCAATAGCAAAAGTGGTTCCCATATCTTTGTTACTAACCGGTTGGATTAAGAGGGTGCCCAGTGAGATCATGATGATGGTTTGGGCAAGGGTCATCTGAGATATCGATTTGCGACCTGCAACTCGTAAGAGTAGCGTGCCGGCTAATATAATTAGAACGCCTTTTAGAAGCCAAATCAAATGGATCATCCTTTAAATACAAGTATGTTCTCTCCATGAGCTTTCCCTGCGATTTCCCAAGACATGCGCTATAATGGTAGCAAGATATAGAGAGAGGGGTTAAAGAAATATGTCGACGTTTCGTGTGGGTCCCATGAAATTTGGGGAGGTGCTAGATGCAACATTTCGTATCTATCGAAAGCAATTCCTTCCTTTCTTTTTGCTGGGATTGCTATTCGTCTTACCTAGTCAATTTGTGATGGATTGGTTTTATACGCAGATTCAAATTAAAGCTGAATATATGGCAATGACAAATAGTTTTACAGGAGTAACTTCCCTTATTGGAGGGATTTTGTCAGGTTTGTTGTTGATGATGATACTTTATCCTCTCTTCTGGGCGGCGGTAACGGAAGGTACGCGTCGGCAGCTGTTGGAGAACGAGCGCACAACTTTTAAAGAACTGATCCAGTCAATTCCGAAAATAGCTGGGAAAAGTATTCTTACCAACATTCTATATTGTCTCTTTTTTGGACTGGTTATTTTTTTTATTGCCGTTTTGATTGCTGCGACAATGGTTCTTATCAGTATTATTTTTGGGGCAGGAGATATCGGTTCTGATCAAACGATTGGGTTTGTAATGGGGGCACTATTCCTATTCTTCGTTCTCCCGATCCTCTTCTTCACTATTTCCTTTTTTATCATTCGGTTTTGTCTTTATATTCCTGTGATTGTAAATGAAAGGAACGGATACATTAAAGCTTTGCAGCGTAGTTGGGTACTTACCCGATGGTCGTTTTGGCGTACTTTTGGACTGGTACTCCTTGTTTCGATAGTAGCTGGGATTATTGAAGTTGTGCCCATGGGTGTGAGTCAAGTGCTGGCTTTTTCCATGACAGGGGATGAAGCGATCTATTTACCCACCTATTTGCTGCTTCTGATTACCCTCCTATCCGGAATATTAATCAGCCTTACAGCTTCGCTCCTCCCTACATTGTACACTGTTATTTATTTTGATCGTCGGGCACGCCGAGAAGGGATGGATCTAGAATGGGCGTTGTTAAGCCCAAAAGAAGGAAGTGAAGAGAGGGAGTGAATGAACAAGAGCGAGCACGCGTACAACTGGAAGAAATATTACGAGCGGATGAATTTACAGATGAGAGTAGATTGGGTCGCATCGTGGATAGCGTCCGTAACTGGATTGATACCTATATTTACTCGTGGATTGAGAAATGGTGGATTCAGATGTTTGGAGAGGAGACCTCTTCATCATTACAGTGGCTCTTACCGCTTCTGGCAGGTATATTTGTTGCTTGTCTTATATGGTGGATGCGTGGGCGCATAGAGTGGGGGATGAGAAGAGGTTCTGATTCTGTAAGGAGGGAAGAAGAAAAAGATCCCTTTATGAGTACACGTGACTGGTGGCATGAGGGGGAGGTATTGGCAGAAGAGCGTGCCTATCGGGAGGCAATGCGCTTTTTGTTCCTAGCGGTGTTACAAGCACTGGAGGAACGGGGGGCATTATTACGCATGGTGGAGAAGACCAACCTAGATTATATAGAAGAGGTACGAAGAAACTCTCCGGAATTACGTGAGGTTTTTGGGCAGTTAACAGCTCAATTCGATTCGGCATGGTATGGGATGGTCCATACGAGTGCAGCAGATTATCGTTCTTTTTACCAGCTGGCCCGTACGATGGTGAAAGGGGGCGAGGAAAATGAAACAACGTAGGATTTGGTTTTCGCTCGCACTGATGGCGGCCATTACTCTGCTGTTCTTCATCGTGTTTTTGTTTACTCCTAACCAAGTACCTCCTTATTCTGTACATAGTGCTGATGGAGAGGGAACAAAAGCATTGTATCGCTTATTGGACGAGCGAGAGAGTAACGTAGAGGTTTGGGGAAAATCGTTTGGCGAGCTACCGCGAGCTCACAAAGGGAATATATTGTTTCTCTTATCCCCTGTGGAATTTGACTTAACAGATACGACTAAGGCTCAGTTAGAAGAGTGGGTCAAAGAGGGAAACGTTGTCGTCCTCTGGTCGGAACCAGAACATTTGCTCAGTGAACAGTTGGGCTTTGTGGGCATCAGTGGTGAAGAGGAATCAGAAGTAGTAAAGGTAGATTCAGGAGACTCACCGTGGCTATCTTCTATTCAGCAACTTCAATGGGAGAGGAATTATGATGTCGTACAAACTTCGGAAAGTGTGACGCCTGTCCTGAAGATGGAGAATGGAAAAGCGTTAGTAGGAAAGCGAGAGATGGGGGAGGGTAGCTTCTACTTTGTACCTAATCCTGATTGGGTGACGAATGCTTCGATTGGAAAAAAAGACCACCTGTATCTCCCGCTTTACTTTGCTTCTCTAGTAGGGGAGAAAGGAACTCTTTTGTTGGATGAAACAGGTCATGAAAAAGGGAGTTGGGGACCTGTAAAAGAGAAGCCTTCATCTACATTAGAGCTAATCACACGTGATGGGTGGTTTGTGCTGGCAGCAATGGCTGTACTCTTCTTGTTGTGGTTATATCGCCAAGGTAAACGGTTTGCCTCTCCCCGCTGGGAAGGGAGTAAGCAAGAGCGTTTGGCTGATGAGTATCTGCATGCGCTAGCAGGTTTATATGAAAAAAATCATTTGCGCCGCGATACACTTGAAATCCTGTATCAGCGATTACTACAAGAGGTTAAGAATGGTCTGTTTATACGAGAGCAAGTAGAATCACGTGAGATGATGGCCATCGTGAGGACGCAAATCGGGAGCGAGATGGCAGAAAGATTGGAAGCGATCCAGTTGGAATTGCAGCAGGAGCAGAGATTGAAACGGAAGGACATGCTCTCTCTTCAAAAAGAGATGGAGCAATTACGAGAGGAGATACAGCAATGGAGAAACAAGCAGTGGATGCACAAGGAATCGCTCAACAAAGCGAAGTCGTCTTGAGGGAACTAGCAAAAGCGGTACATGGTCAAGAAAAACAACTGGAGTTTCTGTGGGCAGGTTTTTTAACAGGCGGACATGTTCTCTTGGAAGGTGTTCCTGGTTTGGGGAAAACGATGATGGTACGAGCCTTGTCTAAGGTGATTAAGGGCTCTTATGGTCGTATTCAATTTACTCCAGATATGATGCCTGCTGATGTGACGGGGACAAAGGTGTTCGATCTCCAATCGGGACAGTTCTCTTTTAAAAAGGGGCCGATTTTTGCTCAAATTGTGTTGGCAGATGAGTTAAATCGTACTCCTGCAAAAACACAGGCGGCTTTGTTGGAAGCGATGGAAGAAAAGCAGGTGACAGTAGATGGCGTTGCTATGCCGCTACCTTCTCCCTTCTTCGTGGTGGCGACGCAAAACCCGATAGAGTATGAAGGAACTTATCCATTGCCAGAGGCCCAATTAGATCGGTTTTCGTTACAGTTATCGGTCGATTATCCCACAGAGGAACAAGAAGAAGCGATTTTGAGTGGGTATCGACTCACTTCTCGTGCGGAGGAAGCACTGACGGCAGTGATTGAAAGTGAAGAGATCATTGAGATGCGGAGGGTTATTGACCAGGTGACGGTGGAGTCGTCAGTATTACAATACCTCTTACACATCGTGCGCAGAACGAGGGAACATCCCCAACTGGCACTCGGGGGAAGCCCGCGGGCGGGGATCAGCCTGCTAGCTATCAGCCGCGCGTTGGCTGCGCTTGCTGGGCGAAGTTTTGTCATTCCTGATGATGTGAAGCGTGCGGCGCAACCTGTTTTACGACATCGCTTAATATTGAGTCCGGATGTGGAACTGGAGGGATACAGGGCAGATGACATCATCCAAGAAATTATCCATGCGCTCCCGGTTCCGAGATAATGCTTACATACCAACGACAAGACTTCTCTATCTGCTAACTGGGGCGATCGTGTTAACCCTGTTTGTTGCGATGTTGTGGCAAAAAGGGTGGATCGTGTTTATCTTTTTGTATTCGCTTCTTCTTGTGCTTGTCTTGCTCGATCGTCGTTCACTCGTGAAGATGACGGAGGTGAAGGCAAGACGTGAAAGTCGCTCCCATTTTGAGTTGGGTCTAGATAATCCTATCTCTGTCTATATCTATAATCCACTTGATTTCCCTGTGCGAGTACAGGTGCGTGATGATTATCCAGAGGGTTTCTCGGTGGATGGACGCAATTTTACGCTGGCGATTCCTAGTGGGGAAGAACGGAAGATTACCTATTCTGCGCGTCCTCATCGCCGCGGGGAACACTTATTTGGTTCGATTCATGTGCGTATGAGTGGCAGTTTTGGTTTGCTTGAGCGGCAGCGTGCTGTTGCTACTGAAGAGAAGAAAAAAACGTACCCCAACTTAACGGAAGTCCGTCGGGTTCGTGGGGGGGCATATCAACGGCTGTTAATGCGATCAGGTGCTCATCGCTTCCGTGGAATGGGTCGTGGGATGGAGTTTTCTCATATTCGAGAATATGTACCCGACGATGAGCCGCGCAGTATTAACTGGAGTGCGACAGCACGCACAGGACATCTCGTAACGAATGTATATCAACTTGAACAGGGTCAACATATTACGATTGTACTTGATTGTGGTCGGATGATGGGGGTGAGCGATGCGTATGGCACTCGCTTAGATCGTTCATTGGAAGCGGCATTAGTGTTTGCAGCCATTGCGCTGGAACAAGGGGATCACGTCAGTTTGCTGGCGGTATCTAACAAGGAGAAGGCATGGGTTCCGATGGGAAAGGGAACGTCTCATTTTAAGCGCCTGCTTGAGGCCACTTACTCTTTGCAACCCGATATGGTAGAAACAGATTATCGTACTGCTTTGGAAACAGTTGCGCGTAAACATCAGCGCCGGATGTTGGTTGCTGTATTTACAGATGCAACGCAACTTACTTTTGTGGATGAATTGGCGCAGGCGATTCATATGCTAAATCGTCGTCATCTCGTTTTGACGGCATCGATGGAGGATCCTCTTATTATGCAAGAGGTTACGCAAAAAGCGGTGGATGAAAAGGGTGTTTATCGTCAAGCGGTTGCTCTTCAATTTCTAGAGGAGCGCATGCAAAAATTGCGCCAGCTAAAGCGCCGCGGCATCATTACAGTTGATGTGCCGCCGACGCAGTTGTCTGGCGCAGTCATGCATCAGTATATAGCAATTAAGAATCGAGGGATGCTTTAACTTTACCGCGCTTCCAGGCGACGCGTCCAATGTAGAGTGTAAGAAAAAGCAAGGTGATCAGTGCAACCCCATATTTACTCCAGTGTGGCCAGGGGAGCGGGGTAATATATCCTTCAATGAGGCCTGCTATGATAAAGAGGGGGATGACGCCAAGCACTAATTGGATCGTAATTAATCCTTCTTCTTTAAAGGCATGAAGACGTGTTCGTTCTTTAGGAACAAAGAATGAGTAAGCGAGTGAGAGTCCTGCTCCACCAGCGATAAAGATGGCGAACAGCTCAATCACACCATGTGGAAGGATAAATGCCCAAAATGCATATGATTGCCCTGCTTGTTGAAAAAGGGCGGCTAATGCTCCGATGAGGACACCGTTAAGCCACAGCATCCAGATGGTTCCCACTCCGAACAATGCCCCGAGGGCGAAGCAGAATAGAGCAACCCGGATATTGTTCAGCATGATTTGTCCTGAGACCACGGTGCCATTCCAGCTTCCTTCCCCCACTCGCGAAGGATCAATTTGCGCCAGTATCTCTGCAGGTAAAAACGCAGCTACGTTATCTGCATTGGCGAGGGTAAAGAGATAGGCGAAGCCTGCTCCACAAAAGAAGATGAAGCTAGCGATAAAGATAAAGGGCAGTCGTTCATATAATCGTTCAGGAAATTGATCGCGTAAGAAAGAGTAGATCAGGCGCATATCTCCTTTTTTCTTTGTCGCATAGACGGTATTGTGGGAGCGAACGACGAGGTCATTTAAGTAGTGGGTCACTTCATGATCGGGAAAGTACGTTTGGGCATATGCTAATTGGGCCGCTACTTTACGATAAGAAGATCCCAGTTCGTCTAGTTCTGCTTTCGCTACTCTCTTTTTCTCTGCTTGGGTAAGTAGTTCTTCAAGTCGTTTCCATAGTGATTCTTGTTGGTGAACGAAATGGTGTAAACGGTGTGAAGATGATATCGACATATTCTCCCTCCTTACGCCCATTGTACATGATATTGAGGTGAAGTTGGAAAGTGAAAAATCAAATTGAGGTAGCAACTCCGGAATATGTGAAAGTTCGTTTTGAGATTGCAGGATTAGGCACGCGTCTAATCGCTCAGTTAATCGATCTATTGCTGTTGGCACTCATCCTCATTTCCTTGTCAATTGCTGCGGCGTGGTTTCTGGGGACGTGGGGAGTAGATCTTTTTATCGGAAATACATGGTCCTCCCAATCGTTTATTTTTGTCATCTATTTAGTGATCCTTATGGTGTTCCCTTTCGCTTATTTTGTTGCTTTTGAGTATTTTATGAAAGGGCAGACGCTAGGGAAGCGCATGCTGGGAATTCGGATTGTGATGGATGATGGTCGATCTGCTAGCTTTTTTACGATTTTCTTACGCAATGTTATGCGCCTTGTCGATCTCCTTCCCTCTGCTTATCTTGTAGGTGTAATCTGCATGTTTATTAATAAAGAGGAGAAGCGTTTAGGGGATGTTGTAGCAGGCACGCTGGTAGTAAGAGAGAATAAATCAAAGCAGAGGAGTTGGAAGCCTGGTGAAGCTGTACAAGCCTCTGAATCCACAACGAATAAGGTTCGATTACAACCTCACACAGAGTCAACTGTCTCTTCTTTTCTAGCACGTCGAGAGCAACTTACTCCTGAAAAACGGCAACAACTAGCCAAACGTTTGGCAGAGCAAGTAGCAGCAGAGAGTGGTTATCTCTTTGTCGAGGGGAATGAAGAGAGTTACTTAGAAGAAATGCAAAACGAAAAATGACGTCCCCCTATATGATGTACTTGTTTATATAATGAGACGGAGGAGAACAAGTGAGTAGTTATACTAGTAAATCGTTTTTGCAATCGATTGTAGACTCGGACTATCAACAGCCAGAGGGGATAGAGCTATATCCTTTTTTATCAGATCTACTTGCAAACTTTTCTTCGACAGATCCTGAATTGCGAGATTCATTGACATACGCTGTTTTTGCACGATTTGTAAACGAGAGCGAATGGACGCGGGAAGAGCTGACGCGATTACTCTATCAATGTCTAGATGAAGAGCATTTATTTTATCGCATTGGAGAAAAAGAAAGTGATTCTGTATTGATGCGTAGCTTTTCTTTGTTGGCATTGGCAGTTATTATAGGTGCTGATCGCAGGCTTCAAATACTGGCAGATGAGGCTATACAACGAGCTCATGAATGTGTGCTTAACTATGTAGGAGAAGAACTAGATTATCGTGGTTATCTAGGAGAAAAGGGATGGGCGCATGCAGTCGCGCACGCGGCTGATGTATTGGATGAATTGGGGCTTCATCCTACTCTCTCAGAAGGTAATCGCACCCAGTTGTTGGCGGGAATATCACGTTTGGCAACAGTTACTACACCTTTAATATGTGATGAAGATGATCGATTGGCGTTTGCAGCGAGAACAATAATCAATCGTTGTTCGATGGATGCTTTTATGAACTGGTTGGAACAGTTTAAGCTCATAGGGGGGAGGAGCGAGGAAGAGTATATTGCGATTGCTAATAGCAAGAACTTCTTGCGTAGCTTATACTTACAGATGAAGTGGCAAGGTAAAAATGAAAAGGCAATGAAGGAAATTGAAAAGGTATTGATGAGAGGGAAATATTCGTAATTGAGGCTATCAGGCGGAGTCAAAACTCCACCTGGTTTCTCGATGTTTTTAACTAAAGCTGAGATGATTTTGATACAGCAAGAATAATTCATTTAAAGACAAATGGTTGAGGTGAACAGATGTGAAGACAATGGTAATGACAGGTGGGGGTACAGCAGGTCATGTGACTCCTAATATGGCACTTATTCCAGAGCTAAAGAAAGCAGGATGGAGCATTCATTATATCGGTTCGCATGAAGGGATGGAGAAAGATTTAATTCAGCCCCTCGGTATTCCATATCACGGAATTTCATCAGGGAAACTAAGACGGTATCTTGATTGGCAAAACATCAAAGATCCTTTTAAAGTGTTAAAGGGTGTTTTTGATGCTTATGTGATCTTACGAAAATTAAAGCCACAGATGGTATTTTCCAAAGGTGGTTTTGTTAGCGTACCCGTTGTGATAGCAAGTCGTTTATTACGTATTCCTGTCATTATTCATGAATCAGACATTACCCCCGGATTAGCTAATAAGTTGGCAGTTCCTTTTGCGACTAAGGTGTGTGTAACGTTTACAGAAGCAAAGGATCACTTACCAAAAGAGAAGACTGTTGTTACAGGGACCCCTATACGCCCATCTGTGTTTGCCGGAGATGCGGAACAAGGAAGGTTGTTGTGCGGCTTTACGAAAGAGAAACCTGTATTAATGATTATGGGTGGAAGTCTTGGTTCTCACAAGATTAATGAATCGATCCGTGCTAATCTGGATTCTTTACTCCGCCATTTTCAAGTGGTTCATCTCTGTGGGAAAGGTCATGTGGATGAAAGTTTACAAGGTAGAAAGGGGTATGCACAGTTTCCTTATGTAAATGAGGAATTACCGCATATTTTCGCTATGACGGATATGATTGTCTCTCGGGCTGGCTCCAACGCGATCTCTGAGTTTCTAGCTCTGCAGATCCCACATCTTCTAATTCCACTCACACGGGAACAAAGCCGCGGTGATCAAATCTTAAACGCACAAGCTTTTGAGAGGAAAGGCTATAGCCAAATTTTATTTGAAGAAGATTTAGCTCAAACGGATTTAGCCCAGATGATTATTGAGACCTACGAAGATCGTCATGAGTATATAGAAAAAATGAAAGCGAGTCCACAGCAACAAAGCGTAGACAAGATTTTGCATATGATAGCAGAATCAGCGAAGAAGTAAATAGATAAAAACACCCGTCCTAATATATAGGGGCGGGTGTTTTTATCTTTGATTAACAATGTATAGTGAAGACAAGTTTGTAAAGCAAACCATTAAATTGTTGAGAAATAGTGCGGTGCACTAGTTCACCATTATGGAAAACTGCCGAATACGGGCCTCAATGTCATCACGGACTCGCTGAAAGACTGTCCATTTTTCCTCCTCGGTACCCTGGGCTTTAGCAGGGTCATCAAAAGCCCAATGATCCCGATGTACATGTGGAGGGGTGATTGGACATTTATCGTTGGCATCTCCACAAAGAGTGATCACATAATCGACATGATTGAGTAATTCTGGATCGATGATATCTGAAGTCTGATTGGATATATCCACCCCTTTTTCATTCATTACTTTTACAGCCGTGGAATTTAATCCATGAGCTTCGATTCCAGCACTATACACTTCAAAATGATCTCCTAAGTATTTCTTTCCGAATCCTTCTGCCATCTGACTGCGACAAGAATTTCCTGTACAAAGGAAGTAAATGATTTTTTTATCCTTCATCTGACTCTTCCCTTTCGTGTAAGTATCCGTATATCCAGGTAGCTAGTACTGCCCCAAGAAGAGGTGCAACGATGTAAATCCACAAGCCATGTAGGTTTCCTGAAGTAAGGGCAGGTCCTAACGAGCGAGCAGGATTCATGGAGGCTCCAGAAATAGGACCTGCAAACATAGCTTCTAAACCAATAGTTGCTCCAATGGCTAATCCAGCAAAAGATTTTACTGCTTTCCCATGTATAGCAGATCCTAAAATAACTATCATAAGCACAAACGTAAGGATGATTTCTAAAACAAATGACTGTTGCCAAGAAGAATGGGGAAGGGTTGCTCCCAGATTGGCTGCACTTCCCAATATAAGACGAACGGTTATACTCGCTACGATAGCAGCAACCATCTGAATAATGACATAGAAGAGTGCCAGTTTTTTAGTAATTTCCTTACGGAGTAGAAAAGAAAGGGTAACGGCTGGATTAAAATGAGCTCCAGAAATATGTCCAAATGTATATATAAGTGCCATAACAACGAGCCCAAATGTTAGAGCAACTCCCATGTGTGTGAGACTATGGGTGATCTCATTTACAACGATCGCACCCGTTCCCGCAAATACAAGAAAAAAAGTGCCGATAAATTCTGCTAACAGTTTTTTGCTCATAGAAACACCTCTACTGACAAATAACCTTCAGTCCCTTTTGTTTTAACGTTTGTATCTCTTCAGTAACATCAGGAAGAGAATCTAAACAAGCGGTTAGAAACGGATAAGAAGAAGAATCTAAAGAATAGATCACCCATTGACCACTTCGGCGTTCTTTTACTAGTTTCGCATTTTTTAGCTTACGCATATGTTGGGAGACGGCGGGTTGAGTAACCTGTAAGATTTCTACTAATTCACAGACACATAACTCTTCTACTTTTAATAGGGAAAGGATGTGTAGTCTAGTCTTATCGCCTAGTGCTTTGTGACACTCAGCTAATTGTGCCAAATTCATAATGAAATCACCTCATTCTTATATAAGCATATCCTTATATTTGATGTCAAAAGAATAAGCTATTTTTACATGAATTTATCAATATGCAACAAATGAAAGGATAACCTCAAATACATAAACAAGTTTGCGATACAAACAATATCTTAAGGCCCAATCATGTTTCCAACACCATTTTCTCCTTCTCCTTGTTACAAGGAAAAAAGCGTTGGTTTGTCACTAAAAAAAGAAAAGGCGTAATGCCTAATAAAGGTGACCCTAATTGTCCAAGAACTATTTTCCTAGAATTCATAAGCTATGTTAGTACGAGAGGAGGTTTAGTTTATTGAGTCATCATTTTAGTAAGAAAAAACTTAAGAAGAGAAGAACCGATCCCACAACTATTTTTCCTAGTGACCCTGCAGCGGTCCCGGGGGATACCACGGTTGACCCTCGTGGAGTTGCTCCAGCTCCAGGGGCTTTCTTTGATGATCCTGGTAATATTACTCCAGAAGGTGTTGGCCTCGAAGGCGTTGCTCGAGAGGATGTTCTTAGAGAAGGTCCAGGTACGGTTGATCCCGGAGTTTCAGTAGGTATCTTATCCCCGGATCTGGTTGCTGAACTTGGGAATATTTCTGTATTTAACTTGCGAAATTTTAATTCATTGCGTAGTCAAGTGATTTTGTTAAGGGGAAGATCAGTGGTTGTGTCGGTAGGCACCGCCGTTCGAGAAGCTGCTCCAGTAAGATTAGGAAATGGAGAAGGAGTAACTTTAATATACCCTGATTCTACGGGAACGATGAGTTCCGTTATAGTGGTACAAGGCAATCTAACTGTTAATACGAGGTTACGCCGTGTTTTAATGACAGCGGGAGAATTTGCAGCTGTTATTAGAGCTCAACGTTAAATCAATATACAGCTTTGAGGGGGGATCTTCCCCCTTTTCTTATCATGATTCATCACGATATTGGAGGATTATATCTATGCATATAGCACTTGTTAATATGCCATTCGCTTCATTAGGGCGACCGTCAATCGGGATTGGTTTATTAAAATCTCAAGTGGAACAGCATGGGCATACATGCAAAAATCATTATCTCAACCTTCATCTCATCGATTATATTGGAATAACGACTTACCGTCGTCTCTCTGCTACATTGCCGTCATTGTTACTAGGGGAATGGATTTTCTCCTCATCACTTCGTCCAAGTTCCCGTGAAGATGATCTTGCCTATTTAAAATTGGTAAACGAGCGAATAGGAGATACACGAGGAAGTTGGTGTGAGTCGGAAAATTTGCTACGTATGAAAGAATTAATGCCTCGCTATTTAGATGACTGCTTACAGAATGTAGA
Source organism: Mechercharimyces sp. CAU 1602 (assembly GCF_024753565.1). Classification (NCBI taxonomy): domain Bacteria; kingdom Bacillati; phylum Bacillota; class Bacilli; order Caryophanales; family Thermoactinomycetaceae; genus Mechercharimyces; species Mechercharimyces sp. CAU 1602. The sequence continues at coordinate 1,123,061 of NZ_JANTPT010000001.1, read as the reverse complement.
CTGGGAGCAATATGATCTTGTCGGCTTTACTTCTGTTTTTGAGCAAAATCTTGCCTCATTAGGGATGGCGCAACGAATCAAACAAAAGTGGCCACATATTAAAATTGTGATGGGAGGGGCCAATTGTGAAGGACCGATGGGAGTGGCCATGATCAAGGCATTTTCTTTTCTTGATTTTGTATGTCAAGGTGAAGGGGACCTTTCTTTACCTACGCTTCTTAAACGGATGGAATGTGGTGAAACAACAGAGGATATCCCTGGGATTCTTACACCTACCAACTTAGATCATAAGTTTTCTCATAAGGCCAATATGATGACTGATCTCGATCAGCTTCCCTATCCAGATTACAACGATTACTTTGATGGTTTTGAAAAAATAGGGTTAGATTCATTCTTGCGTCCTTCTATTCCCTTTGAAACGTCACGTGGATGTTGGTGGGGAGAGAAATCACACTGCACATTTTGTGGTTTAAATGGTTTAAATATGCGCTTTCGCAGTAAAGATGCCGATAGGGCTATTGATGAAATCGTGTACTTACTTAAACGCTATCAAAAACATACTACGAGCATGGCAGCAGTGGATAATATCATTGACTACAAGTACTTTCAAGACTTTATTCCTCGTCTGATCGAACTTGATTTGGGGATTGATTTGTTTTACGAAACCAAAGCAAATATTAAAAGAGATCAACTGGAAGCGATAAAAAAAGCTGGTTTTACTTCTATCCAACCTGGAATTGAAAGCTTGATTACAGATGTACTCAAGCGAATGCGCAAGGGAATCACCATGCTGCAAAATGTGCGTTTACTCAAATGGTGCGAGGAATTTGGGATTGTTCCTTCATGGAACATCTTATATGGATTTCCGGGTGAAGATCCTGCGGATTATCAATATGTGGCTGAGGAGATCATTTCTAAACTGGTTCATTATCACCCTCCGATATGCTGTGCACCCTTTCGGTTAGATCGTTTTAGTCCTTACTTCGATTTCTCAGATCAATTTGGCATTATTAATATCAGACACAATCGCTCCTATCGATACCTATATCCTCAATTAAGTAAAGCAGAGCGTTTTCAAATCGCTTACTATTTTGAATTTGATTATGATGATCAGCGCAATCCTAGTGAATACGCCGATCAACTGAAGAAGAAAATAGATAGATGGAGTGGTAGATATGATTCTAGCTTCTTTTGTTATATTCAAATAGAAGATCGGATTCGCTTTTTTGATAACCGTACACAGGAGGATGGAGAAATTAGCGAATTGAGTGGATGGAAAGCAAAGCTATATCAAAGTACAGATGATATTAAGACAGCCAAAAGCTTATTACAGGAAATGACGAAACAGGGGTGGAAGGTAAGCTTGGAAGAGTTGACAGCGGCTCTACAGGAGTTTGTTGATCGGGGATGGATGTTACATGAAGAAAGGCGCTATCTTGCTTTAGCTATTCCAGAAGGGATATATGAGATTCCAGAAGAGATGAAAGAACTTTTGCTCACTCAAAAGGGGGAGGGAGTACTACAAGAATGAAAACAATAAAAGCGTCTCCTCGACAAAAAGAGGAGACGCTTTTACTTGAAAACACCTGATCCCTCGATGCATTCGCTTATTTTGAATTACTTTGTGTTTCTATCTACATAAGGGTAAAGTGGATCTTTCAGATGAAACTCATATGTTATGCCATCTACAATCCCAACCACTTTTTCGCTATCGTAGAGGTCGAGTAAGAACGCTGCCATCTCTTTGGCAGTATGGTACTTGGGTACGGCACCTTCGTATTCAAATGAATCAACGTCTAAAGAACGTAGAGCAAATTCGGTTTCCGTTGCGGCGGGTGCAAGCACTTTTGCTTTCATTTTGGAACCTTGACTGCGAAGTTCTTGCGCAAGCCCCTCGGTAAATGCGCTGACGTAAAATTTAGTGGCACAATACGTGACAGCGTCAGCAACAATCGTATATCCACCACCAGAGGAGATATTGATTAGCTGTGTACCTTCCACATTGGCATATTGACGAACATAAAGGGAGGAAAGAATAGTTAGCGCCTCGGTATTTAGGCGTAACATGGTTTCGATTTTAGATAGCTTTTGCTCGCCCACGGTAGCAAAGTTGCCAAACCCTGCATTATTGATCCAAGTTTCAATCTGAATCTCTTTAAGATTTTCATACAGTTTATATACATTCTCACTAATAGATAAATCCAAATTATGAATAATCACATCAAGCTTTGGATCTATGTTGTTAACTTCTTTTTTCAACTCGAGGAGCTGTTCTTGTCTACGAGCGATGACTACAAGGTTTTTACCGCGTTTTGCGAAAGCGAGCGCTGTCTCATATCCTATTCCAGAGCTAGCCCCTGTAATAACGGTGTATTTCATTTAAATACCCCCATCACTTTAATATTTGTGTGTTTCGATGTTAGTATAGACGTTAGAGTAAACTCTAAGTCAAATAAAAATTTAAGTTTGTGGGGGAAAGTATGTATACCATTAGTGAAGTAGCTAAAAAGCTAGATATAAGCGCTCATACTTTACGCTATTATGAGAAAGAAGGAATCGTTATTCCTGCACGAGATGCTCATGAAGTAAGAGTATATGATGATTCCCATATTCGATGGCTAGGGTTTGTGAAGAAATTAAGAGAAACGAAAATGCCGATTGCACAGATAAAAAAATATGCACATCTTTTGCAAGAAGGCGATCATACGACAGCTGCACGGTTGCGATTATTAGAAAAACACCACGACTCTATTCAAAAGCAGCTTCATGATCTTATCGAGACTGAAAAGATGTTAGAAAGAAAGATTGTAGCTTATAAAGAAATTATGAAGCAAACAGAAGAAGAAGAGGGTAGCGGCGCACTTTAAGTCGCTCCTGTTTTGTAGGCGGTAAAGCTCTCAAGAAAAGCTCCTCACTGATCTTGTCTATATGCTAACGCTTAAAACAATTTTTCGTTGCTTTTAACCTTGGATGGATGTTGCACATAAGATAAAGCGGCATTGTGTTATTCATTGGAGGGATAAAAGTGAAATCAATAAAAGCTGAATCACAAGAGAAGAATACCTATTTCGTGACAACAGAAGGAATCCGGTATACGTTTCTGTCGGAAGGAGTACGAATTGCACTAAGTGATACGGAGGAGTTGTTCCTTCGGTTTGTAGATGCATGTAGGGGAACTTTCCCTAAGGGGATGAATCAAAACGGAGCGGGATACGAACGAGTGATCTACGAAGGTGTGTGGCCTGGGATTGATGTCATATTTTCTAACCAGGAGGAACATCTCAAATATGATCTCCTCGTTCAGCCAGGAGCGTGTGTAGATAATATTCGCTTAAAATATGAAGGAGGATGTAACCTTACTCTTACTGAACAGGGTGATCTGCTCATCCCGATGTCAACGGGATTTCTCTGTGAAGGTAAGCCTATCAGTTTTCAGTGGATGCATGGAAAGAAGCAATTCGTATCAACCGCGTTCCACCTCTTTGCTGATGCATCCATAGGGTTTGATGTTGCTGACTATGATGCTACTCAGCCGCTTTTGATCGATCCGGTGGTCTTTTATTCAACCTATCTGGGGGGAAGTAACTTTGACCAGGGAGAAGGAATAGCGGTTAATAGTAGCCAAGAGGCGTTTCTTATAGGTCAAACCATTTCGCCTAATTTTCCTGTAACATCGGGAGCGTTTCAAACGACATTAGCTGGGTCATTTGATTCATTTGTAACAAGACTAAACGCTACCGGATCTTCCTTGCTGTATTCAACTTATTTGGGGGGCTCTGGGTCGGAGGCAACTACGCTTGTATTTACAGGGATTGCAGTAAATGAGAGCGATGAAGCTTTTGTTACCGGTACGACCACATCAGCCAATTTCCCGGTTACATCCGGTGCATTTCAAACGATGCGTAGAGGCACTCAAGATGTATTTGTGACTCGACTTAATGATACTGGTTCTGCCCTTATCTATTCCACTTACTTAGGAGGAATCGGAGAGGAACAGGGAACGGATCTTGCGATTGATGACCCTGGGAATGCTTATGTCACAGGATTTACAAATTCTACGAACTTCCCAGTAACAACAAGTGCGTTTCAAACTCTATTTGGGGGAGGTACGGATGGGTTTGTGACAAAGCTAAATACGACGGGAAGTGCGTTAGTCTACTCTACTTACCTAGGTGGGAGTGGATCGGATAGGGGCTCGGGGATTGCGTTAGATGAGGCAACCAACGCCTATATAGGAGGGCAGACAAATTCAAGCGACTTTCCAACGACTACGGGGGCATTCCAAACAGTATTGACAGGAGGTACGGATGGGTTTGTATCAAAGCTGAGTGCGACGGGGAGTAGCTTGATTTATTCCACTTTTTTGGGGGGGAGTTCACTAGACTCGGTGGGTGGGATCGCTCTAGATGAGGCGAATAATGCTTATGCAGGAGGATTTACCGATTCCACGGATTTTCCAACAACACCTAATGCCTTTCAAACTGTACTAAGTGGAACTCGCGATGGGTTTGTCTCTAAGTTGAATCCATCAGGGAGTGCGTTGGTTTACTCCACTTACTTGGGAGGAGGTAGCACCGATCTGATTTTCAGAATCGCGGTTGATTCCTTTGGTTCAGCCTGGGTAACTGGAAATACTACTTCTACCGATTTCCCGCTTACTTCAGATGCCTTTCAAGATAGCCTCAATGGCACTCAAGATGCCATCATTACGCAATTGAGTTTTTCGGGGCAAGGCATCTCTTTTTCCTCCTATTTGGGTGGAAGTGCCTCTGATCAAGGCAATGGTGTAGCGCTGGATAGTCAAGATAATGCCTACTTTACTGGAGGAACCAGTTCAACGAACTTCCCGGTTACTTTTGCTGCTTTCCAGAGTCAATTTGGAGGAGGACTGGATGCTTTTGTAACGAAAGTGGGTCAACCTTCTATCGGTGTTACCGGTCCAACGGGAGCGACTGGCCCTACAGGGGCGGCCGGAGCTACAGGAGCAACAGGGCCACGAGGGCCAAGGGGACGGCGCGGACCGAGAGGGCCGAGAGGGCCACGTGGGGCTAGTGGTGGCGAGATGGGATTGTAGGGTAAACAAAAGAAACAAAAGGAATAGGAGTACTATCATGTCAATAAAGCTCGTTTTGGGAGCAGGAGAGTATCATAATAACCCAGGTTGGATTCACACTCATGAGTCGGAAGTAAATTTATTATCTGAAAAAGATTGGTCCAGCCGTTTTCAACCTGCTTCTATCTCTGCGATAATAGCAGAACATGTGCTGGAACATCTCACTTATGAGGAGGGGCTAGAGGCGATGAGACGATGTTATCGTTACCTCAAGCCTGGTGGACACTTTCGCTGTGCTGTTCCCGACGGCTATTTTCCTGATGAGGGATATCAGCGGGTCGTACAAGTGGGAGGCCCAGGACCAAGAGATCATCCTGCAGCCGGTCATAAGATTTTATATACCTATAAAACATTGTCTCAACTATGTGAACAGGCGGGTTTTATGGTGAGGCTATTGGAATACTTCGATGAAGAAGGGGATTTTCATGCTGTAGCATGGGAAGCTAAGGATGGAGTTATCTACCGCTCACGACGGATTGACCCTCGTAATAGTGAGAAGATGGTATTCCCTTCACTTATTGTAGATGCCATGAAGTAGAGCTGAGGGAATAAGCTCCTTAGCTCTAGTTGGCTTATTATGGCCGAAAGTATTGTGTTAAGCGTCCTCGCCCTTCATTTACTTCCACTTCAGCGTAGGCACCATTAATGAAAGTGACTTGTGGAGGTTGGTGACCGCAGTCAATATCATAAATGATAGGAACTCCTAGTTCGTCAGCCAGCTCATGATAGACATCTATTTCAGTGTATTCCTGTAGGGTAGATTGAACATTACTGCGCCCAAATAAGATTCCGCTACATTTTTCAAACCATCCTGCCAACTTCATTTGTACGAGTGAACGTCTTAGATCAGTGGAAGAAAGCTCGCAGTTCTCAAAGTACCACAATAGCGGTTCATCATGAAGATGTACTCGTTGAAACGTGGCTACATCGCCGTAAGGGGTACCCATCAGGTGACGAATGATGTCGATACAGCCGCCGAGAACGCGTCCAGCAACGTGGATTGGCTGTGGTGAAATAGATTTCCACTCGGTGGGCTCGGTTAAATGAAAGACAGAGGTTGCAGAAATATCGTGTTTCCATTCCGTTTGGAAGTGGGAAGAAGAAGACTGCACAATAGCAGATCCTACTTCAGTGGAGAGCGCCTGTTCCCACATGGCAGTTGTCTCGTCCCAAATCTGACCACGCAGATCTATAAAGTTGGTGCCATGAGCGGTGGCTATCCCCGTTTGTAACGTCATTGCCATTAAGAGAAGACTTAGGTCAGAATAACCGAGTACCCATTTAGGGTTTATTCTAGAAAAGTCTAATTTATCGAGGACTTCAATCAGGAGTTCACCTCCAAATGGTGGGATGATAAGATGAATTGTATCATCTTCCATCATCTCCATCAGTTCGCGAGCACGCTCGTCAGCAGGAGCTGATTTTGCTTTTTCTTGCTGCCAAGCTGTTTTCCCAATTTGAACAGTGTAGCCCGCTTGCTCTAAGCGAGTGGATGCTTGCTGTAAAAGGTAATGGAACTCTGTTCGTACACCTGAAGAAGGAGCTGTTACCCCGATTGTCGAATGTGCTGGTAGGAATGGATATCGGATCATCGTATTCTTCCTTTCTATAATATTTACTAGATTATACATGGGAAGCTATCTATTAACAATACTAAATGGAGACAGGGGAGTAAACATGGAAAAGTTACGCGTTGGAATTATTGGAACTGGGTTTGGAGCTCAAGTACATGTACCGGTTTTTCAGTCTCATCCTGGTTTTGAAGTGAGAGCAATTTCGTCCGTTTATCGTCTGCAACATGGGCTGAATACGGAAACAGGACTAAAAGACGTGTATCGTGAAGGAATAAAAGTGTATACTGATTGGAAGAAGATGATGGAGTCAGAACAACTGGACTTGGTCACGATCGTGTCAAATCCAAGCCACCACTATGAGATGACACTAGCTGCGATTGAAATGGGGTATCATGTGTTATGCGAAAAACCGATGGCCCTTCATTCACAGCAGTCCCAAGAGATGATAGATGCGTTGACGAAACAACAACGAGTTGGGGCAATCAATTTTGAATTTCGCACTCTACCTGCTCGTAAAAAGGTGAAAGAGATAATAGAAGAGCAGCGTTTAGGAAAAATTCTACATAGCAACTATTTTGTCAGCCGCGGTGGTTATCTTCCTGCGATCGAGAAAACAATGGGATGGTTGGGGCAAGCAGATGTTGGCGGAGGATTACTAGGTGCACTGGGTTCTCATATGATTGATTCTCTCTTATGGTGGATGGACGAAGATATCATTGAGGTTAGCGGTCAACTAACTACCCATATCGAGAACGATCGACAAATGAGAGAGCAACGTACGGCAGATGACACATTTCAGGCAATGGGGCGGTTTGCGGGTGGAGCAACATTTTCATTTGGATTGTTACGTCCGAGTCGCGATGATAGGCGCACTCAACTAGAGATTTATGGTACAGAGGGAACAGTTCTTGTCAACGATGATGAAACAGTGTTATTTAAAGAAAAAGAGGAGCCCTATAAGGAGCTTTCATTAGCAAGTGGGGTGCTCGTACCAGATCACCTAGATAACGAGATGGCACGCTCGCATTATGATATCTTTTATCCGTTTGTGGAAGAGCTACACACATGTATTACGGAAAGAAAATCATCTTCACTCGTCGCCACCTTTCAAGACGGTCACCGTGTCCAACAAGTGATAGATGCAATAAAACGGTCTAATGAAACAGGAATGAGGCAAACGTTAAAATACTAAACAAAACCTGTTTGCATAACAAACCTTCAACATTCCTCTATACCTTAAGAGCAGGTGAAAACCATTTCAAATAGATATCTTTTTAAGATAGACAAAGCCTCCCCTGAAGATAGAAACATACAAATGCTGTTACGAGATGCCATTGACCCTAACAAGCGATGGTGTAACTCTCGAATTCAACTTGCTTATCAAACTTCCTTTACTAATGAACATGCGTCGATATTTGGATGGAAAGAAAGATGTCTATCGTCGGTCTAGTGGGGATAGAAGAAGTTCAACCCCGTAGTGTGATTATTCAACACATAGCAACGGACTCACTCGCACGATATAAAGGAATAGGGAGGTTGATGATTAAAGAAATCATCGCTTACACAAACGCTATTTATATAGAGGCGGAAACGGATAACGTGGCTGTCCACTTTTATCGTAAATGTGGTTTCACCATTTTTTCATTAGGGGAGAAGTATCCCGGGGTTATCCGGTATAAATGTGTTCTGAAGTTACAATACACATAACTCTCTTATTTTTCTCATATCCTTTCCTAACTCCATCGGTCAGGAAAGGTGATTAATATGAAGCATTTACGCCGTCCAAACTTTCTTCTGTTTATAGTGGATCAAGAGCGATATCCGACTGTGTATGAAACTGAAAAGCTACGACAATGGCGTACACAATATCTTAAAACACAAACACTTCTTAAACAAAATGGTTTTGAGTTTCATCGCCATTATGCAGCTAGTACTGCCTGTTGTCCCAGTCGGGCTTCCCTTTTCACAGGGCAATACCCTTCCTTGCACGGGGTTTCGCAAACACCAGGTGCTGCTAAAAGCCGGTTTGAAAAAGATATGTTTTGGCTTGATCCCAATACCGTTCCTACTATAGGAGATTATTTTCGTCAAGCAGGATATCAGACATACTACAAGGGGAAGTGGCATATCTCCCAGGCTGATATCCTCATTCCTGGGACACGTGATGCCTGGCTTACATATGAGGAGCGAACAGGTGTTCCGATACCGGAGAAAGAGCATGTTTATTTAGAAGCAGATCGTTTGTTTGACTATGGATTTTCTGGCTGGATCGGTCCGGAACCATCAGGGGAAAATGCACATAACTCTGGTTCATCTGCTGCGGTTGGGGTGAGTGGACGTGATGTGGTATATGCTGATGAGTCAGTCTCTCTTATCCATTCTCTGGAACAACAAGCGAATGAAGATCAACCTTGGTTCTTGGTCTCCTCCTTTGTCAATCCTCACGACATCGCATACTACGGGTTATATAGCCGCCTCAGTCCAGACTGGCGTTTTACTGTGCTCCCTGAAGTACCTTATGTCCCACCTGCGCCAACTGCATATGAAACGTTAGAGCGAAAACCTAGTGCACAACGAAGCTATCGAGCTCTTTATCCCTATGCCGTTCAACCATTACAAGATGATCTCCATTATCGACGTCTGTATTACTCACTGCAGGAAGAAGCCGATCAAAACATGATGAAGGTATTTCAGGCTTTACAGCAGTCTCGCTTCTATGATAATACGATTGTGATCTTTACTTCCGATCATGGAGAGTTGTTAGGCGCTCACGGAGGCCTGTTTCAAAAGTTTTATCAGGCTTATGAAGAGTCTATTCATGTCCCACTCATTATTCATCACCCTTCCATCCCAAAGAACAGGGGTACCGATACGTTAACCAGTCATGTCGATCTTCTCCCGACTATGTTAAGCCTAGCTGGGTTAGATGAGGAAGAATTACGGAGTCAGTTAATGAATGATCATACGGAAGCTCGACCTTTGGTTGGGCGAAGTTTAACCCCAATATTAAGAGAAGAACGAAGTTGTCAGGAAGAACCGATCTACTTTATGACAAATGATGACCTATTTAAGGGTGAGCAACAAGTAAGTGCTTTGGGCATTCCCTATCAAGCAGTTGTACAGCCAAATAATATTGAAACTGTTATCGTTCGCCTTCAAACGGGAGTGGGTGGGGCGATGGAGTTGTGGAAGTATAGCTGTTATTCAGATGATCCTAAGTTTTGGAATAGCCCTAACCAATATGATCAGATGACGATTCCTCAACTTCCTCCGGGACGAGAGGTATGCACAAACATTTGTCAGTATGTGAAACGTCAACCTCTTCCATCTCAGTATGAGATGTATAACTTAAGTTGTGATCCGCTAGAAATCCAGAATCTCGCTCTTGATCCCCGTTGTCAATATATTCAAACCGTATTGGCAACAATCCTGAGGCAAGAACGAACAAAAAAGAGACTATCCCCGCAAACCCAAACCCAGGTGTATTAAGGAGAAATGTATACCCTTAGTCTGGCTAGTAAATAAGATTGTCACCTCCCATATGGTACAATATAAGGGAGGTGACAAATAATGAACCCGAAGACGACGAATACAAGATGGTTCCGGTACGCACTTCAGGCTCTCGTGGTGTTGGCTAAACATGATGGTGTTTGCGCCAGTGTAGAAATGGCTGGGAAAATGGATTCACAATCTGCTTATCTGCGAAAGATTCTTCCTTCCTTGGTAAAAGCCAACCTTATTCAAGCGAAAGAGGGGCGTGATGGGGGATATTTATTAGTGCGACCTCCTCATGAGATTACGGTCGCTGATGTATATGAAGCGATGAACTTACAGGATTCGATTACAAAAGAATTGTTAGAGTCATCCTTCAATCAGTGTGTACCACGTGAGATACAAGGTACTTTCGCCCAACTAGGAAAAGAGATTGAGCAAGCTATCGTCCATACGCTCCACCAAAAAACGATTCAGGATTTCATTGATTAAGGATTGAAATACACATCATTTACACGATGTGTATTTTTTATGGAATAAAAGCGTTCAATCCTTTTGAATAGAACTTACATTCGATATATAATATCAAGATAGTTAAATGATATGGGAGTGTATAAGATGAAAATTAATTTAGACAATACTCAGATACATTATAATATTTATGGATCGGGAACAGCAGTCTTGATGATTCATGGTTTCACACCGGATCACCGTTTGATGAAGGGTTGTCTAGAGCCCGTTTTCGACGGAAAAAGAGGATACAAAAGGATATATTTTGATTTGCCTGGGATGGGAAAAACGAGAAGGTATGAACAGATAAGCACCACGGACGAGATGTTAGAGGCTGTTTTGTTCTTCATAGATGAGGTGATCGGCGATGAGCCGTTCATTATTATTGGCGAATCCTATGGTGGTTATCTTGCTCGTGGAGTGATTGCAAAAAGAAAAGAACAAATCATCGCAGCCGCGTTTATATGTCCTCTAATTAATCCGAATGAAAGAAGTCTACCTCCTCATTTTATTTGTGAACGGGATGAAGAATTTCTAACTCAACTAAGTCAGGAAGACCGAATCAATTTCGAAAAGGTGTGTGTTGTACTTAATGAACATACTTGGAATCGTTATCGAGATGAAATTTTAGCGGGCTGTAAGCTAGCTGACCATCCGTTTTTGGAGAAAATCAGGATGAATTACGCTTTTTCTTACGATATAGATAGCAAAGTAGGTTCATTTGATGAACCTACGCTTTTTCTATTAGGAAAGCAAGATTCGATAACGGGGTATGAAGATGCTTTTAACATTCTTTCCCAATTTCCCCGCGCGACTTTTGCCGTTCTTGATCAAGCAGGACATAATTTGCAAATTGAACAGGAGGGCTTATTTCACTCTTTAGTCGAAGAGTGGCTAAAGAGGGTAAGTAATAGACCCTCAGTATAGTTTACGTGTTCTCTTTTATAACTGTTCTTGACAAAAGTGCAGTTTACCTATAAACTGTTCCATGTGGAAGAACAATTAACGTTTTAAAGGAGAATGTACAATGTCCCAAAAAAGAATGGATAAGCAAGATTACTTTGATAAAATAAACGAGATCAAAGTGGAGGATAAACCACAACACCACGTCGATCCCGATTTCTTTAGTGTAGCAGAAGGAAGAAGCTCTGTTCGCCATTATGATCCTACCCATAGCATGACCGATTCGGAAATTAAAGAATTGATTGAGGTTGCTATTCAAGCTCCATCATCCTCTAACCTTCAACCTTGGCGGTTTCTTGTTATTCAAGAACCATCATTAAAAGAAAAATTATTTCCTATTGCCAATAATCAACAACAAATAAAGGATGCTTCAGCTGTCATCGCAGTCTTTGGTGACACGGAGTGGTACCAGCGGGCAGAAGAAATCTATGATATTCCCGTGCAACGAGGTTCTATGACCGAAGAGATTAAGTCCTTCTATGTTAATCAAATAATGCAACATTACGGGGAGCTATCGCTTGCTGATGCGACCCGCATGGTGATGGTTGATGGCGGCTTGGTATCGATGCAATTAATGCTAGCAGCAAAAGCAAAAGGATACGACACTGTTCCAATGGGTGGGTTTGATCCAGCTAAGTTTGCAGAAGAATTTAATGTCCCACAAACGTACTTGCCAGTGATGTTGATTGCCATAGGGAAAGCCGCTAAAGCAGGTTTTGCCAAGTTCCGGTTGCCACAAGAAGAAGTTACATTCTGGAACAAGTTTTAATCTGAATTACCTATGAGAAAAAGGCAGGTGGCTTTATGCCAACCCTGCCTTTTTCTCATAGGTTAAAGCATCGCATCCGATACATGTAGGTGCTATAATGGGATGGAAGAGATGATGGAGAAAGAGTGATTTACACATGACTGAGGCTCAAACATATCAGATTTTACTCTACTATAAATATGTTCCGATCATTGATCCGGAAGCGTTTCGTGATGAGCAGTACGCTCTTTGTGAAGAGCTCGGATTGAAGGGACGCATCCTCGTTGCAGCAGAGGGTATTAACGGGACAGTCTCTGGGCCAAGGAGACAGACGGAGCGCTACATGGAAATAATGCATGCGCACAAAAATTTTGCTGACATGCCTTTTAAAGTGGATGATTATGATGGACATGCGTTTAACCGTTTGTCGGTAAAGGTAAAAAAAGAGCTTGTCACTTTCCGCTTCGAAGATGATCCCGATCCCAATACGGATGGAGGCAAGCACCTTTCACCGAAAGAATTTTATGAGCATCTGCTTCAAGATGATGTTATCGTCATTGATGGACGCAATGACTATGAATATGAAATTGGTCATTTTCGTGGTGCCATTCGCCCTGAAGTGAATACATCACGTCAATTTGAAAAGTGGATACGAGAAAATCTGGCAGACAAGAAAGAGAAGAAAATTATCACTTACTGTACGGGCGGAATTCGCTGTGAGAAAATCACTGCGTTTATGAAGAAAGAAGGATTTCAAGATGTCGCACAACTTGATGGGGGGATTGTTTCCTACAGTAAAGATCCCGAGGTTAAAGGGAAACTCTTTGATGGGAAATGTTATGTCTTTGATCAACGTATCGCTGTGTCTATCAATCAAGAAGAGGATAAAGTTATAGGAAAGTGTCACCATTGTGGCCAGCCTTGTGATCGGTATATCAACTGTGACTATCAACCGTGTCATACACAGCATATTAGTTGCGTTTCATGTGCAACAGAGCATGATCAATGTTGTAGCCAGGCTTGTCAAGAAGCAAAAGCAGAAGAGCGCGAACTAAACAAAGTATGATGGGGGAATAAAAGAGGAAGGGTGGACACTCTTCCTCTTTTATTTATATAGAAACGAAAACGAAAGGAAAGGCCATCTATGATACCCTTAGCTGAAAAAGATGTACAACTACTTCACCGTATATATGGAGAGCAAGGACAGAAGTGGATTAAAGAGCTTCCTTTACTCTTAAAGCATTGTGAACAAGCATGGTCACTCAACATAACCTCTTATTTTCCCATTAGCTACAACATCGTAGCTAATGCCATTCAAGGAGAACGAACGGTGGTAGTAAAACTATCTCTTCCTGGGAAAGAGTTTGAACGGGAAGCAGCGGCTCTAGCTTATTACGAAGGTAGAGGGGCAGTTAACCTGTTGGAGATGGATGTAACACGGGGAGCGTTATTATTAGAACGAGTAGAGCCGGGGGAGTCTTTAAAAAGTGTACCTGACGATGAAGAAGCAACTCTCATTGCGGCTACGTTAATACAAGAGCTTTATCAACCTAAGCCGCGACATTCTACTTTTGTGCACACACGTGCGATGGAAGTAGAATGGGGGAAAATGAAAGCAAATCCTCCGTTTGCAAGCGAGATGATTATACGTGGGGAACAATTATTTTCCATTTTACACCAAACGATGCCGTCCGAACAATTCCTACATGGTGATCTCCACCATGACAATATTTTACGTTCAACGGAGGGGACATGGCGGGCGATAGACCCCAAAGGAATGGTGGGAGAACCTACATACCAAGTACTCTCCTTTTTGCTCAATCATTTGCCACCGAAAATAGAAGAGCGGATTACGCTGACTCGTCGTCGCATCGAAATTTTTGCTTCTGAACTTCAGTTGGATCCAGTACGAATCATGCAGTGGGGTTATTGCCAAGCTTTAATTTCCGCTTGGTGGCATATCGAAAGCCGTACTGAAGGTGAAACGGATGCACTACAGATGGCTGAAATATTTACTGCCTTAGAAGCTGAAATAAGCTAATAGAGCACGACGGTTGGGCGCCGTCGTGCTCTATTTCTCACCTTAGCGTACAAGTTTCTTTTCCAGGTACGGTGACTCTTATCTACGCGACTTCTTCTTTTTCTTTGGATAAGAACCATCCACCAATCGCGATGGTCAGCAGAATTCCCCAGAAAATCGCTTTCCATGCAAGGGAACTAGGGAAGGATTCATCAAGAACAGCGAGCTGAGGATGAGAAAGAGTATAAACAGCTAGTTTCACTCCCACCCAACCAACGATTAGAAAAGCGACCGTCTCTAAAGCTGGGCGTGTCTCTAGGAGAGAGCTGAAAAAAGTGGCGGCAAATCTCATTAGCACAAGGCCGATTAGCCCACCGATGAGCACGATTAGAAATTGCCCTCCATCAATTCCGCCTACTTGCGGCAAAGGGGTTTGAGGTAAGCTTACCGCGAGTGCGACTGCAGCTAAAATGGAATCTACTGCGAACACGATATCGGTTAATTCTACCTTAAACACAGTCATCCAAAAACCTGACTGAGAGGAGGGGGGAGTCGTTTCCTCTACTTTCGCCGACCTTCTTTTAATAAGCCACTTTTTCACTACATGATTAAGTGATATTACAATGAGGTAAAAAGCACCGATCGCTTGTA
Organism: Mechercharimyces sp. CAU 1602; assembly: GCF_024753565.1. Lineage (NCBI taxonomy): Bacteria > Bacillati > Bacillota > Bacilli > Caryophanales > Thermoactinomycetaceae > Mechercharimyces > Mechercharimyces sp. CAU 1602. The sequence continues at coordinate 1,107,990 of NZ_JANTPT010000001.1, read as the reverse complement.
GCTGCCACACATGAATAAGGAACGAGATGGCAAAAAGAGAGAGAAAGCGAAAAACAAACGCCCCTGCTAATCCATAAAACAGCGCTTTCTTTCGTTCTTTTTCAGGAAGGTGTTTTACCATAACCGCAATAACCAATGCGTTGTCGGCTGCTAAAATTCCTTCGAGTATAATTAAGACCAATAAAATCCAACTATATTCTAGAATTAAAGCAATATCCATTTAAGGCACCCCTTATATGAGTTTTTTTAATAAGGGCATAGAAAAGACCTCTGCCCTTTCTTCAGCAAAGGTCTCACTAGCAACCAACTTCGTTGCCAACAAAGCCGGGGAGGAAATCCTCCCGTATTGACGACTTTATTGTACAGTTACTCCCCTTTGACTTGGTAACCATCTGTTTGAGACAACCTTGATTTTCTCTTGCTGCTTAGATCAGCCTCCCCAATGTGAGAGCAGAACCTGCCCCATCTGTATAAGCTACTTTGTCAGTGAAGGGGAAGCTTTTTTCTCGGTGAAAAACCATTTCATCATTGGAGGAGTAGCAATCGTCGTGATTAATACTACCACTACCACCACCGCAAACAATTCTTCACTTAATAATGCTGTTTCTAGACCGATAGCAGCGATGATCAAGGCGACTTCTCCTCTAGAAACCATTCCAGAACCAATGCCAAAGGAGCTTCTCCAACCAAATCCAGAGATTTTGGCCCCGATACCTGCCCCGACTAACTTGGTTAGAATGGCAATCATACTGAGAATAACGATCAAGCCTACTTGATCACCAATTCCAATAAACTCAATTGCTACACCGATGGATGTAAAAAACACGGGGACAAAAATGGAGTAGCTAATCGTTTCCACCTTTTCAAATACTTCATGCTTGTAGTCTGTTAAACTAATGCCCACCCCGGCAATATACGCACCAATAATAGCAGCGACTCCTGCAAACTCAGCAACGAAAGCATATACAAAGCAGATAATAAGCGCTGCAGAAATAACGGACTCTGTTACTTTTAGTGGGGCGAAAAGTTTTAGCACCCAGGGAATCACCTTCCAAGCAACCACAATAGCAATTGCAAAGAAAAGCACTTTTTTAATGACTACTTCCGCTAATTGAATGTCTCCACCTGCAAAGCTCATCAGAAAAGCCAAGGAGACAATAACCAGAACGTCGTCAATCACGGCTGCTCCTAAGATTGTGGTACCTTCTCTGGTTTTTAATCGATTCATTTCTTTTAGCGCTTGTACGGAGATACTTATACTGGTCGCAGAAAGAAGTAATCCTAGGAATATAGCTTCAAATTGGGGTAATTCCAACCATAATCCGGCAAGATAGCCTCCTGAGAAAGGGAGAATAATTCCCAGTATCCCTACACTGGTGGATGCTTTGCCCGTGCTCTTCAATTTATCTAGATCCGTCTCTAATCCTGCAATAAACATGAGCAGGATCACACCAATCTGGCTAATCTCCTTCAATATTTCTGTATTGGTAACAATCCCTAAAACGGTTGGGCCTAAAACGATTCCAATCAATAGTTTCCCTAATACAGCTGGTTGGCCTAATCGGACACTTAAATCGCCCGCTATTTTAGAAGCAAATAAGATTGCAGCTAACTCGATAATCAGCAAATCTTCTTCCCCTTTCCATTCATGGTTTTTATCAGTTAAAGCTTACTTCCTTCTGTTGATTGATTACATATAAGCGATTGTATCGTTACTCGAGATGTAGAGAGGAGCCATTCCGCCTTATATATACCCATTGTGGAAAAAGGATAATCCGGAAGTGACATGGTGTTCACCTTTTGTACATTTTTCGTTAGTTTCATGCTTATCTATATTTGTTGTGGGTGGGTTTGAATAAATCTTCTTGAGTATTTCGGACGATGGAAAAGTGATCAACGTTGTAATGACCGTGAAGGATTTCATTATGGTGATTGACAATATCTTCGGCAGGTAGTGATGAAGAGCCTGTTGTCGAGTGACCATCTCCAACCAGAGTGACATCGAAGTTATTGATTGTAGCAGTACGAACGGCTGTATCAATACAATGTTCCGTTTCACATCCCATAATAACAAGATGTTCAATATCTTTTTGTTTTAAAAATGCCATTAATGGTGTTCCGTAAAATGAATTAGTAGCAGTTTTATCGAATATTTTAGCAGTGGCGGGCACTTTTACTCGCTCGTGTATTTGAAAGCCCGGACCATTGCCATTTGCTACATCTTTGTCTCTTACAAAAACAACTAAAATTTGTGATTGAGTTGCCTTACGAATAACTAAATTAATATTATTCAATAGTGCTTCTTTATTATAGACACCACTCATTTCATTATTTCCCTCAACTAATTCTTGTTGAACATCAATAATAAGTAAAGCCTGTTTCAATATGAAAACCCCTTCTCAAGTTAATCAAACTAATCTTTGCCAATTATATCATAGGGCTAATGAAATAGGCGCTGTATTATGCCTACGGTAAATTAGAATTCCAATCTTTAAGGGGAGGAATATGACGAGAGGCTTTTTACTATAATCATAAGGGTATGACGTTGGAGCAGAACCTTTGTGGGCTACGAACTTTATGCAACAAGCCTCTCTGGAAAATCAGGGGCAAGACAGGTAAGATGGTAGTAGAGTACAACTATGAGGAGGAAGATGATGATGAGTGAACAAGTAAATAGTAACAGGTTACCTTTACGCTCTGAAGTAGAAGAAAAGGATACTTGGCGTTTAGAAGATATTTTCGCCACAGATGAACTATGGGAAGAAGAGTTTCATAAGTTAGCAAAGATGATTCCACAAGTGGAACAGTACAAAGGGAAATTAGGAAACTCGGCAAGTGATCTATATGCTGCGCTACAGTTTCGTGATGGGTTATCTGAGCGCCTCGGTCAGTTATATACATATGCTCATATGCGCTTTGATCAAGATACGACCAATTCTGTTTATCAATCACTTGATGATCGGGCCAAGGGCCTTCTAACGAAAGCATCCAGTCACATGTCTTTTATTGTTCCGGAGATTTTATCTCTATCTGAAGAACAAATCACAAACTACTTACAGGAGAATAAAGACTTGCAACTCTACACTCAAGAGTTAGCAGAGCTGAATCAGCAGCGTCCTCATGTTTTATCCGAAGCAGAAGAGAGTATAATGGCACAACTTTCCGAGGTAACACGCGCTTCTAGTAGCACTTTCTCAATGCTAAATAACGCTGATCTCACCTTCCCCGAGATTAAAGATAGCGATGGCAACCCGCTACAAGTGACGCATGGACGTTATAGACAGTTGCTGGACTCCACCGATCGCCGCGTTCGTCGGGATGCTTTTCAGGCAGTATACAGCACGTACGGTAGCTATATTAACACTTTTGCTAGTACGTTAAGTGGTCAAATAAAGGGACATAATGTAAAAGCACGCATTCGCAAATACGATAGCGCAAGACAAGCCGCTCTAAGTAACAATCATATCCCAGAGACGGTATACGATCAGTTAGTAGAAGGGACCAATGAACATCTTTCTCTTCTCCACCGTTATATTGCACTTCGCAAGAAAGCATTGGGGTTAGATGAGCTGCACATTTACGATATGTATACCCCGCTCATCTCAGAAGTGGAGTTTAACGTAACCTATGAAGAGGCAAAGGAAATCTTAATCGAAGCGCTCCAACCTCTCGGTGAGGAATACATCTCTATTTTAAAAGAAGCATTCGACAATCGTTGGGTGGACGTTTACGAGAACAAAGGCAAGCGAAGTGGAGCTTACTCTTCTGGAACCTATGGTACCAATCCGTATATACTGATGAATTGGCAAGATAATCTAGATAGTCTGTTTACGCTAGCTCATGAATTTGGTCATTCCATTCATAGTTACTATACACGTAAAGAGCAGCCATATCCGTATGGAAATTATACGATTTTCGTAGCTGAAGTCGCCTCTACCTGTAATGAACAGCTACTGTTGGAGTATTTGCTGAAAAAGACAGACGACCCACGTAAACGCCTCTATCTGATCAATCATTATTTAGAGTCTTTCCGGGGGACGTTTTTCCGTCAAACCATGTTTGCTGAATTTGAACATCTCATTCATCAGAAGGTGGAAGCAGGGGAAGCGCTCACACCTGACACATTAACATCTTCTTATTTAGCATTAAATAAGAAGTACTTTGGTCCTGAGGTCTCCATGGATGATGAAATCGGTCTCGAGTGGGCACGTATACCACATTTTTACTACAACTATTATGTATATCAGTATGCAACAGGATATACTGCAGCCGCGGCTCTGTCGAAAAAAATCCTAGAAGAAGGAAAGCCTGCTGTAGATCGCTATCTAGGTTTCTTAAAAGCAGGAAGCTCAGATTATCCAATCGAGGTGCTGAAAAAAGCGGGCGTCGATATGACAACTTCCGTACCTACTAAAGCATCCCTCAATCTGTTTGAAGAAAAGCTGATTGAGATGGAAAAGGCACTGGAAGCAACGAATTAAACAAAGGAAGGGAGGAGATAAATCCTCCCTTCCTTTTTTGTAAACCGTCTAATAGGATTAGTAGCTATTCGCCGAACTCTCCTTCTCTAATCCCACGAGGCCCTCTTGGTCCTCTTGGCCCTCGTCTACCCCTTGGTCCTCTTACTCCTTGGGCCCCAGTCGCCCCAGTCGCTCCAGTAGGCCCCGTTGCTCCGATGGCTCCTGTACTGCCAGTAGGTCCAGTAGGACCCGTCGGTCCGGTAGCAAGGCGTGTGCCTAGTTTAACAACAAATGCGTCTCGATCTCCTCCGAATTGAGATTGTACCACGCCAGGAGTGGTAGGAAAGTTAGCGGATTGTGTATCTCCTGTTACGTAGGCATTACCGAAGCGATCCAGTGTGATAGCTCTGCCTTGATCAGCGCCACTTCCCCCAAGATAAGTGGAGAAGGAAATTCCCGTTCCAGCAAAACTAATCTGGGTGATGAAAGCGTCATTTGTTCCTCTCAAATTATCTTGAATGGCGTCAGGTGTGATGGGAAAGTTTGTTGACTCTGTATTTCCCGTGGTCCAGGCGCTTCCAAATGAATTGACAGAAATACCAAACCCATCATCCTCGCCAGCGCCACCAAGATACGTGGAATAGACAAGCGCGGATCCACTCGGGTTTAGTTTGGCTACAAAAGCGTCGTTTTGTCCTCCACCAAAGATGGTTTGGAATGCATCGGTTGTAATAGGAAACCCATCTCCAGCTTCTCCTGCGATATATGCTGCACCATCAATATCAATATCGATCGAATTCCCTTCATCATTACCAGGTCCGCCGAGATAGGTGGAATAAATTAAAGCAGTACCAGTCGCATTTAACTTTGTGACAAAAGCATCCTCTACTCCTCCGGCAAACATGGTTTGAAAGGCACCAGATGTAACTGGAAAGTTAGTAGAAGAGGTATCTCCTGCTACGTATGCATTTCCAACCGAATCGACCTTTATGCTTTCTCCTTCATTGGTTCCATCGGAGCCATTTCCACCGAGGTAGGTGGAGTAAGAAAGAGTGCTTCCTGAAGGAGAAAGTTTGGAAACAAATGCATCTGTAGCGCCTGCAAATATTGTTTGAAAAGCACCGGTTGTGACGGGGAAATCAGTGGATGTGGTCTCTCCTGTTACATAGGAAAAACCCAAAGTGTCAACTGCGATACTTTGACCTATATCAGAATTTGATCCACCTAGATAAGTGGAGAAGAGAAGGGAGGATCCCATCGCATTTAGTTTTGTAATGAAAGCGTCAATTCCACCTGCGAGAAAAGTTTGAAAGGCGTTAGAAGTAATCGGGAAATTTGTTGATTCTGTGCTGCCCGTTACATAGGCAGAGCCAGTATCATCGACGGTAATCCCTCGTCCATTATCAATATCGCTTCCGCCAAGGTAGGTAGAGTATATGAGAGACGAGCCAGTTGTATTAAGTTTTGTAACAAAGGCATCTCGGTTTCCACGAAGAGTGGTTTGGAAAGCACCCGAGGTAGTAGGAAAGTTTGTCGACTCCGTAAACCCCGTGATATAAGCAGATCTAAAGGAGTCGACGGCAATGCTATTTCCTCGATCCATATCCATTCCCCCAAGGAAGGTGGAATAAAATACCTCAGGGTCAATAATAAGGGGTTGATCATGATTGTATTCCTCTTCGACGATAAAACGAATGTGGTTGTCTTTATGCAAATAAAAACGAGTGGCAATCTCATGTTCCCGAAATTGTTGGTAGCTTACCGGTTTTCTTTCAAACAAGATTCCACCTGATGTCTGGATGTAGAGGTTTCCTATTGAATCGGGTGTTACTCGGTCTATCCCCTCATAAGAGAGTTGAATATCGCTAATGTGGGCTCCAGGATTCACGATAAATTCGTATTTGAACCTATGCTTTGTACAATAAAAGAGGGCATCAATATTGGGCCACAACTCTTTATATAAGATAGTGTTTTTGCTTCCCTCTTGTTTTTGAATAAGGGTATAAGGGTTGCTCTGATGAAAGAGAAGCGTAATTGTTGGTAACTCTGTATTTTTAGATAAATAAACGGGCTCTATTGAGAAGTGAATCTTCTCAGGAAGAAAAAGATACCCATCCTCTTCGCAATATAAAGCAGCGTATGTGCGGTATTGATGACTCGCTTGTAGCATATTGAGTTCCTCCTTTCACAATTTCCTCTCACTACATTATGTGGATAAGATGTAGGGGGTAACGGTTTATGGCTTTTAATGCCTTGAAAAGGCGATGGTGGAGAGTAGTAGGTAACTTACAACAGGACATAATCTAAAATTACATATTGACACATCAATAAAAATTGATGCATAATAACATTACATCAATAATTTTTGATGTAATGAATTAGTGTTACCCATACCATCATATGAGAAAAAAGGAGCGTGTCAGATGACCTTAAAACCACACGTAGCGATCAATGTTTCAGACCTGGATGCATCTGTTCATTTTTATCGGCATTTGTTTGGGGAAGAACCCGCCAAAGTGCGAGCAGATTATGCAAAGTTTGATTTGGATGAGCCTGCATTAAATTTTACTCTCAATGTAGGTGGGGAAGTACAAGGTGGTATTAATCATTTGGGTATACAAGTAGGATCCAAAGAAGAAGTATTAGCGAGCAAAGAGCGACTACAACAGGCGGGTTTGGCCACTTTTGACGAGATGGACACATCCTGCTGTTACGCTCGTCAGGATAAAATCTGGGTTACCAGCCCTGATGAACATCGGTGGGAAGTCTTTTATGTTAAAGAAGATATAGAGCAGCAAGAAAAAAGTAACTGTTGCACTTCTGCTTAAGGGAAGGAGTAGAAAAAATGGATGAAGCAAAGAGCAGCTCGCTCTCTCTTATTGGGCGTGCACTCGCTGATCCTATCCGCATCCGCATATTAGATTTAATCGCAGCCGGAGAAGTGATGGATAAAGAGACTTGTTGTTCCATCGGTATGTGCGTTTGTGACCTACAAGAGGCATTGGATTTAAAACAGTCAAAGGTATCGTACCATTTAAGAGAGCTCAAACAGGCAGACCTGGTTCATGAGCGCAAGCAAGGAAAGTGGAACTATTACACTATTAATACAGTCACACTACAAGCATTTTGCCAGGATCTCTCACATCGGTTTCACCTTGCGTAAACATAAATAAAAGAGCCGCTTCCTTCAGGAGGCGGCTCTTTTAGAACACGGATAATAACGAAAAAAAGGCTGTATAACCTGCAACAATGAGTCCGACGATTCCGTAGATAATCCAAGTGGCGCACGTTTTTAACAACAAGTGCTCTCACCCCCAACAAAGACGCGGAACGCTTCTTCTATCTTATGAAAGGGGAGGGCGATGGTGTAGGCTAAAAAGGAACAGTGATGAAAATACGACAGGAGGACTATGAATCTTCTCTTTGCCTTAGCTATAATGAAGAAAATGAGGGGGGATAAAAATGGAACACCCATCACCATCGATCAGAGCAGTAGGCCAAGTGAGTACAGATTTTTTGCGGCAAGGGATCACCACATTCGATGAAGCGAAAGAGTGGGTATGTTCGCTCCCGTATCAGCGCATATTGGATCCTTCTGATCCGCTTCGTGTTATAACAGAAAGGCGCGGAACGTGTAGTAGTAAGCACGCGTTACTCGCCTTTTTGGCAAAAGAGATGGGACTTCAGCTCCCTTTGATGTTAGGGATTTATCGAATGAATGAACAGAATACTCCCGGGGTGGGAAGGGTGCTACGCTCGTATCAGCTCGCCTATATTCCAGAAGCTCATTGTTATGTGAAAATAGGAGAAAAAAGAGAAGATTATACTCGTCAGGTGACAAGTGATCACTCTCCCTTTGCTGAACTACTTTATGAAGAAGAGATCTCTCCTGATCAAATCGGTCAATACAAAGTTTCGTTACATCAACGTTTTCTGCGTGAATGGAGCTATTCGATTAATACGAGCTACTCATTTTCTGAATTATGGCAGATACGTGAAGCATGCATTGCATCGTTATCGATGCTAAGTAGTAAAAATGGGGTACAGGTGCGAGAATATAATAGGGGAAAGAGTGATTAAATGGAATCAACAGCAGCTCAAGTAAAGCCGAGATGGAAGCGTAAGCGATGGCGTATTCTCTCTGTTAGCTTGATTACACTCCTTCTTGTTACTGGCGTGCCCGCATCATATGGTTATTGGGTGTGGCAAAAAAGCTTGCCCCAAATAGAAGGGGAGCTCCAAGTGGAAGGATTATTGCAGGAAGTCTCCGTGTGGCGTGACACGATGGGAGTGCCTCATATCAAGGCCGGTAACGCTCACGATCTCTACTTTGCACAAGGCTTTGTCACAGCTCAGGATCGTCTGTTTCAAATGGATTTAAGTCGACGACAAGCATCTGGTCAATTGAGTGAAGTGATTGGGGAGAAGACGATTGAGCGGGACAAATTTTTCCGCACGTTGGGCTTGCGACGTGCTGCTGAAGCCTCCGCTAAGATATACTCAGAGGAAACACAGGGGGTAGTTGCTGCATATGCGGCTGGAGTAAACGCCTATATACAGAGGGCGAAAGAAATAGATTCCCTTCCAGTTGAATTCCGTTTGTTAGGTTATGAACCAAAACCGTGGCAAGTAATTGATTCAATTACCATTAGTAAATACATGGCCTATGATTTGGGTGGTCACTGGGAGGGGCAAGCATTTCGTTACTACCTCCTGCAAAATTTCTCAAAGGAAAAAGCCTACGATTTGTTCCCTTCTTATCCCGCTGATGCAGATACGATTATGGAAGCAATAGAAGATAGTCCGGTAGATGTGATGACCAGTTTACCATCCGTTCCTATTCCGAGCGAATGGAATGGAAGTAATAACTGGGTAATTGCGGGAAGCAAGACATCGTCGGGGAAGCCAATTTTGGCTAATGATCCACATTTAGACCTAGGTACTCCTTCCATCTGGTATGAAACTCACTTAGAAGCACCTGATCTTGAAGTGGCAGGAGTTATATTTGCTGGTATTCCAGGGATTTTGTTGGGGCATAACCGACATATCGCTTGGGGTGTTACTAATGTAGGGCCTGATGTACAAGATCTCTATATTGAGAAACGAAACCCTGAGAACCCACAAGAAGTGAAGTATATGGATAAATGGGAGAAGATTAAAATAATTGAGGAAAAAATAAAAGTAAAGGAGAGTAACACAATCCCGCACCAGGTTCACATCACGCGTCATGGGCCAATCATCTCAGAGTTTATCGATAATGACATTTCGGATAGCGCATTCTCTTTACGGTGGACTGCTTTAGACCCCTCTAATGAGATGGAGGCTGTACTCCGTTTTAACCGTGCGAAAAATTGGGATGAATTTAAAGAAGGGCTTACGTTATTCCATACCCCGGCACAAAACTTCGTCTTTGCGTCAATAGACGGGACGATTGCCTATCGCGCTAATGGATTGATTCCTATTAGAAAAAAAGGGGATAGTATGCTTCCCGTACCAGGATGGACAAATGAATATGAATGGAAAGGATATATTCCATGGGATAAATTGCCTACCCTTCTTAACCCAGATGAAGGGTTTATCGCAACGGCTAATAATAAAGTGATCGACGATGCTTATAGCTTTCATATCTCTAATACATGGGCAGATCCGTACCGTTATCAACGAATCGCGGAGGAGTTACGCAGTAAAAATGATTGGACGGTGAAGGAGAATCAAGCACTACAATTAGATAGTCATAACTTGAGGGCAAAAGAGATGGTTCCTTCTTTACTAGTGGAGATAAACAAAAAGAAGAAAGAATTACGTAGAATTGATCAAAAGGCTCTAAAGATATTGATGGAATGGAATTATGAAGATAGTCCAAAGCTTGGAGCTCCTTTACTTTTTCATCTATGGATGGACGAACTAGAAGACCAACTCTATGTTGATATTGATCGTAAGATGATGCCCTTATTTGAGCGTAAAGGGGGGATTACGGATCAGCTTCTGCGCCAAGCGGTTGTAGGCGAACCGGGGCCATGGATAACGGAACAAGGAGGTGTGACAAAATTAGCAATGACTTCCTTTAAAAACGCGGTAGACCGAGCGGTAGAGCTACAAGGGGATTCTCCCGCAGAATGGTCGTGGGGTGAGTACCATCAAGTAAAGTTTCAACATCCTCTCGCCGCTGTTGAGCCTTTAAACTATCTTTTTAATCCGAAATCGTATCCCTTTCGAGGAAGCGAAGTTACAGTCGCTGCTGCTCGTTATGCCAAAAACGGTGAAGTAGTCCATGGTGCCTCGTGGCGGACAGTAGTAGACCTGAATGATCTTAGTCGCAGTTGGAATGTAATTGGCCCAGGTCAAGTAGGGCACCGCTTAAGTCCTTGGTATGATACCATGGTTGGATGAGAAGGCGTATGCCGAATTGGTTGCTTTATGCCAATTTTTGCCGGGTCCAGCTAGTAGTCAGGTTGGGATGGCGATTGGTTTGATCCGAGCGGGGATTCCAGGTCTCATTGCATCATGGATTGGTTTTACTCTCCCCTCAGTCATAGTCCTTACCTTCTTTGCTTTTCTATTACAGCACCTCTCTGTTACAGAAATGGGGTGGATTCACGGATTATTGGTCGCTGCGGTAGTGATTGTGGCTCAAGCATTGTGGGGAATGGCAAAAAATTTAGCTCCAGATCCAGCGCGGGCAACAATGGCTATCTTTGCTGCAATTGTGGCTGTTCTCTGGCAAACGACACTATCGCAAGTGATCATCATTGTGATTGCCGCCCTCATTGGATGGAGATTCCTTCCCCGAAAAGCGATGTCTGTTTCACCTACATTTCAAGTTTCGTTGAGCAAAAAAGTGGCTCTGTTCTCCTGGGTATTATTTTTCGCCGTACTAGGTCTGCTCCCAATGATACGATATGTTTATCCTGCGCAATGGATAGCCATATTAGATAGCTTTTATCGAACAGGTTCACTTGTCTTCGGGGGTGGCCATGTGGTTCTTCCTTTGTTGCAAACGGAAGTGGTTTCAGCAGGTTGGGCAACGACCGACCAGTTTCTAGCTGGATATGGTGCTGCCCAAGCAGTACCGGGACCTCTTTTTACATTTTCCTCCTATTTGGGAGCGCTGGCGAGTGGTTGGTTGGGAGCAATATTGGCTACGGTAGCAATATTTTTACCTTCTTTTTTTATGATAGTGGGGACTTTGCCAATATGGGAGTGGGTTCGTAAGCAGTCAAAATTTCAATCCGCATTACATGGGGTAAATGCAGCTGTTGTGGGCATTTTATTGGCAGCCCTTTACGATCCTGTGTGGATCAAGGCGATTCAGTCTGGAGCTGATTTTAGTCTGGCGCTACTCGTTTTTGCTCTTTTAAAGATCTGGAAACTCCCTCCTTGGTTGGTGGTGGTGCTCGCTGCTATTGGTGGGCATTTCCTCTCTGTGTTAGGATGATCTGATTCCGCGAGGGAAGCGGCTTATTCCTAGCAAATAATTGCGAGTATATGAATCTTGTATTACAATGAAGCTACCTACTTTTTCATTTTAAACTAAAATTAATCGTGATGGATGCGCATAGATGGTTGGATTACATATTAGAAAGGATGATGACGATGATTATATGTAAACAGGCGAACGTAAAAATGATGACGTTGACAGGAACAAAGATGGTGTCGAGGAGAGTAGGTAAAGGATAGAGCGCATCTATCCGCAGGAGGAAGTCTATTGGTAATCGAAAAGCTGGGTTGGAATCAATCTTGGGAGAATATTCGAAGCGAACTAGGATTGGGAGAACGAGCAGTCGGGCGTGTCGCTCTCGAGCATAAACATTTGTATCGTGTATGGACGCAGGAAGGGGAAGTGTTAGCTCACGTCTCCGGGAGTATGCGTTATAAAGCAGAAGGAAGAGAAGCGTACCCTGCTGTTGGGGATTGGGTAGCATTAGATATTCATCCTGAAGAGGAGAAGGGCTATATTCATGCGATCTTACCCCGTAAAAGTCACTTCTCCCGTAAAGTAGCAGGTAATGTGACGGAAGAGCAGATCGTGGCTGCAAATGTAGATACGATTTTCCTTGTACAAGCATTAGATGAAGATTTTCATGTGCGTCGTTTGGAAAGGTATCTTATTGCTGCATGGGATAGTGGTGCTAGCCCAGTTATCATTCTTTCCAAAGCGGATTGCGGTGAGAATGTTGACGAAAAGGTAATGAAAGTTGAAGCAGCTGCTATGGGTGTGCCTATTCATGTGATTAGCGCACAGAGGGATCAAGGATTAGAAGAACTGCTCCCCTATTTAGAAGAGGGGCACACCATTGCGCTCACCGGTTCTTCTGGAGTAGGGAAATCCACCTTGATTAATTGGTTGTATGGGGCAGAGCTTCTACGTACTGGAGCCACCCGTGAGCAAGACGGAAAAGGAAGGCATACGAGCACCCATCGCGAGATGGTTCTTCTTCCTCAGGGTGGAGTATTAATCGATACTCCCGGTATGCGAGAGTTACAACTGTGGGATGGAGACGAAGGTCTTTCCACTACCTTTCAAGATGTGGAACAGTTGGCGATAGGCTGTACATTCCGAGATTGTACTCATCAGCAAGAGCCAGGATGTGCCGTGCAGACAGCTATTGCAACAGATGAATTCTCCCGTGAGCGTTTGGATCACTATCATAAGATGTTGCGCGAAGCAGCATATATAAAAGCCAAAAAGGATAAGCGCTTACAGAAAGAACAGAAGCAGGCCTTGATACGTCAAGTGAAACGCGGGAAAAAATCACCGAAGCGCAGGTAAATATCATAAGGTGGAGCCTACTATAAAAAGTAGGCTCCACCTTATTTTGAAGAAATAAATGATGAATCGTATAGGGGGGGTTAATAATGATAAGAAAATTACGGATGATCATATTTTTCATTCTAGCAATAGGGGCAATCGTGCTTATCGGGATAGGCTTGACTAGAGGGAGTCAATGGTGGAAAGCAGTGAGTACAATGATAGGTAGTCTCATTTTTCTTTGGGGAGGAGAAAAATTGAACGAGTGGGTTGGAAGTAGAAAAGAAAAAGGTAAATTAGCGAGTTTAATGGTTCCAAAGTCACGCCCTTCATGTAATTCTCATAAGATACAGATAGCAATGAGTCAAAGGAGGGCTCTTATTTGTATGGGTCGTATATTGGTAAAAACAAGGTGCTGGTTCGTCCTAAGTATGGTGGAAAACTGATTCTGCCCGCAGATGATCTTAGCCTAACTCCATTGCTACTTACAGAAGGGGAGTATCAACCCGCACTTACTACTATTTTGTCCCAATATGTAGGGAGAGGACAAATTGTTGTTGATGTGGGAGCACATGTAGGTTATTATGCAGTCTTAATGGGGCAACGAGTAGGAACAGAGGGGACATGTATATGTTATGAACCACATCCTACTTTATATCCACTTTTGGCTGAGAATTTAATTCTTAATGGAATTCATACAGAAAGCAATCTATATCCGCTGGCTGCCTACTCCGAGCAAAAAAGAGTGAACTTTCTGCAAGTAGAGCGGTTAACCATGGACTCTACTCTCTCTTCTTCTAAAGAACCGTTATGTCAGGAGGATGAGAATGGTTCAACCATCGAAGTTCAGGGGGTTGCTATATGCGAACATCTCCATCATCTTCCCCATATAGATTTTTTGAAAATAAGTGTGGGACGGAAAGGGATTGATACGCTGTTAGGTTTGGGTGACCTCATGAAAGATAAGATTCGCTTCCTCATCTTCGAATTTGAGCGAAACTTATGGGAAAAAGAGGAGATTTCTGAGTTGCGGGAGCTGTTGTTCATCTACAGACGCAATTATGGTAAACGGCTACTTGAAGTAGAATCGAAGGGAGATTTAGTCGAAGTAGAGGAGCAGAGGGTGATTGAGACTTGTCATTATGCTCAGCTTGTACTTTGTTAAGTAGGAAGTAAAGGAGGAGGAGGATCCAAATGAATGGCACATACCTCGGGAATGATCGAATGCTAATACGCCCCTGTTATGGAGGACGACTACTTATACCTGCAAGTGATCGAAGTATCACTCCTAAGTTGATGGACAAAGGAGATATAGACCCGCACGTCACATCGTTTTTGCTCAAAAATGTCTCCCGCGGTCACACGGTGGTTGACGTAGGGGCGGGTAGTGGATTTTACACGGTACTGATGGGTAGAAGAGTGGGAAAAGAGGGAAGATGTATCAGTTACGAACCTCATCCAACACTTTATTCTTATTTAAGAGATAATCTCATTATAAACGGATTTGGCGAAGAGGTGATCCCATTTCCGTTAGCGGCTTATTCGGAAAATAAAGTGATGAGCTTTTATCAATCTGAACGCTATATTATGTATAGTTCTTTAAAAAACCATCATCCCCAAGATCACCAGCGATTTCCTGATCATTCTCAGCAGATAGAGGTTCAATGTGTAGAGCTGGATGAGCACTTACAGGATTTATCATATATTCATTTACTCAAGCTTGATATTGGGGGCAGTGAATGTCAAGCATTGATGGGCTTAAACAATTTGATGAAGGATAGAGTAGGTATGTTGCTGTTGGAGTATAATCGCGCAAGGTTACAAGATGATATAGCGGATCTACATGAGTTGTTTTCAATATATGAAAAAAATTATGAGAAAAAATTATATGAACTTGATGTAGAAGGTAATCTTGTGAAGACAAACCTTCAACGGATAGTTCAACATAATCGTAATACGAATCTTGTGCTGATATAAGATCATGATAGACACAACAAAGTGTAAGAAGCTGTGTGATCACGCCTTGGTTTAATTAAGGAGTGATCTTTTTTAGTGCGCGCGCATTCACTCTCTTGAAATGACATAAAACCTAAAAAAGTTGGATTTAAATTGATTGGAATATACTTATTCTCTATTCTCTACTTCCTCTTTAGGATAAACATATGAATATCTAAAAAACAAAAATAAAGGTAGAGCTAAAGATAGACCAACTGTAAATAAAGTTAACAGGCAAATCCATGTTTCTTTCATGTTATACTTGCGTGATTCCTTGAACATAAATACCAAGAAAACAACACATGAGACAAAAAAATCAACTGCAAAAAAGGATGAGATCGTGTTAGCAAACAATAATTCAAACAATAAACCGAAATCAAGTCCATTATCCCCTAAGAATTGAATAAGAAAATAATATGGGAACACAGTTCCAATTATCCCTAAGCTTAAATACCATTTTCTCACTGGAAATCCCCCTTAGGTAGTTCATCGTTTTCTCTAGCGCTCGTAAGTTTCTTTCTCCTCTTGTCCGTTAGCCATCTACTTCTTCGAGTTGAGTCTGCATAATCCTGCTTAACCTGTGAACTTTGGTCAACGAACGATCATTCTCCTCTGTGTACGACGATCTTCTCGCATCATATCAGAACATAAAACACCCCAAACGACAGTCATCTTATCCATCGGACGAAAACATGCAGCTGGCTTACCATAAGACAAGGAATGTCAAGCATAGAGTGAAGTATCTCGTGTTGTAGGAGGGGAGTCCATGAATCATATAAGAAATAAGAGTGGGCAATCACTCTTCAATTTCTTCCATCACGTTGATCAGGGGGAGTCTATCTATAGATCGGAACGAAAAGAGGTAAATCTTATGTTATATGCAGACGGAATATGCTATGGGTATGTTCCGTCAAATGCTGGGTTTAAATTTTGTAAATATGTAAATATTCATTTTATTCACTCGTGTAAAGAGATGAAGTTGAGGGGAATCGGGCGCAAGGGGCTTCATATGGGTGACTATACCTATTATGAAGGCGTTGTGTATGAAAACGTATGGCCAGGTATAGATATCGTTTTTTACGGATGTGAGCCATTAAAGTATGACGTACTTGTTCAGCCGGGTTCATGTATCGAAGATATACGCTTTCATTATGAAGGAGGGAGCCATCCTTATATTAACGAAGAAGGAGATCTATATGTCTTTACGAACCAAGGTATGGTAAGGGAACAAAAACCTATTAGCTATCAATGGATAAATGGTAAAAGAATACCGATTTCCACTCATTTTCACCTGTATCCGGATCATACCGTTGGGTTTAAAATAGACGAAGCATACGATCGATCCCAACTGCTTACAATAGACCCGGTTGTTTTTTATGTGTCTTATTTAGGGGGAAGTGGAGTTGATGATGGGCAGGCGATTGCTGTTGATTCTTTAGGTAATGCTTATGTAACTGGAAGTACGACATCTACAAATTTCCCTATTACATCGGGTTCATTTCAAACAATGAATGCTTCTATTGTAGCAATGGATGCCTATATTACGAAATTTAATGCCAGAGGAAATTCTCTTCTTTATTCTACATTTATTGGAGGAAGTTCAGTAGATGTAGGGCTTGGCATTACTGTTGATCTAGTACAAAATGCCTATGTGACAGGCAGTACAGCTTCTTCTGATTTCCCTGTAACGTCAGGGGCTTTTCAGACAGTGCTTGCAGGTTTGGCAGATGCTTACCTTCTGAAGATTAATGCACAAGGGAGCTCGCTTCTTTATTCCACTTATCTAGGGGGTGGATTGGGCTTAAGTATCGGTACTAGCGTGTCTGTTGACAGTGATAATCGAGCGTATATTGTAGGGGATACTGATGCGACTAATTTTCCCACTACATCGGGAGCGTTCCAAACTCTATTTGGTGGCGGCAGAGATGTATTTGTTACGAAAATCAATGATTCAGGAAGCGGTCTTCTCTATTCTACTTTTTTAGGAGGAAGTGGAGAAGATGATGGGAGTGGTATTGCTATAGATCAAAACCAACAAGCCTATGTGACAGGCAATACCACTTCCAGCGATTTCCCCACAACTTCTGGAGCTTTTCAATCAACACCACCTGGAGTTGTAAACGCTTTTATTACTAAGTTAAATTCCACCGGAACCTCACTGCTGTATTCAACGTACCTTGGCGGAAGCTTAGTAACCATGGGTATGGCGATTGATCTTGATGAAGCTAAGAATGCTTATGTGACGGGATTTACTGTATCAACAGATTTTCCGGTAACCAATAATGCATTCCAGACGATGAAATCTACCTCTACCGCTTTTGCACCGACCGCATTTGTTACTAAAATGAATGCAACAGGTAGAAATACAGTTTACTCCACCTATCTAGGTGGTGATGTCGCTCAGATTGGAAATGGAATTGCAGTGGATGATTTTGGAGCTGCCTGGGTAACAGGGGCTACGTTTTCGACGGACTTTCCTATTACTTCCGATGCTTTTCAGGATAGCTTGGCTTCTGCAACCACCACACAATTTTCTTCTGATGTTTTTGTTACCCAGATGAGTTATTCCGGACAAGGAATTTCCTTCTCTTCCTACTTGGGAGGGATAGGCGAGGATACTGGGAGAGATATCGCGGTAGATTTCGATGGGATTGCTTATCTTACAGGCGAAACTTCTTCTACTAACTTTCCAGTCACACTCGCCGCTTTTCAAACAACCAGCCCCTCCACCAATAACAACGAAAGCGCCTTTGTTGCGAAGGTGGGCTCCCTTACTTCTGTAGGTCCACGTGGGGCTACTGGCTCCACTGGACCTAGGGGAATGAGAGGAATTCGTGGACCGCGTGGCCCTAGAGGACCACGGACTAGAGGTGAAGGGGAGTTGAATTTTTAATCGGTGGGTTTAACTCTTACTATATTTTGTGCATTCATACAATCAACAGCAACTCTATTGAATATATTAGTATAGGATAGTTATTTTTAAAATAGAAAGGTAGAGATGTAAATGCCAACGACGTATGGAACAGAGATTACTTTTAATGCAACATCACGCTATTTTCCGGAAAACGGTGATTTTGAACCCCTAATGCAAGTGTCTTTCCAATCCCTTATTTCTGAAAAATTAGCCACGATGCCGACGGGGGCAATACAAAATAGAAATTTTTGGGCTCTATATAACACAATGTCTAAATCTTGGCAAGGATCTGTTATAGCACAAAGAGGAGTGAATGTACCTCGTACCGGACAGCCCATTGTTCGTGTAAATTATGCACCCACTCTTTCAAATATAGCACGGGTCTTATTCCGCGTTTACAGTCCACTTGTTCGAGCAGCTTTTTTTAATCAAGCAACATTGTTTCGAGTAACCGCCTCCTCTAATGTAAGTAATTCTCAATTCTACGAAATTACTAGCCGTAATTCGGATTTAAATATTTCTATCTGATCTACGACAACGCAACCCGTAAGTCCAAAAGATCTACAAAGAAAAAGAATCCTGCGAAGTAAGATATACAAACCGACTCCTTAACGTGTAGGGGGTCGGTTAACTTGTGTCTAAAATATGTCTAAACGTGGGTTTTTCCGAAATGATACCGTGTGATCCCTATCAGGTAGAACAGGTCCATCAAATTATGTTCATATAGTACAAACAGGGCAGCATACCCTATTATCATTGAAAAGAGAAGCGATTCTATGAGGAGATGGTTATGTGGAGTTCGAAAAATTCGTTAACCCACTTCCAATTCCCCCCGTCATCCAGCCTTTTAAGAAAAAAAGGTTATATACGTCCTATAGAGTAGAGATGAGAGAAGGAAAGCATCAGTTTGATCGATCTCTCCCTCCTTCTACCATCTGGGGATACAATGGAATCTATCCAGGACCGACGTTTAATGTAAGAGTCAATGAACGTGTCCGCGTGAAATGGATCAATAACCTTCCTGATCAACAATTTCTCCCTGTTGATACGACAGTCCTTACTCCAGCACAAAAAGAAATCCTCCCAATAACTGGGCTTTCGGTGGTGCATCTACACGGAGGAAGAACGCAAGCCGTATATGATGGTTTTCCCACTGCTTGGTACTCGAAAAACCTTAACCATGTTGGGCCTACATTTTTCTCGGATGTGTTTGAGTACCTAAATGGGCAACGACCGACCACACTTATGTATCACGATCATGCATTTGCCCTTACGAGACTAAATGTTTATGCTGGTCTATTTGGTTTTTATATTATTCGTAGCTTAAAAGAGGAGGCACTCGTACTTCCCCGAGGAGATTTCGAAATGCCCCTAGTGATACAGGACAAGTCATTTAACTTAGATGGATCTTTGTTTTATCCTGATCAACCTGTACCTAACCCTTCAGGGATTATTCCATCGATTGTTCCAGAGTTCTTTGGCGATAACCTCCTTGTGAATGGGAAGCTGTACCCATATCTTGAGGTGGAGCCTCGTAAATACCGGTTTCGAATATTAAATCTGGCCAATGCCCGTTTTTTCCGTATGAGGCTAAGTTCTCAGCAACCCTTTATCCAAATAGGTTCCGATGGCGGACTACTGGCAAAGCCTGTTCGAGTAGAAGAATTGCTCCTAGGGCCTGCTGAACGAGCAGATGTAATTATCGACTTTTCCGGAAACAAAGGGGAAGCCATTACGATTACTAATGATGCCCCTTCGCCTTTTCCAACTGGTACACCCGTTAACAGCAACACGAATATGGTGATGCAATTTCGTGTAACGCTCCCTCTCTCCAGTAGAGATGGAAGTCGTATACCCAGTGTCCTTAGTCGCATTACGCCGCTGAAAAAAACAGAGTCTATAAACACACGTGACATTACACTAGATGAGTCGACCGATCAATTTGGAAGACTTAAGCTACTATTAAACAATACACCTTTTGCAGATTTTGTGACCATTACGCCTACACTTAATACAGTTGAAGTGTGGCGCTTTATAAACACAACTCCTGATTCCCACCCCATTCATGTTCATCTGGTGGAGTTTCAAATCCTGCATAGGCAAAACTTTGATGTTAATCGATTTACACAAACAGGAGAGTTGATATTTACATCCGAGAAAATCCTTCCTGCTCCCAATGAAAGAGGGTTTAAAGATACCGTGCGGGCTGATCCAGGTCAAGTAACAACAATTATTGCTCGCTATGGTCCTTTTAGTGGGAGATACGTTCTTCATTGTCATATTATTGAACATGAAGATTGGGAAATGATGCGTCCTTTTGACGTGATTGATGATTTTGAAGAATGATTGTGTAAATGATCCAATACAACCCCATTACGTCCTCCTCTACCGACACCGCGAGCAAAAGTGAAGTTTAATCCTGCTACTACTAGTCCTATCGTTGGGGGCGCATTCCTTTCCACCCGTCGTCTACCAGGTAATGTCACCTTAATTACTCCAGCTGCGTCTCTAGGAAGCATTATCTTAGCTCCTGGGAGTACACTAGTCTCCATTTTCTCTAGTGATAGCCGTACAGAAGCTATAGAAGGTTTTTCTTGGTGGGAGGTTGCTCTATAAAAGACACGTTTTGACCGATTCTATTCAAAATTTAAAGGAAGGAGGTAAAGGCAATGTCAGACCAATTACAAACTGTGACTACGATTCCTCCTACTCCGGAGTTAATTCGCAGGGTTGAAGGGAAGCATTTTAGTGGGCAATCGGGTTTACTTTCTCCCGAAGGAGCAAGATTCGCTTGGGCAGGTTTGTTTAATCCGCTTCATTCAGGGGTTAATGTGGTTTTAGATACAGCAGAAAAATATAATTTATCATCTCAGCCAATGACAGCTAAAATATTATTTAACGCTCTGCCCACAGGTAGGCAAATTACATCTTCCCAAATCTCCTCAACCAATACCTCTCCACTACGTTCTCCTTCACCCATCCCACGGGCAAAAGTGAAGTTTAATTCCGCTACTACTAGTCCTTTCAAGGGTGGTAAGTTTATTTCCATCCGACGTTTACCAGCAAACTCTACGGTTATCACTCCTATCACATCTCTTGGAAGTGTAATTATAGCTCCTAGGAGTACACTAATCTCTGTATTTATTAGCCCTAGTCCTACAAAAGCCCGTGAAAGTTTCGCCTGGTGGGAGGTACCTTTACAGGAGTGCAGGAAATAAGTTCGTGTTTTTTAGTTTAGAGAGCCATAAAACCAGAAGAGATATATCAGCTAAATAAAGATTTGGATATAAGAACCATTATTCGTTAAGGTGAGTGATGATGGCACCGATCGATTGTGGTTTTTTTGAATCGCATAATGTTGTTATATAAACAATATAAGGAAATAAAATGAATAGATGGAATTATTATTCAGTGGGTGAGGAAATCATCTATTGGGGGGATGAAAATTGAAAAGCATCCATATGAATAGATCGAAAACCCTCTTGTTCCAGCCGATGGGAGATACTTATGCTACAATTGGTGAGGGCCATTGCTATATATTTGACAAAGGGGGCGTACAGTTTTTTATAAATGGAGTTTCTGAACTTATGCTACGGTTTGTAGGTGCACACGAGGAAGTTGTACCTAAAGGAGTAAGTCAGAATGAGCGAGGGTTTCAGTCTGTAGTCTACAAGGATATTTGGCAGGGAATCGATGTCGTATTTTATGGACAAGGGGAACAATTGAAGTATGATATGATGGTGTACCCAGGTGCCAATATTGAGAATATCTGTTGGCGTTACGAGGGTGGAGACGATGTTGTATTAAGTGAACAAGGAGATTTATTGGTATATTCGAAAAAAAGTATTCTTCGTGAAGGCAAACCGTTAAGTATCCAGTTTACAGATAAAGGGAAAAGAGAGATAGAGACACGTTTTCAGCTTTATTCAGATGGATGTGTTGGATTTGCCGTAGAGCAAGAGTATGATCCCACGAAGGTACTCATGATAGATCCACTTGTTTTTTATTCTACTTATTTAGGAGGATCCGGCAATGATCGGGGGCTTGGTATTGCAGTCGATGAGGAGAAGAGTGCCTATGTGACTGGAACGACATCTTCAACTAATTTTCCCGTAACATCAGGAGCATTTCAAACTCAACTTGCGGGTGGCCTTATAGATGTATTTGTTAGTAAATTTAATAAGCAGGGAAACCTTCTCTATTCCACTTACTTAGGAGGATCTGATTCTGATTCTAACGGTGGTATCACGGTGGACTCATCAAGAAACGCCTATGTAACAGGGAGGACAGAGTCGACGGATTTCCCGATAACTTCAGGTGCTTTCCAGACTTTTTTACGCGGGAGCGCATCGGCATTTATTACAAAGCTGAATGAAACAGGATCCACACTTTTGTATTCTACTTATCTAGGCGGCGCCAGCTTCGATACTGGGGAATCTATTGCTATCGACGAAAATAATCGCGCTTATGTTACAGGTAGTACTAGTTCCTCAAATTTCCCTATAACCTCAGGTGCATTTCAAACGCAGTTAGAAGGTTCGTCAGACGCCTTTATAACCAAACTTAATGCGACGGGATCCACTTTATTTTACTCTACCTATTTAGGTGGAAATGGAGTGGAGCGAGCACTGGGTATTGTAGCGGATACCAGTAATCAAGCTTATATTGTGGGTAGTACATCATCTACTAATTTCCCGACAACAGTAGGAGCATTTCAAACTGTACTAGGCGGAGGAAGAGACGTCTTCGTTACTAAGATGAATGCTACTGGCACCAGTTTGATTTATTCTACTTATCTCGGTGGATCAAGTAACGATGATGGAAATGCCATCGACTTGAACGATGGCTATGCATATGTAACGGGATGCACCCGTTCTACTAATTTCCCAACGACGAACAACGCTTTTCAGACTATAGCGTCGGGGGCTCAAGATGCTTTTGTTACGAAATTTAATCCGGCGGGGAGCAATATAGTTTATTCTACTCTTTTAGGTGGGACGGAAAGAGATGAGGGCAATGGAATTGCTGTAAACTCGTTTGGGATGGCTTGGGTGATAGGAAGTACTCAATCGACAAATTTCCCAGTAACTTCAGAAACATTTCAAGATAGTTTGTCAGGTGATAGTGATGCGTTTATTACCTTGTTAAGTTATACAGGTCAAGGGCTCTCCTTTTCTTCGTATTTAGGAGGCAATAGTGATGATACTGGTAATGGCGTGACGGTGGATCGAGACGATATTGCATATGGTATAGGTGAAACAGAATCAAATGATTTTCCTGTGACCGACGGTGCTTTCCAAACTGAATTTGGGGGTGGTGCTCAAGATGCCTTCCTGATAAGAGTAGGAGAGCAGTTTGGGGCCACTGGTCCAACGGGAGCTACTGGTCCAACAGGAACTACCGGGTCACAAGGACCGAGGGGGCCGAGAGGGAGGAGAGGACCGAGAGGGGCTAGAGGAGCACGAGGTATTGGTGGGGGTATGGAAGGTTAGATCTATAATTCCTATTCCAGAAGATGAGTTACTACTTGCAGTCCTCGAGAGGAAAAAACCGTTCACTGGGAGTTTAATAACGGTTATGCGTTTCTAAGCACATCCACTGGTTTAATAGAAGAGGAGAAAAGAGATCGCGAAGGTTGGATTAAGCGAATACATGAAATGACCCAAATTGATCCCACTGTGATTCGTGAAGGGTTGGTTGTATACATGGATATGAATATCGGGGAGGGTGAGTACTACACGCAAGGAGTTTTCGCAAAGATTGAAGAATAGTATTACAAAGGAGGAAAGCTCTCCATAATGATAGAGGAGGAATTGGGGATGTCGGCTGAGGGAGTAAAAAAAGAGATGGTATCAAGTACAGATGGACAGGTATTAACTATTGAGTATGAGCTGAATGCTCCTAAAAAAGTGGTTTTTGACGCTTATTCTAACTCTGAAAACTTAGCTAGCTGGTGGGGTCCGAAAGGGTGGAAGACTGAAAACCTCACATTTGAGTTTAAGCCTAACGGAGTGTGGCATTATTGTATGCGATGTGTTGATCAAAGCCAAGGAGAATATTATGGGCAAGAGTCCCGCGGTAAAGCGGTGTATCAAGAGATTGTTCCAGATGAGAAAATCATCTATACGGATTCATTTGTAGATAAGGAAGGAAACCCTCTTGATGGGATGCCAGAAATATTTGTTGCAATACACTTTGAAGACGATGGTGATGGAACAAAAATGACGATGCGCTCTGAATTTGCTTCGAGTGATATTTTGCAACAAATGATTGATATGGGCATTGAAGAAGGGTGTGCATCACAATTTAGTCGCTTAGATGATTTTTTGGAAACAAAAATGTAAGATTTAATGCTATGCAAATACGAAAGAAAGATGAGTTCCTCATGGTGAGGAGCTCATCTTTCTTTCGTTACTTACTATCTTATGAAAGCCCTTACATTTAACGAGAAAATTTATCATATCCTAAGGAGCGGAAAGATTTTGCAATTTCTTTGTGACCTTTGTCATTTGGATGTAGTCCATCAATAAAGATTAACCCTGATTTTATTGGGTCTTCTTCCTGAGATGCACCATTAAATGCTGTGTACACATCTGCCATTTGATACCCCATACTTTGCTTCTCCTCGATAAATCGATTCATTTCATCTAAGTAAGGTTTGAAAACTTCAAATCTTGACATTGTGCCATCATAACTTTTTGCCTTCTTATCTTCTGCAACATAAGGATTGTACATATTCATCGTCTTTAAGTTAGATGTTTTGCCATCTCTTAGCTCGATAATTAGTTCGGTCGCCTCAACCCAATCTGATTTTAAATCGATGAGTGCGGCCCGTAAACAATCTTCGTTGTCAATGCCACCGCATGTACCTTTCATGTATTTGTTACGTGCTTTTCGCAAATCGTTTCCACCAATGTTCCAGGTGACAACATCGCCATTTCGTACAGCACTACGTATAAATTTATTATTTTTAAGTCCATCAATTAATTCATCACTTTGCCAACCACCCACACTTCGATTAACGACATAAACGAGTTTATTTGTGTCTTTCATCATGTGATCTCGATAGCGTGGCCCATAACCTTTAAATGCACCAAAACCCAAGCCGATGGAGTCCCCTATAACCGTGTATTGTACGATTTTTTTGTTTGTTTCTGCTCCCTCTGCATGTACCGCATCTAGACTCCCCACAACTGTAAGCGCAAACAATAGGGTGAAGATGATTCCAACTCGGAGCCACTTTATCATACATAATCCCCCTTTAAAATTTGAATTCTCAATCATCTTAACATTTAGTGATTAAATATTCAATGTTATTTCTCTATTTTTATTTAATCTGTTAGAAGGTAGAGTATGCGGATGATGCTCATGAAGATGAACATCATCCGCTGGATGATCATAGTCTAGATCGAGATAGTGATTTAAGGAGATGGAGGAATGGGTATGTATGGTGAAAGTAAAGGGAAAGGTAATCGCTTAGAAAGTGATCAAGCTAGATGGTTTTTGGAGTGTGGTATATGGGTGGATTTTCTTTCTCGTGGAGTTCAAATAAGTAATCAAGCAAAAACGATCTGTACTCTTCGCTTCTTACAGGGTTGTGACCACATGTATCCACAAAAATCATCTGGAAACGGATCGAAAGATACGATTACCTATTCAAAAGTATGGCCAGGTATAGATGTAGTATTTTACAAGGAAAATGATGCACTGAAATATGACTTCATTTTACAACCAGGGGCACAAATAGATTGTATACGACTTGAGTATGACGGTGGAAAAGAGCTATTTCTTGATGAGGCAGGGAACTTAAGGGTGATAACTGTAAATGGAATCATACATGAAAAGAAACCCGTTAGCCATCAAGGCGAAGGTGAGAAAAAGCGGTTTCTTTCTACTAGATTTGATTTACACTCAGATGATCAGGTGATTGGTTTTAAACTCGAAGAAGAATACGATTCCACTAAAGTACTTACCATTGATCCCATAGTATTTTACTCTACTTATCTCGGCGGAACAGAATTTGATAATGGGCTCGGAATTGTAGCTGATCAGGATGGAAATGCTTTCGTGACAGGGAATACAAACTCAACTAATTTCCCTGTTACATCGGGTGCTTTTCAAAGTATGGTAACATCGGCTGAGAGCATTGAAGCATTTGTTAGTAAAATAAATGCGACTGGAAGTTCACTTATTTACTCCACTTATTTAGGAGGAAGAGGGACGGATAGTGGACAGGGAATTCGTGTTGATACCATGGGTAATGCTTATATCATTGGAAGAACAAGTTCAACAAATTTTCCCGTTACATCAAGCGCTTTTCAAACCATGCTACGAGGGACTTTGAGTGCATTTATTACAAAGTTGAATGTTGTCGGAAGCTCTCTTGTCTACTCTACGTATTTGGGTGGAGGTGGGGTCGATAACGGAGCGGGGATTGACTTAGATGAGAATAATAATGCTTATGTAACTGGAGATACCAGCTCTACAAATTTCCCTCTAGTCACAGGTGCTTTTCAAACAGTCCTTCTTGGAAAGGAAGCCGCGTTTGTCAGTAAGTTGAATGTAGCGGGTACTTCTCTTATATACTCTACTTATTTAGGAGGAGAAGAATTCGATGGAGGAACGGGCATTGCAGTAGATTCTAGTTTACAAGCTTACATCGTTGGAGCGACAAATTCAGTCAAATTCCCAGTAACGACAAATGCCTTTCAAACTATACTTGCAGGGAACAGCGATGCTTTTGTTTCGAAACTAAACGCATTAGGTACCTCCCTTATATATTCCACCTTTTTGGGAGGAAGTGAAAACGACGGAGGTAATGGGATAGATCTTGATGGTGCCAATCATGCTTATGTAACAGGCTTGACTAATT
The DNA here is from genome assembly GCF_024753565.1 of Mechercharimyces sp. CAU 1602. Classification (NCBI taxonomy): domain Bacteria; kingdom Bacillati; phylum Bacillota; class Bacilli; order Caryophanales; family Thermoactinomycetaceae; genus Mechercharimyces; species Mechercharimyces sp. CAU 1602. The sequence continues at coordinate 1,081,000 of NZ_JANTPT010000001.1, read as the reverse complement.
CAAAAGATTTTCCCACCACAAATAATGCTTTTCAAACTCTTCTAGCTGGATCAAGTGATGTGTTTGTCACCAAACTAAATGCAACTGGCAGTGCTTTGGTCTATTCCACTTTTGTAGGTGGAACAGATAGCGATGTAGGAAAAGGAATAGCTGTTGATTCATTTGGATCTGCTTGGGTCGTAGGGGAAACCGTTTCATCTGACTATCCGGTCACTTCAGATGCTTTTCAAGATAGTATTTCAAATTTGACGGGGTTAGATGAGGCGTTTATTACACAAGTTAGTTTTTCGGGTCAAGGGCTCATTTTCTCTTCCTATCTTGGAGGGGTTGATACAGATACGGGCAGTGCTGTTACTGTTGATAGTGATAATAATGCGCTTATGACGGGTTCAACAGGCTCATCAGATTACCCGGTCACCTTTAATGCGGTTCAAACCCAATTGGCTGGTGGATTTGATGCCTTCGTTCTCAAAGTGGGGGAATTGATTTCTGTTGGACCAACGGGCCCGACTGGTTCAACGGGACCAACTGGATCAATGGGAATAACGGGACCATCAGGCGCGCGCGGACCAAGGGGAAGAAGAGGACCGAGAGGCCCACGTGGCCCACGCGGGACAGGGGAAGGCGAGTTTGATGTATGATTTACTGAAAATTTGAAACCGATGGTTTTTGGCATTTGCAGATGATTCTTGGTTTATGATCGTCAGGATAGGAGGTTGGTTTCTGCTCCCTCTGCATGTACCGCATCTAAATTCCCCGCAGTTGCAAGCGAAAACAATAGGGTGAAGATGACCTCAACTTGGAGCCACTTTATCATATATAATCCCCCTTTAAAATCGAATTCGAATTCTCAATCTCTTAATATTTATTGATTAAATATTCAATGTTATTTCTCTATTTTTTTATAGTCTGTTTGGTCTGCAATCATATAGAATTCAACTATGAACTTGTCACACTTGCTAACATTTTTTCATAATATAGAGTTGGTTGTCGATTTAAATCGATATATACCAATGATTCGAATAGATAATTTGTGAAAACAAATGCTTTTCTATTAAAAAATATACCGGAGGTGCTATTTTTGAAACACTTAATGTGGATATTTAGTATGCTTTTGGCGATCAGTATGGTAATATCCTCTTCTGTTGGATTTGCATCAGATTCTAATCGTTCAAAAACAGAGCAGTCTAAACAAGAATCTAGTCAAATCATTATTAAGTTTAAATCGGAAGTGTCTACGAAAATAAGAACACAATTACACGAATCAGAGGATTCAAAGCTTATTTCTAGAAACCAGTCGTTACATTTTGATGTTGTAGAAGTAAAGAATCGAACGGTTCAACAAGCAATAAAAGATTATGAAGGCATGAAAGAAGTAGAATATGCTGAGATAAATGGGCACTATAAAGCGCTTTGGACTCCTAATGATCCTCTCTATTTGTCTGACCAATACGGACCACAAAAGATGGAAGCCGAGGATGCGTGGGATATTACGAAGGGAACGAATGATGTTGTTGTCGCTGTGTTAGATACAGGCGTACAGACGGATCACCTTGATTTACAGGGTAAGGTACTACCAGGATACGATTTTGTTAGCAATGATGATAATGCTTACGATGAACACGGTCATGGAACTCATGTAGCTGGAACCATTGCAGCTGTGACAAATAATAATCGGGGAGTAGCTGGTGTAGCTCCCGAAGTAAATATTCTGCCTGTGCGCGTATTAAATGCATCAGGTGGAGGCACTTGGGCTCAAGTAGCACAAGGAATCATTTATGCAGCAGATCAAGGAGCAGAAGTATTAAATTTAAGTTTAGGTGGCGGTGGTGGTTCTCGATTAGTAGAAGATGCAGTGAAATATGCCTGGTCTAAGGGGTCTGTTGTGGTTTGTGCTGCGGGGAATTCAGGGGGTACTTCTCCTATATATCCAGCATACTACGAAAATTCCATTGCAGTTGCAGCGACAGATTCTAATGATCGTAAAGCTTCCTTTTCCACCTATGGGGACTGGGTAGATGTATCTGCTCCAGGAGTTTCTATCATGTCAACTACACTTGGCGGGGGGTATGGGAAGAAAAGCGGAACTTCAATGGCGTCCCCTCATACAGCAGGAGTAGCAGGTTTACTTGCATCACAAGGATTAGGAAATGTGGAAATTCGAAATGTGTTAGAAAGTACTGCTGACGATATTCCTGGAACAGGAACGTACTGGACTTACGGACGAATCAATGCTTTCGAATCTGTGAAAGTACATGCGAATCCGGATGAACCAAGAGAGATTCCAAAAGAAAATTGGTCTCTTGTCTTTACTGATAGTGAAGAAACCGTTGCTGAAGACGGGAGAGCTGTAAATGTTTTCGATAATAATCCTAATACCTTCTGGCATACAAAATGGCAGGGACATCCTGATCCTTATCCCCCTCATGAAGTTCAAATCGATTTAGGGTCTCGGTATGAAATGAATCAATTTAGCTATTTGCCACGCCAAGATAATTCAGATCATGGCATGATAAAAGAATACGAGATTTATATAAGTGACGATCTAACTGATTGGGGTACCCCTGTAGCTTCAGGAAGCTTCAATTTTGATAAAGAAGAAAAAGTGATAGAAATCTCCCCTGAAACAGGGAGGTATCTAAAATTAGTAGCATTATCTGAAAAACATGGTCAACCATGGACTTCAGCTGCAGAAATTTCCGTTTGGGGAATAAATGCTACTAGTAAGTAAAGAGCTGAACTACTGCGATTTACAGGGCTATTAGAGGAGTATGTAGCAAGCTTCATGTTTGATTAATACAGATTTCAAATTAAAAGTCATCTGCATTGGTGCAGATGACTTTTAATTTCTGTCGTCTAGTCTCCGTCATTCCGGACAGCAGTGGGTCTAATGCCGACAAGCGCAATCTTGGGCAGGGAATGTATGAGAAATTATGATCAATTTATGATACGTTTTCGCGATACTCCATATAGAGTCAGTCACCTCAATCAATCATTGGCTTTAATGGGTATCGATAGATTTCGAAGTCTATGCGATATATTTTTTGAACCAATGCGATCGCTTCTTGATCATAAAATGATCGATAAGCAGGAATTATCTCTGGGAGGGAATGAGGTGTATTTTTCTGAGTAGCTAAATGATCGTTCATTTTTGAGACAGGTTTTCTCTTTCTATGATGATGGGATTGAGCGAGGCGCATTATCGGCGATTGTTTCAATTGGTGGATCCGCTCGAGTTTTCTAAGCTCTTGCGAGAGGTTTTCCAAATAGATATAGTCTCTTACCCACTTTTTTTCTCCCTCCATAAATTGTCGTGATATATGAGCATCTATTACATGCTTGCTTGGTCCTTTATATTTAACGTAGTACAAAAACTCTTTGAATGAGATTCCTTGTTGGCTTATCTCCTCTCCGTTAATATATTGATTCATTTCCCGCCACTCTACCCTGTGTTGACAAGCATGAAGGTACGAACTAACTGCTCTTGTATAGGGATTGCGAACCAATTTATATGATTTCTTCACCCCACTAGATAAACTTTCCTTAAGCTCCTTCAGGTAATGCGGATTTTTTCCGTAGTAAACGCCCCGATACCGATGAATCCATGGATCATAACGCAAAGCTGTATCAAGAAGACCTATTTGGTAGAAAAACCATTTGGTAATTGTCGTACACCCACTTTTCGGACTCCAAAATATAACGAGGGGTAAGTGTTTGTTATACAAAGGACGATTCAATTGAAAAAAGGGTAGGTGAGTCTTTCTTTTCAACCCTTGCAACATTAACACCCCTTTCTAATCCTATGAAATAGATCATCTCGATAATTAGAAATGATCGATCATAATATAGTATGAGAAAATAGAAATTATGGAAGTGTAGAACACCATGAAAAGTGGATTCTTGATTCCTAGATAGGACAAAAGAGGAGGGGTGCTGATGAATTCAGCTAGATAGTCATCGTGGGGAGGAACCATGCTCTTGAAGCAGGTCGAGCATTTCATCGGGTAAAGAATATATACCCTCTGGGATCGCTAAAGCGAGATAGCGCCCACCTTCATGTAGGGCCCATCCTTTAGCAACAAATTCGTCCAATTTGGCTTCTATCTGTTCTACTGTAATGGTTTTTTTTGCACTTTGAAACATCGGGTGAACTCCACTGGCCGTTTTGATATCATCCACACTTTGATAAAGTTCAGCTTCCCATCCATATAAGTCGTAGATATCTCCGTCTGCGTTTGTACGGTTATCAAAAAAACGGATACCATTAGGGATTTTCACGAAACAGAAAAAACAGGAGTCATATTTCTCTTTCCATGAATAAACAGCTTTTTGTAGCATTTGCGTATAGGAAGACGGTTGACGTTGATCATCATATTCGAATTCAAAGTAATACGCTAGTTTTTCCCTTTCGGCATCGGTTAGCTCTGAGTAAATGTATTTGTATACCCGATTGTATTTCACATTGATTATGCCATGCTGTGCAGAGTAGTCAAAATAAGGACTGAATCGATCTAAGCGAAAAGAAGCACATGCTAATGGAGGGTGAAAGTGAACCAATTTAGGAATCATCTCTTTCCCTATGTGTTGGTAGTCCGCTGGATTTTCTCCAGGAAAGCCAAAGAGAATATTCCACGCAGGTGTGATTCCGAACTCTTCACACCACTTCAATAGACGAACGTTTTGTAACATCGTAATCCCTTTTCTCATCCTTTTGAGAACGTCGGTAATTAAACTTTCAATGCCAGGTTGAATGGAGGTAAATCCAGCTTTCTTTATTAAATCCAGCTGCTCTCGTTTGATATTTGCTTTCGTTTCATAAAATAGATCTACTCCGAGATCCAATTCAATTAACTTCGGAATAAAGTCTTGAAAATATTTATAATCTATGATGTTATCTACAGCAGCCATGCTTGTTGTATGCTCGTGGTATTTATTGCGGAGGGTTTCAATTTCCTGAATCGCTCTTTCTGAATTTTTGCTTCGAAAGCGCATATTTAATCCATTTAATCCACAAAACGTACAATGGGATTTTTCACCCCACCAGCATCCACGTGAAGTTTCAAAAGGGATGACTGGTTTTAGCAAAGCGGATAAGCCAGCATCACAGAACTGCTCGAAGTAGTCCGTGTAGTCTGGATAAGGTAGTTGATCGAGATTTGTTACCATATTGGCTTTGTGGGGGGAGGGTTTATCTGTATTGACAGGCGTAAGGATACCTGGTATATCATCTGTGGAGCCATTGCTTGCGATCCGATCAACTAATATAGGAAAGGATAGATCTCCTTCTCCTTGACAAATAAAATCGAGAAAGGGAAATGCCTTGATCATGGCTACTCCCATAGGCCCCTCGCAATTAGCTCCTCCAATAATAACTTTTTTTTGCGGCCACCTTTCCTTGATTCGCTTGGCTAGTGCTAGAGAGGCCGCGTTTTGTTCGAAGACAGAAGTAAAGCCGATAAGATCAAAATCGATCCAGGGATAGTCATCGATGCAATCATCTAAATATATAGAGATTTTTTGCTTTATTTGAAGTAGATTTTCTGAAGAATAGATGGGGGTTCGATAACCCAAACGTTCTGGAATGAGTTTCAGATATTCCTCTTCTTTTTGCTTATTTGGAAAGAGAGAGGAGGAAAAGAGCCATTCCCCAATTAGTAATGAGGGGATGGTATTTGATATGTGGTTAAAAGTTGCAACACCAATGTAGTCAACGAGTTTCAGATTTAAGAAAAGATTTTTACATGAATGGCCTTGAAGTTCGACTTGGGATTTTAAAAGGCTAATTCCGATGGGTGGCCGATCTAAAGAGCCGAATGGCATGTTAACGAGTGCAATTTGCACTAATACACTTCCTTTCTGCGAGATTAAAGCAAGTGGTAATTTTAGTTTTGTTAGGAGGAGCGTTGAGATCGAATAACAGCAACAAATTCACCGGTATTTAAGATTACCCGGCGCAATCGATGATTAAGGGATAAATTACCTTGAACGATTAAGGACGCGGCTGGTCTACCTGATACATCATTAAAAAGTACAACTGCGCCTTCGCCTGCTTCTAAACGTATGAGAGGGAGCTCTCTTAATCCTCTGCCTACGGTGACCACGACGGATTGTCTAGTTAATTCGATTACAGACATACTTTGGGGGTTAAATGTTTGTAAATCAAAGGTTTGTACATTTCCAATACTAGCGATGATATCAGGTGAAACCATAGAAGGGAGAGGTGACGGAGCAGGTCCCGTAGCAGTTATCACATCATCGGTGCCACCCTGTGAAGGATCGGAGAAAAAATCCCCTATATTATCCGGATTAACAGTACCGGGGTCTGCTTTTCGTGGAAACTTCCTTTTCTTTTGTGCTAATTTCTTTTTACTAAAGTAATGGCTCAATCTACACATTCCTTTCTATTCGTTTAATACAGTATATGAATGTAAATAGTTACTGCTTGGATAGAAATAATAAGTAGACTATACAAAGTGAATTTAGACATATTTCCCTTGTACAGATCGTGAGGGAAGTATACCGATCCAAGTATTTTTTACTATATTTTTTACTATATAAGGTAATTAAGAGATTTATCGGGTGGCGTTATTGAAGAAAATTCATCTCAAGTGGGTATCACCTCGTTATAGGCGCTTATTTAGCATATAAGGAGGTTTATATCGTTTTAATGGTATAGGACGTTTTTTGAAATAAATGCTCTTAAAAAAGGAATATGAAGCCCGCTTTTTTCGATTCCGAATATATAACGTAACAAAATCATTCTTTTGTTACGTTAAGTGAATATAACGTAACTAAGTGCAAAATAAGAGGACAGAGAGCGGAAAATCCTCTCTGTCCTCTTATTTTGATTAACTTCATATTTGTAGATCACGTCTCTTATATAAAGAGTAGCTCCCAAGTATGCTCAGCACAATCACGATAAATGAAATAGTAAGAAAGAGTGGGTCTAAGGAGCCTTCGTTTAAGATAACTTTGGCTTCGAAGTATTTAAAAGGTGTCACGTAGCTCAGTGCTTCAAAACTTGGATTTAAATCAATAGCGATAGACAGGAGATAGCAGATAAGTAAGAGTGTTGCTCCGATGATGGTACTGCGTTTTAACCACTTTCCCCATGTAGCTATAGTAATGCCCAGTGTAAAGAAAATTAATTGTGTCAACAGCATTCCTATCATCAGCATTACAACATGCTTACTCGATTCTCCTTCGGTAGCAAAAACAGAGATGCTGATTACTGCCGTTATGGTGCTGGCTCCATTGAGGAGCAAGAGATTACATCCAGCAGCAAGCAGCTTATGTGTGAGTACACGACTGCGGGAGATCGGTTTTACCATAAGAAATTCTGCTGTTCGCTCGCGCTCTTCTTTTACAATCGTACTTGTGCCTAGTAAGACCGCATGGATCGTAGTAATCAAAATCAGATACGAAAATAACATCCCGAAGTAACCTGTGGCTGTGGATAGATCAAGTGTTCCTGTTCCTAAGATCGCTTGGAGCGATTCTGGCATCTGAGCGATCAACTCGTTCATCGACTCTCCTGTGCCCTGTAGTCCGCTATATTCACTCATTCCGGAGACAACCAGAGCACTTGCACCCAGACACCAGAAAAACAAAGCTTTCCATTTAGATTTTAATTCATGAAAAAACAAGCTCATTCCCCCACCCCCTTATACAGAATCAATATCTTTCTTTATATAGATTAGATAGGTTGCCGTAATCGTGGTGATGATAAAGCCGAGTTGAATAATGACAAATTTGAGTTCGTATGCTTTGTGTTTCAAAATATAGGCTGTATCATAATAAAGGAAAGGTGTGAAATAGGATAAGGCATCCTTTCCCATAGCAGATGCCAACATACTTAAGACAAAAAAAGAAAAGACAATCCCAAGTGAGAATGAAACCACTGCTTTTACTCGACGCAGAACGACGGATAAACAAATGCCGAAAGCAAAAAACATGAACGCTACCCATAACGAGCTACTGGTGATAAGTAGAAAAGTAGTTGTGGAGAACGACTCCTCCCCTACAACCATAAGAGTAAGCGCCGCCGCACCCATATAAATTGCATTTGTTAGTACAATTAATGTGATCGCTGCGAACAATTTGGCAGTCACAATGGTAGTGCGTGCAATTGGTTTTGTGAGAAGAAAATCAGCCGTCTGTTCACGTGCTTCCTTAGAGAGAATCGAGATTCCTAAATGCATCCCTTGGATCGCGGTACATAACACAATATATAGAAATACATAGGAATAGTAACCGAGGAGTGAAGTGATTGAATCAAGCGCGATCCCAAAAGCCGCTAAAAACTCGGGAGGATAGCCAGCTAATAATTCTTTAAAATCTTCCGCTTCTTTGGCGATAGCAGGATACATAGACATGAAAAATGCGATTAACATGGAAAGAGAAAGCGACCAGATGAGCGTGGCATTGCGGTGGGCTTTTAGCTCATGAAGAAAGATGTTCATCGCTCATATTCTCCTTTTGATAGTAATGCATGAAGATTTCCTCCAAATCGGGCTCCTCTATGCTGAGTGTAAGGATTTCTATTGCCGCCAACTTCTGCATGAGAGGATTAATATTACCTCGATAAAGGAAACTAATTACTTCCTCTTTCCTTTCCAGATTACTAATACCAGGAAGATCAAAAGATTCGAGTGCGGTATGGGAAACCGTTTCCAACTCTACTTTTTTGGGACTGTTCTCTTTCAATTCACTTATTTTTTCCACCTTGACCAAACGCCCCTCTTTTATAATCGCAACACGATCACAAAGCTTTTGAACCTCACTTAAAATATGGGAAGAGAATAATATTGTGGCTCCACGCTTGTTCTCCTCGCGTAATAAATCGAAAAAGGTTTGTTGCATCAAGGGATCAAGCCCGCTTGTTGGTTCATCTAGAATGATTAACTTGGGGGAATGTAATAATCCCTGCACGATTCCCACCTTTTTTTTGTTGCCAAAAGAGAGGTCATCAATCTTCCGCTCCAAATCGAGGTTAAGCGTATCGGCGAGATGTTGGATCCGTTGGTGACAATCTTTCTTATAGAAACTAGCTGAATAACGGAGTAAGTCTTTCACTCTCATGTTGTCATAGTAAAACACCTCAGATGGCAAATATCCAATCTCCTTTTTAATTTCCGGGGCAGATTGTACGATATCTTTGCCAAAAATAGTTGCGCTACCGCTTGTCGGATAAATGAGCGATAGCAAAGTGCGAATCGTAGTCGACTTACCTGCTCCATTGGGGCCAATAAATCCGAAAATCTCTCCTTCCTCTACATGAAAACTCACATCCAGTATCCCCCGCTCTTGTCCGTACATTTTTGTTAAACTGTTTAACTCAATGACGTTCATTGTCGCCTTCCCCCTCTTTATAAAAACAAGTACGAAACAGATCTAGAGATCGTTTTACTTCACCAAAAACGTCTTCATAATTAATCGTATGGGAAGAAGTTGCTCTCGCACGGCTGAAGTATTGGTTGCTTATTCCTTCGAGAGACCACACGATTACTTTTAAAGCTTGTGTAGTATCGATATCGTCTTTAAATAAACCGAGATCAATCCCGTTGTACAAGTACTGGTATCCTTGTTCAGTTTGCTGATTTTTCCGTTCCTCTAAATCCTTTTTAACATCAACGGCATCTTCGATAATCGCTCGTTCAAAAAAAAGAAACAAATGCGGATACCTCTTTAGAAGCCTTAGTTTGATGCGCATCGATTGCTCTAACCTCTTCAAAACATCAGGTTCATCTCGATCCAAGTAATTGTAAAAGTGACTGGACAGAAGTTCAAATCCGTAATCATACACATACAAGTATAGCTGCTTTTTATTATTGAAATAGTGAAAAAGAATTCCTTTTGAGATTGCCGATGCCTTTACTATTTCGTTAGTCGAAGCTTGAGCGTACCCCTTCAGAGAGAACTCTTTAATTGCGGCATTAAGTATCCTCTCTCGCTTCTTGTCGTCAATATTATTAAATTTGGTGAACATATGAGTAGCCCATCCTTCAGTTCTAATATTGCGATGATTTTCAAATTTAATTCCATGATACTCCAATTGACCACATTAGTCAATGGTGAATTTTTAACTCCTATTGATCATCAATGTGAAGCAAAGTATATTCCCTAGCGTAACCAGGAAAAATAGTTTTCATTGCGCCCGATTCTTGGTAAGATAGTAAGGACGTCTGGTGAATAAAGTTGAGTTGAGTGGTTTCTAAATGGGTAATTATAAGAAAATCAACACGAATCACCTTGATATTAGAAATCAAATCACACAAAAAAGAGGTGCAGTCTAGTGAAAAACGTATCCATGATCTTGCTTGCAGGCGGAATCGGTACGAGAATGAAAGTAAATACTCCAAAGCAGTTCTTGCAAATTGGTGGAAAACCAATGATCATTCATGTTTTGGAAAAGGCTGACCGTATTGATGCGATTCGGGAAATTATTATACCCTCTCCACATGCCTATATTGAACAGACGAAAGAGATGATTTCACGTCATTCTTTTGCCAAATCAATTCGCGTGATTGAAGGTGGTTCCACTCGTCAAGACTCAGTACATAAAGCTTTGGCGGAAACAAGTTCCCCATCTGTGATCATTCATGAGGCTGTACGTCCTTTTGTCTTGGTAGAAGAAATAGAAGCGCTAATTCAATGTCCAGACGAAAATGCCACATATGGGTTTGAAATTCCCTTTACGGTTTTACAAGGTAAAGAGTATATTGAAAAGAACTTGGATCGGAACGAACTCATTAACATACAGCTTCCACAAAAGTTTAATCGGGATCAGCTTTTAGCCTCCCATCGGCAAGCTATCACGGATGGATCTTCATTCACAGAAGATGTAAGCTTATTTTTCCACTATCAAAAGGGACAAGTTAAGGTAATGCCAGGAACAGAGTACAACATCAAGATTACGAGACCGATTGATCAAAAAATCGGAGAAGTCATCTATAAGGAATATATTTTAGGAGGCGAATAAGGTGAGAACGTGTATTATTACTGGAGCGAGTCGTGGTATTGGTCGTGCGATCGCTCTACAGATGAGTCAGCGAGAAGATATTGAGAATGTGATTTTAATCGCACGAAACGGTGAAGGGTTAGAAGAAACAAAGGCATTAATGAATCCGGAGAAAAACATCGAACTATATAGTGTTGATCTGGCCCATTTCGAAGAAATCCAACAGATTATCACTCAGATTGGGGAAAGATATGGTTCGATCGATTATCTTCTCAATGTAGCAGGCTATGCTGATCCCAAGTCTTTATTAGAAACCACTTTAGACAACTGGGAGTTAACCTATCGTATTAACGTCCATTCTGTCTTCATGATTACCCGTGAAGCAGTCAAATACATGAAAAAGAACGGCGGAAGCATCCTAAACGTAGCTTCGACCGCAGGGATGAGTGCACGCCCGGGTTGGCTCTCTTATTCTTCATCAAAGGCTGCATTGATCAGCATGTCTCATACCCTTTCCGAAGAGCTAGCGGAATATGGGATTCGGGTTTATTGTGTTTCTCCAGGAAGATGTGCAACCGATCTTCGCCGTGCTCTCGCACCTGATGAAGACCAATCTAAAATTATGCAGCCAGAACATGTGGCTGGTGTAGTAGATAACCTTCTCTCTGACAACGGCGTTTGTCTTGATGGACAAAACATAGTTATCCGTAAAGCAACACAAGTAAGATAAAAAATATACAATATGAGTTACTACTTATGGTAGGAGGACGTCCGTGACGGACGGCCTCCTCCTTCATATTATGCAGGTTGGTGAAGTTATACTTATATGAAAAAGGATGGTGACATCGATTATGTGGGAGTTACACAATAATACATCGCTTCTGTTCCTCCTGATCGGATGGGTACTGGGAATGATGATGGGAATTATTTTAAGTCCAAAGATACGAAAAGTGATACGCCTGCTTAAAGTATGGACAAGACGGTATGTAGGAGTAACGATATATAACTTGGCTCGCCTTTTTCCACGTGATAACAAACTTATTGTTTTTGGTGCTGAAAATGGGGGTGGATATCGAGGTAACCCTAAATATCTCTTTTTGCACATGAACACTGACTCGCGTTTTCGCTGTATCTGGGTATTAAAGAAAAAAGATGTCGTGGAGTCTTTACAAAATGAAGGAATTGAAGCATATCACTATCATTCATTAAAAGGTATTTATTATCAGTTGCGAGCACGAACGTTTATACATTCACACTCCATTCATGATGATTTTAATCGTTACTTATTGGGAGGGGCCACCTCAATCAATACTTGGCATGGTGTTGGACTAAAAAAAGTATGGGGGGCGAACAAAAACACGTTTACTTACAAAGCATTACATGATAAACGCCCTCTTATTCGCTTCATTAAGAGTCCTGTAGTAAAAACGCAAGTAGCCAAGGAAAATTATGTGATTTCGACTAGTGATGCTGTTTCATCATACTATCCAGAAACATTTTTAACTTCGGCGGATAATGTCCTCCCTCTCGGTCAAGCACGAAATGATGTCTTCTATATAAATTCGAATGAAGATGAAGCAGTCCCATCATGGATAAAAGAGAATAAGGTAATTACGTATATGCCAACCCACCGCCGTTTTGGTAAATTGGATGCGGACCTGAGCGTAATTATGGATTTAGAGGAGCTAGATCAGTTTTGTGAGGAGTACGGCTATAAGTTTGTTATTAAGCGACACATGTATAGCCGAGGAGAAATCCCCACACTGCGCCATGTGCATGATGTGAGTCAAGAGGGTATAGATCCACAAATGTTGCTCAAGTATACGGATATTCTTGTCACAGATTACTCTAGTTGTTACACCGACTATTTATTACTCGATCGCCCAGTGTTATTCTTCTGCTATGACTTAGAGGTATATTTGCAACAGTCTAATGAGATGTACTTCGATTACTTTGAAGTTACTCCTGGTTCACGTCCTACTACTTTTGCAGCATTTATGCAATCTCTCATTGAGATAGCAGAAGGTAATGACCCAATGCAATCAGAGCGAGCCCGAGTACGCGATATCTTTTATAGTCATGAAAATCAAATGCCTGTTGCTCAGAAGCAAGTAACTTATTTTTATAACCATATCTGGAATGTATCACCTCCACAAAAATAAAACAGAGCCGCCTGCGCTCTGTTTTATTTTTGTCGTTTCGCCCCTGCTTTTCCTGCATTTATAATATAACGAGCATGCGTATGGATCGGAGCATAAGGTTTACTCACATACGGAACAATGCGAAAATCGGTCTGCCATGATTGTTCCGTCAATTGACAACGGACATATCCACGCTGGTTATTACAGTAAAGTAAATGAGGGTTCTCTTTCTTGATCTTCTCTACCTGTGATAGGGTTTCACTGCCATCCCCTTCTGAAGTTATTGATGTGCCAACAAATTCAGTAGCTATAATGGCTGCATTGGCATCTTTGAAGTCTTCTTTAATATCACTAACCCAGTTGGAATGAACATCTCCAGTCAATACAACAGGATTATTTACTTTCTCATTCGACATATACTCTATTAAACGCTTGCGCGCATCCGGATATCCATCCCAAGAATCAGTATTAACTCTTCGTTTTCCCTGCTTTAATCGGATATATTGCGAGAAAAAGACTTGCTGAGCTAATACATTCCACTGGGCGGATGAACTTTTCAACTCTTTAAATAGCCACCGTTCCTGTTCGTTGCCTAACAATGTTCGTCCATCCTGCGGAATAGAATCTAGGGATCTCCATCCATCCCCTGGCTTTTGATCATCTCGATATTGACGCGTATCTAACAGATAAAATTGAGCTAATCTCCCATAGGTAAAGCTACGATAAATTCGCATCGTGTCTCCTTGGGGCTCTGAAAACAGACGGATCGGCATATTTTCGTAGTAAGCTTGATAGGCTGCCTTTCTTTTTAGTAAGAACGAACGCCGTGATCCTCGTTGCGGAATATCGCTTGCATAGTTGTTTTCTACTTCATGATCATCCCAGACTACTATCCATGGGAAAAGGGCATGTGCTTTTTGCAGATAGGGGTCTTGGCGATATTGAGTATATCGTTTGCGATAATCACTAAGTGTTTTACATTTTCCTCCCGAGTGTTTTCGAGCTTTACCCTCTCGTGGTGCCACTAATTGATTTGCTCCATATTCGTAAATATAGTCTCCCAAATGCAGGACAAAATCAAGCTCTTCCCGTGCCATATGATCAAAGGCAGTATAGTATCCATGCTCGTAATTTTGACAAGAAGCAAAGGCAAATGAAAGCGCAGAAGGCATTTCCTCTGCAGCGGGAGCTGTTTTCGTTCTCCCGATTGGACTTTGTTCATTCCCAGCTAAAAAGCGATAGTAGTATTCTCGATTCGCTTTTAATCCGCGTACATCCACATGTACCGCATAATGAAGATCAGGCCGGGCTACTGTGGTGCCCGCATGCACAATTCGTTTAAATCGCTTATCTTCCGCTACTTCCCAATGCACATCCAATGGATGGGAACGTAAACGTTCCATAGATTCACGATCCATTATAAGACGAGTCCAAATAATGATACCGTCTGGCAGTGGATCTCCAGAGGCGACGCCTACTGAAAAAGGATATGTAGAGAAATAAGGAATGAGTGAACGCTTCTGAGCTAGTATAGCAGGGGGGTGTAAAATGGTTGCCCCCAGAGACATCATCGCATACAAGCTCGTTGCTTTGAGAAAAGTACGGCGATCGATCGCCTTGTGAAGAATCTTTTCAAGTAAATTCATTCCTTGCCCCTCTCTACTGGAATCTCCTTCTTAGTGTTGGCAAAAAGGGGGTTAGTTATGAAAAAGGAGGTGATTTTCCCTCCTAATCATGGTATAAATAGGTTGAACAACGTTACAAAACAAGGAGAGAATCGATGGCTACAACAGATTATCCCTTTTCGCGAAAACTATCCCCTAGCATTAATCGACTGGTATTGGGGTTTCCAGAAGACGTGCAGGAATTTTTCTTAGAAATGATTAGCGCAGACCGCTCTCAGCAAACGATTTCTAACTATGCGTATGATTTTGCTTTATTTTTCGACTACCTTAAAGAAAAAGGGATCGCTCTCGAAGAAATACGTCCCATAACCATTAAGCGCTTCTTCCGTCATATTGAAAATGGTTATGAACGTGTGATTCAGATACAATTGAGGAGGGAAGATCCTATTACCGGAGAAGTGGAACGCAAATGGATCGAGCGGAAACATTACCGTGAAAATACGTATGCGGGTAAACAGCGAAAACGCGCCTCACTACGCTCTCTCTTTCGCTATCTGGTTAAACTGGGTGCGTTAGATAAAGATCCAATGGAAGAATACGAGGATGCCAGTTTACGCTCACGTTCGAAGAAACGAGTCCCTGTATTCCTCACCCGCGAGGAAGCGCTACGTCTGATTGAAGCTATCGCTACCTATCATGGGAAAAAGAAATTGCGTAAGAGTAATTGGCACGAATATCGTGATCGTGCGATGTTGCTTATGCTATTAAATACAGGGATGCGTGTATCAGAACTGGTAGGCCTTAATCTAAATAATGTACAGCGAGATCACAATAACGTACATATATTTGTATTGGGGAAAGGAGGAAAAGAGCGCGTACTCAAATTAAACCAGACAGCAGAGTCCGCTTTGAGCCACTATCTCCAGCATCGACCTATAGCTAAAGATAGTTCCGACGCTTTATTTCTTAATAAGAACCGAACACGATTAGGACGTAAGGGAGTAAATGAAGCGCTGCAAAAATACGTACGAGAGGCACAATTGCCCCCTAAGTCATCCAATATATCTCCCCATAAACTGCGCCATACATTAGCTACTCTCCTTCTCTCCAATGGAGAAAACTTGCGGGTAGTTCAGGAAATCTTAGGCCATTCCAGTATTCAAACCACTCAGATCTATACACATGTCATCAACTCAGAAAAAGACGAAGCATTAGATCGCTTAGATCAATGGACGTAATAAACAGGGATAAGAATCTCAAATAGAGAATTCCTATCCCTGTTCTAATATCAAACATTAATTGGATTAGGAGGCACTAACATCGAAAGTGACATCCATATTGCCGCGTGTTGCTTTTGAATATGGACACACTTGGTGGGCCATTTCTACTAGTTTCTCAGCCTCAGCTTGTTCGACCCCTGTGATGCTTACTTCCATATTGGCGGATAATGCAAAACCACCGTCAGTATCTTTGCCAATACTTACATGAGTGGTTACTTTGGTTTCTACCTTCGCTTTTTGTTGACGTGCCACCAAGTTGAGCGCACTATCGAAACAAGCAGAATAACCAGCGGCAAAAAGTTGTTCCGGATTTGTCGCTTCTTCTCCTGATCCACCTAAACCCTTCGGCATGCGAACATCCAAATTTAAAATCCCATCGGATGAAGTTACTTTTCCGTTGCGACCACCTTGCGCTGTTGCTGTTGCAGTATACAAAGCTTCCATGATTTATATTCCTCCTATTTATTTCTTCTGTTTTGTTGATGCAACAATTGTAGTAGATCTTGGAGCGAACAAAGAAGATCCGCATAATCTTGGTTCTCTGTCTGGAGCGATTGTTGAAGCGTTTCTGGAATACAAGCTGCTTTTTTTTCCAAATCTGCCCCTTTCGGAGTGAGACGCACCATGACTACCCGCTCATCCGCAGATGTACGCTCGCGCTTAACCAAATCTGCTTCTTCCATTCTTTTTAACATCGGTGTAAGTGTACCAGAATCAAGATACATCCATTCACCCAGTTGTTTGACAGTACATGACTTTACATCCCATAAAATAAGGAGAGCTAAATACTGAGGGTAAGTAATTCCTAGTTCATCCAATAAGGGACGATACAATTTTTGCATTTCGCGTGCAGTAGCATACACGGTAAAGCAAAGTTGTTGCTGTAATCGTACTGGAACTTGTGACTCTACTCGAACTCCCCCTCCTCTCAATTAAATTGTGCACAATTTAATTGTATCATAATATGGTTGTTTTGCAAGTGACACTATACTATATTCCCCCATTTATCCATTTTTAACAGCCTCACTATACTATTTATCTACTTTTCGTTATAATGGAAATCATGCATCATTATTATTACATGATCATAGGAGGTTTTCTAGTGAGTATTATTTCTCATGTAACTGAAAAGCTGCGAACATCAGTATCTCGTACGATTGTAGGGCAAGAAAAGTCGGTGGAGCGATTACTGGTAGCTCTATATGCAGGTGGACATGTCCTGTTAGAAGATATGCCGGGAACCGGAAAAACCGAACTGGCGAAAAGTTTAGCCGTTAGTATTGGCTCCACTTTTGCCCGTATTCAATGTACTCCTGATTTACTCCCATCGGACATAACAGGAAGCACCATTTATAATCAGCATAAGCAACAATTTCAATTTCAAAAAGGGCCCCTCTTTCATCAGGTGATCTTAGTCGATGAGATCAATCGTGCGATTCCGCGTTCGCAGTCAGCTTTATTAGAAGCGATGGCCGAAGGCCAGATTACTGTAGATGGACATACATATCCCCTCCGTCCCCCATTTTTTGTGATTGCGACTCAAAATCCGATCGAGTCTCAGGGGACGTTTCCTTTACCGGAAGCGCAATTGGATCGCTTTTTTATGAAATTTTCTCTAGGATATCCTTCCTTAGAGGAAGAACGTTCAATTTTCCATTTATCTCATGAGCGAGAAAAATTAAAGACAGCACCTGTCGTGACGTCAGAAGAAATTTTACAAGTCCAAGCTGCTATTAAAGAGGTAACCTTTAGTAGTGATGTTGAATTGTATATGCTCCATCTTGTGCGACATACACGGAAGATGGAAGGTGTTTCCCTAGGGGTTTCACCGCGTGGGTTAATTGCATTAGGACGTGCAGCCCAAGCTCAAGCCGCTATTCGTGGGCGTAACTACGTTCTCCCCGACGATTTAAAGGAGGTAGCTAAACCCGTCTTAGCCCATCGTCTGGTACTTGACCCTGCTGTGCGTATGCAAAAAGTTACCCCTCAAGAGATCATCGAACGTGTGATCAATGAGGTAACTGCACCAGTTGAAAATGAACAAGGTGCACCTGCTTCATGATCGCAGTCATCCTTTCAATCCTTCTTTTATTTGGCGGTGCAGCTCTCTACTCCACTGCTTGGCTCAAGTGGGTACCTATGAAAGTGAACAGTTGGGTAGAAGTAGAGGAGGCAGAAAAGATAGAAGGAGAATCTACTGTTGTATGGGTAGTAGTAGAAAATCATTCTATATTACCAATTCCATGGATAAATGTAAGTCTCGTGCTTCCTCGTGGCATGTCGGAAGATAAAAAAGAGAGAACGGTGTTCTTTTCTACCCACCTACTGCCTCGCCAAAAGGTGAGGCGCAAGATTGCTTTTACTTGTTATCAGCGCGGAGTACATCGCTTAACCTCTCTAACTGTTGATTTAAGTGATGGGTTAGGTTGGAAAAGTGAACGGTTACACATTGATACAATCCCTAAGATCACAGTTAAACCTAGATTACTTCACACACACATCCCCTTACCCCTCTCTGATTGGATGGGAGAAGTAAGTGTGAAGCGCTGGTACAATGAGGATCCAGCTCGCTTATATGGGATCCGTCCCTATCAACAGAGCGATGCCTATACCTCCATCCATTGGGCAGCATCGGCTCGTACCGGGGAATGGATGGTAAAACAATGGGAAACAACCAGTGATGCTTCTATTACTTTCGTTATAAACGGTCAAACACAAACCAAGAGTATAGCAGGAGTTCGCCTCGAAATAGTGGATGAGGCATGTCGGCTTGTCGCTACTCTGTGTCAACAGGCGCAACATAAAGGTCTTCGTTACGGCATCCTCACCAATTTAATGTGGCAAGGAAGGTCGGTGCTCCACACACCGATTGGCAGTGGTGAGCAGCATTACTCTCAGATTCACCATCTCCTAGGGGGAGTGCTACCCTTGCCGCTTACAAAAGGATCTGAGTTGTTATACAAGTTGGTCAGTGAGAATAATGTCGCACAGACGATTTTCTTTGTCACATCGTATTGGGAGGAAGAAATCGCTTCTCATTTGCATTTCCTGCGCGAACAGGGTCATGTTGTCTACGTACTTTATCTTTATCAAGAGAATAAACCAAGTAGACTACCTCATTGGGATGGACCTCTTCATTTTTATCCAGTTGAAAGTGAAGGGAGAAAAACATCATGAAAAGCTCAACAGTATTTTTCCTTTCTCTCTGTAGCCATGCGCTCATCAGTGTGATTGCTTTTACTTTTATTATGTCTGGATCGTCAGACGGAACAAGAGTAGTTCCTTGGATAACTCTTTTTATGCTTGTTCTTACTTGGATTATTTACGTAAGCATTGAGCGAAAAATATCTTTTCGGACTATCCTCCTTTTGTACTGGATAAGTATTTTGCTCGCCTGGGTAGGATGGGGCGTAGTTGTCAACTGGATCTCCCCTTTTCAAACACTTTTATTAACCGTAATTGCAGCACTGTTCTGGAGGAGAGTATGGGAAACGCATTCAGATCGACGCTATCTTCGACAATATTTAATATCAAAGTTGACTCAAGACGTTATTCTATTGTTGTTATTAAGCTTGACTGCAACGTTATACATGCAAGATCCACAATTACCAACAGTAGTCGTTCCACTTATCTTCGCATTTTTTCTTGTACGTATCGTTACAATGATGTATGCGGTCCGTCTAACAGAACAAACCACTTCTACGAGCAAACGGGGGGCCCTCCTCCTTATAATCTTGCTGGTGTTTGTGATTCTATTCTTACTACTGTTAGATGCAACCGGTAGTACAGTGCTCTCGCTGCTGGGAAGCGGTGTAATCTATGCTCTCTCACCCTTGTTATTTATTGTGGGCAAATTCTCAGAGTGGGTGATTAACGTAATTTCTGTGGGAGCCGATTGGGGGAATTATAATCAACAACCTCCTTCGGAAAATGAAGAGACTCCCCTCTCTCCTGTTGCGACAGCAGACTATAACCCCATCTGGTATTACTCTATAATGGTGATACTCACCCTTTTGGTTGGGTACTTTCTTTATAAGAGGGTGCAGTGGATTCGGTTCCGATCCTTTCAAATGAAGGACATAGAAGAAGAGCGCTCTTTTTTAACCCGTTCTTATCGTAAAGAGAAAAAAGAAGGTGATCGGTATCCCTACAGTAAAACTATTGGGGGAATCCGTAAGCAATACTCAGCCTACCTTAAACAGATGAGAGATAAAGGGATTCCACGAAAATCTACAGAAACTCCGCTTGAATATATGAAGAGAGTGCAACAAGAAGCGCCAACGCAAAATGATCAGATAGATAAGATCACACAATCATATCTTGTCGCTCGTTATCGAGACGATGAGTAATCTAGTAAAGACCCAAGGGTATCCTTGGGTCTTTACTTATTGTGACTTGGATTTGTGAGTGGGGGTTTGTTCCTCTCGCTTCCATTTTTTTATCCACCACAGCACACCCGCAAATAAAAATAGTGGGTTGGAGAAAAAAGATGGCTTTTTTCCTTCAAAGGCATGGCCGATAAATTGCAATACCCATCCTAGCACAAATAAGATTAGAGCTACTTTCCATTGAAAGAAAAACCATGGCAACGAAATGACAATCATCGGAATTCCAATCGCATGAGTTAATTTATTGATCGGATGTTGATGATCTTCACGATACTTCTCTAATAAAGATGATAAATCCATCACGACATCCCTCCTTCTTTTCATACTATTCCTCATGACGAATCAACATCCTTCTAGAATCAACAAATAATTAAACATAATATTCTTATTTATAAGAATAAAAGAATCGCTAGTCCGTATCTTCTATAACAGGAACTTTTAGTGTCTGTCCTGGATGAATAACGTTATTATCCAACTGATTTATATCTATGATGGTAGCGATAGTACGCCTAACATCTTCACGATTACCCGTATGCGCTCGTGCGATTTTCCAGAGGGTATCACCTGTTTCTACTTGCCACTCCACTGTATGGGTGTATGGGTCTGCAGCAGTCACATCAGTTCGAACGATGAAGAAAAGGAGGAAACATCCAACAATTAGGACAGCAGTAACGTTTGCCCAACGGGGGATCGACATTAACGACACTCCTTTACTCTATTTCCGATCATCTTTGTACAAGTATATGCTTGAATACCTATACGTTATACCAGAACTAACGTTCCGTCAAGAGGAATTTCGAACTTATGTTTGCGCTTTTCTTCACATTCATGTATACTTTGGTAAAAGAGAAAATGTCCTTATATTGCGAGGTCACTATTCGTACTGAAGGGAGATGAGTGCTTTGTCAAAACTCTCCACTCGTCAACAGGCTATTCTTGACTTTATTAAGAGCGAAGTTCGAGAGAAAGGGTATCCACCTTCTGTTCGTGAAATCGGTGAAGCTGTGGGGCTTGCTTCCAGCTCAACTGTTCATGGACATCTCGCACGGTTAGAAGAGAAGGGGTATATACGCCGCGATCCCACGAAGCCTAGAGCCATCGAAGTTTTAGACCCTTATCGTTCTGCAGATGAATCCATGGTGGAGCAGGATTCGTCGGTGCTTATACCATTGGTTGGGAAAGTTACGGCAGGCGAACCGATTACAGCAGTAGAAAATGTGGATGAATACTTACCTCTACCACTACAATTAGTAGGCAATAAAGACTCTGTATTTTTACTTACCGTTCAGGGTGAAAGTATGATCAATGCTGGCATTTTAGATGGGGACAAGCTGATTGTCCATCAGCAACAAGCGGCTAATAACGGAGATATTATTGTCGCCATGACTGAAGAGGGAGAAGCGACAGTAAAGCGCTTCTACAAAGAGCAAGATCATGTTCGCTTACAGCCAGAAAATGATCAGATGCATGCGTTATTATTGTCTGACGTTACTATCCTTGGGAAAGTAATTGGATTATTGCGGACAACGATGTAAAACAAAAGAAGAGTAGAAACCTCTCATTGAGGGGTTTCTACTCTTCTTTTGTTTTATCTATAACGCGGGCTGCATATCTCACTGAGGCTTTTTTTAAAAGCAGGGTTCGATTTTGGCTGAATCGCTTAAGAATTGCTTCAGTCTCTGCGGTGTAAACCTCAATGCTGCGGCGTATATCACTATTTAATCATAATGCTGATAGATCAAGTCCCAGTTAATCGGATTTTTGGCTAGCACGGGCTGTAGGTTGGAGTATGAATCTGTCATACCGTGTGCTGGCTTATACAGCTTTTGTGAGCCAATATTTTTGAATCGAGGCATGAGTTTAAAGCCAAGAAGATGACAAAAAGCAAAGCCAACTTCGCTCTGACCGCGTGTCTACATAGTTTCTATCCACTTGAGGATTGTCATGTCGTTTTATATCTCGAACATTCGAGTGACCTCTTTTTCGGAGGGATTTTGTCTATTGAATACCAGCCGGCAGTGAAGCCACCCACGAATCTCCAATAGATTTATGAGGGTTTTCTTGAACTTAGTGAATGCTCTAGCATCCGGCTTCCTAGTTTTGATTTCGAATTTCCGAATGCACTCATTTCCGAGGTGAAGGCGATTATTGTTGTGTATGTTAGCAATGACGTCGTTGCTCTTGACATGAGTGTTACATAAATCACACGCTGGCTTAAATCCAGGATCGTCTTCTTTTATATGTTCATCAGCAACCCATTCTTCACGCGCTTCGTCAAATGTGTCTGCCTGGCTCGCTTCAGTCAGTCTCTTCCTTGACAGTGATCCCGGTCCTTTTACCAGGGTCACATTTTTACCTATAGAAATCATCCCCTTTATAATAGTCAATCCCCTCAATTAAGAGGGGCTATTTTGAATATATCATAATGGGAAATACTTGTTTAGCAACACAACACAATATGTTATATAAAAGGACACGCTACATATTGTGTTTTGCGATTGATCCCCCCTATTTCAATAGTGTAAGATCTTGAACCAGAGTCTCACGTTTTCTGGGCAAGAGAAATTCTTTTTTCTTTTCCCCAGTTTTCTTATCATATATGTGGATCAATCCTGCGTACTGGTCTTCTCTTTGAGATAAACAATAAATATACTTGTCATCTACTCTCGCTTGTAAAAGTGGGACATCTGCTTTGAACGTTTTAATTTCTTTGAAAGTATTACTGTCCATCATTGTAATGTAAGGACTCATGCTATAGAGAACATAAAAATGATCTCCGTCTGGTATAATCCGTTCAGAGTATGGATGGGGGAGTTTTACATTGCTTACGTTCCATGTACCTGGTTCCAATACACTTAAGTATGGGTCTTCTTTATTAGAGACACTAACCACTTTTCCATTGATCATGGAAACATCAGAAGCATTTCCGTGTTCTATCACTAGTTTCTTTATTATTTTTTTACTTTTCCTGTCCAAGACATATTGCATATGCCTATCTGCCACGTCAGGGAAATCAGCATTTATGTATGCATAGGAATCATCAAAAGTCGCTGAAGGTAATATCCCGTCTAATTTTACTTCCACACCTTCCTTTCCTTCCTCTTTGATCTCTACTTTTCCATACTCTAAATCAGAATTAAATGTGGTTAATCGAGTGTCACCTTTTATTTTGGTGTAATATGGGAAGTCGAGAGATTCCATCTCGGATATGCTCCCAGACGGATTAATTTTAGTGAACCCAGTGTTAAACCTAGCAGGGAGTAAAATGTTTCCATCTCGATCTTCCCTAATTTCAAATATCCCAATAGCATCAATTGTAGCACTCGAGGTAACCTCTCCTCCTTGGTTAAAAACAACAAATTCACTATCTTCTTCTAAAGAGTTTGTATATACGACTCCGATGTCCCCATTATCAAGACTTATTTCATTATCAGCACAAGAAGTCAACATACTAGCGGTAACTGTAGCAAGAACAATCGTTTTACATAGGTTTTTCATTAAATTCTTCCTCCATTTGTAAAGACAGAGAGGCAGGAACAACCTCTCTGTCTTTAATCATTTATTTATTACCCTTTTGAATAGAATGTTTTCGTATCCCCATCATTGATCAAATTTACAGGCCATACTGCGCCACCGTTATCCAGTTCAAAACCTCTGTTTTTCCATGATCTCCATGCTAATTGTGAACAATAGAAGCGTGAGGTTGTCGTTTTGTTGTAAAAGTTATAATTGTACGGCTTTCCTATTTTTGCTTTTGAGTAGGCGGCTGCGTAACTATAGTCAGCGCCGTCTGCTCCACGAACCCATAATCCTCTTACGTGTGAATATCTTGCTTTCCAATTATTAGTCCTTCTTTGAACTCCCTTTTTACTCCCGATACCGAAAGATTCTGTAACATAGTAATTGTTACTTTGTACAACGCCTGCATGTCCTCCGGCCCAAGCTGAGCCCCCGCTAGTTCCGCTTAGTGTTACCACAATATCACCTTTGGTCCCAACCCTGTTTGAATGAAGTTGATTTTCAGCCTCTTCTGAAGACAATCCTTTATCTTTCACGTATTCTTGAAAGTCCTGAGGATCTACTGTCTTCTT
This sequence comes from Mechercharimyces sp. CAU 1602, assembly GCF_024753565.1. NCBI lineage: Bacteria > Bacillati > Bacillota > Bacilli > Caryophanales > Thermoactinomycetaceae > Mechercharimyces > Mechercharimyces sp. CAU 1602. Next base: position 1,056,515 of record NZ_JANTPT010000001.1, on the reverse strand, counting down.
ACCATTTTTTAATTCTTCCTGCGTATCTCTTATTCCTTCTTCTAAATCGGCGAGTTCGGCAGGGGTCAAGTCTTCGATCGAGAGTTCTTCCGCACCAGTGGAACTTGAAGCGAAACTGTCGGGGGCAAAGGCGATAGACATCGTCAATGCAAGGGAGAGAGGAAGCAGAACAACTTTCTTGATTGCTTTCATTTACAAACCAACTCCTAAATAGTATTTTAGATGCCACAAACTGGGTATCCAAATTTATAATAGACTGATAGAAATAGGAAGTCAATAGTAAAATCAAAATTAATTAAAGATATTTATTTATTTTATGATTTTTATTATCCTATGTTATATGAAATATGAATAAATTTATAGAGCCTGATTATGATTATCTAAAGAGTGTATTTCGACACCTTGAGAACGGAATTAGAAGTTAACGTACCAAGATCAAAAAACTTCCTTATGTTCCAACAGAAGATGAAATTAAACGCTATTATGAAGCTGTCTGGAGGGCGAAAAACTTACAAGATATGATGGTCATCAAGACTTTGCTGTATACAGGCGTTCGTGTAAGTGAATTGTAAGTGAACTCATCAACATTAAGTTAAATGATGTGGATTTCCAACGATGTCAGATACGCGTGAATCAAGGGAAAGGGAAGAAAGATCGAATCGTACCATTCCCTACCGCCTTCAAAGAGCTTTTAGCCATGCACACAGTACTGTGGAAAGAAAGGGTATTGACGATGCGCTCATTTAGCTTTATTCTGGACATGAAAATCGAAAGTCGCTTGAAGTGTACTCAAAATTAGCTATTACAGATGCTCAGGATGAATATGAGCGTGTTATTCCTCAGTTTCCTATATAAAACACGGGAAACGGCTTGAATTGCTCACATGCAATCTCAAGCCGTTTTTACATTTATTAGGCAAATGCCGGCAAAATCGACGGATGCTCCCTCTACCCCTATATATGTAACACGACAGCCATTTCCTTTCCAAACCGATCTCCTTGATCGACAAATCCTAAGCTAGCGTATAAGCGATGTGCTTCCGTGTTCTCTGGATGGTAGCCAACAACTACTTTATTAGCTTGCCGCAGATTTCTTATTTCATCCAGCATGAGCTGTGTAGCTTGTTTTCCAATGCCTTTGCCTTGGTAGTTTTCATCGATCATGATGCGGTAAATCCAATAGCCATCTAACTCTTCTAAAACAGAGTTAAACATCAAAAAGCCGACGACAGCCTCTTCGTAATAAATAGCGTATGGTTTGAGTGATTCTTCAAATTTGGATTGAGCGATGGAAATTGCGTTAGACTCCATATACTCTGCTTGTGCAGTGGATACGCTTAACTGACAACACTCATACCAGTTATCTTTGTTTACTTCCTCTATCCTGATCGTTGGGTTCAATGTTGGACCTACTTTCTTATACTCTTTTAAAATATATTTCTATTAAATTATACTTGATCTTTTTAAATAAGAGAAGTTGCAACTGCTAACACCGTTTGCCAGTTATAACAGGTAAAAAGATTCCTTTGGGTGTTCTTATGACAGCAACAGATTCTTCGTTTGGAGAGAAAATAACCCCATATGCGGTTCTGCGCTGTTTATATACAGCACCTTCTATTTTTTGTCCGAAAACTGGTATATTCATCTATTCACCTTCTTTATCTTTGAACTCAAGCAGGACAATTTACTTTCAGCTAGAATAATACAGATGCATCCTCATAAATAAATGATGTCATCTAGAAAGGATTGGCAACCCCGTGGATTCAACGATTAGAAAAAATATGGTTTATGTTACTTTGATTTCAGCAGTATTCTTTACCTCATTGTTAATCCTGATTACTTTATCCCCGCTTAATCAAACAGGGCCTAACGTAAATCAATTTAACTCTACCGGTATGTGGCTAGCGGTAGGCATGGTGTTATTTTGTTATTTGTTCCCCCTCCTTGTCTATATTAGAGGAGTGCAGTCAATGAAAATGGTAATGGCAATTTTATGTGGGGTCGGTTTACTTATTGCATTATCCGTACTCCCTATTATCGGATGGTTATTGTATCGAGAGCCTCATCCCACCACCCTTACACTGCTAGTGCTCGGGTTGTTGCTATGTATTACAAACATAATCTGGTTTTTTAGTGCATTTATGCGCTCATCACGTCCACCGACAATGAGCTAAACATACTTACCGGGAGAAAAAAAGATCTTTATGTATAAACAAAAAAGGCCAGATGGCCCTTTTTTGTTTTATTGTATATCTACAAAGCGTTTGATCCGTTCTACTGCTTTTTCTAGCTGTTCCATCGAAGTTGCATACGAGAGGCGAACGTGCTCATCAGTACCAAAAGCAGAGCCGGGTACAACAGCGACCAACTCTTCTTCTAACAGTTTTTGCGCCCACTCGGCAGAGGTTTTTATGCTTTTAGCTTTCATCGATTCAGCAATATTGGCATATACGTAGAATGCCCCTGCAGGTGTAGAAGCGCTAATTCCAGGTAATTGTTGCAATGCAGCCACAAGAAAATCTCGTCGCTGTGCAAAAGCAGTTCGCATGGTAGCAACTGGTTCTTGTGGTCCTTCCAATGCAGCAATGGCTGCATATTGGGCGATTGAAGCTGGGTTCGAGGTGCTATGGCTAGAAATATTACTCATCGCTTGAATCAGATCAGCATTTCCTGCTACATAACCAATCCGCCAGCCCGTCATGGAATACGTCTTTGAAACACCATTGATAATGACGGTTTGGTTATAGTACTCCTCACCTAAACTGGCCATGCTTATATGCGGCTGCCCACTATATATCAAGTGTTCATAAATCTCATCCGAAATGATCGTCACATTTTGATCGATGCACACCCGTCCCAAATCCGTTAGTTCTTCTTTAGTATAAACGGCGCCCGTTGGATTAGAAGGACTATTGATAAGAAATGCTTTCGTCCTTTCTGTCACAGCCGCTGCTAAATCAGAGGTGGAAATTTTAAATCCATCTTCTTCTTTTCCTTCTAACAATACCGGGACGCCACCTGCTAACTTCACCTGCTCTACGTAGCTAACCCAGTAAGGCGTGGGAATAATGACCTCATCACCGGGATCGAGCAAAGCTTGGAATAAGTTGTAGAGAGCATGCTTTGCCCCCACAGTAACCATCACCTGATTGGCTGTGTACTGCAAGCGATTATCACGATGAAATTTTCGAATAATCGCCTCTTTGAGCGAAGCAATTCCGCTTGCTGGAGTGTACTTGGTGTGACCTGCATTCATCGCTTGGATGGCGGCTTCGATAATGTGTTGTGGTGTATTAAAATCGGGTTCCCCTGCACCTAAGCCTACTACATCTTTACCTCCGTCTTTTAACGCTCGTGCCATCGCAGTAATTGTTAATGTGACGGACGGTGCTACTTGTTGTACGCGTTTGGATAATTGCATCTATCGTCCACTCTCCTTGTGCTTGACGGTCGGTCTGTACTCTCTTTATGTATATGAGGCTCCAACCAGACTGTTTTTATTAAAACGTATCCAGACAGACAAATCAAGAGGAGGAGTCATCAGATCGATGCAGCTCCCCCTCATCTTTGCTCTTTTATACTTAACGAACCCACTCGTCGGCTTGCGCTAACAATTGGCGGAAATGATCCCCTTGTAATACTTCATCTTTTAAGAGGAGGTACAACCCTCTCTCCAACACATGACGGTGTTGTTCGATCTGGTGTATCGTCCGCTCTTCTAATGAGCTCAATATTCGACTTGCTTCCGCTTGCAAACTACTTTTTTCTATCCAGTCTGGATTAATAATCCCTAACTCGGATAATCCGCTCTCAATCAACAATTGGGCCGACTGATTAGCACGTTCATAATCATTTCGCGCCCCTGTGCTACGATTTCCAAACACCACTTGTTCAGCCGCAGCCCCGGCTAGTAAAATCATAATTTGCCCTTCAATTTGTTCGCGCGTATATAAATAACGATCACTTCCGGGGTGATGGCGAACATATCCGAGCGCCTCTCCGCGTGGAGATAGAGCTACTTGTGCTACAGATTCTGGTTGCACAAACTCTGCCACAATGGCATGTCCCATCTCATGAATTGCGACACGTTCCCGCTCTTCTTGTGTCGCTTCTCGATCTGTCTTTTCCCCCATCATGACTTTATCAATGGCAAGAGAGAGATGATGCTGTGTAATCTCTCGTTCTTCGTCACGGAGGGCGTATATCGCAGCTTCATTAGCAACACTTTCCAACTGTGCACCTGAAAAACCAAAGGTTTCTTCTGCTATCTTCTCTATTTTTACATCAGCGGACAAAGGTTTTGTGTGCAGATGAAGGTGTAGGATATGCGTACGCGCTTTTTTGTCAGGTAGATCTACTGTGATGTGGCGATCAAATCTTCCTGGACGCAATAAAGCACTGTCTAACATATCCTTACGGTTGGTTGCTGCTACAACCAACAGCCGCACATCTTGTTCAGAAGATAACCCATCCATCTCTGTCAATAGCTGATTTAATGTCTGATCATATTCACGATGCTGCGAACCATCACGGCGACCACCGATGACATCGATTTCGTCGATAAATATGATCGCATTCTTCTTTTTCTTCTTCCGTGCCATCTCTCTTGCTTCAGTAAATAATTTGCGTATTCGTTTTGCTCCTACACCTACATACATCTCGATAAAAGCGCTACCTGCAGTAGAAACAAAAACAGAATCGGTATAATGAGCCGCTGCCTTTGCCATCAACGTTTTTCCTGTTCCCGGAGGTCCAGACAGCAAGATACCTTTGAGGGGACGAATCCCATACGCATCGATATGGTCACGATGAATTAAAAAGTCAAGGGCTTCGATCAATTCGTTTTTCGCCCGTTTTTGTCCCCCAATCTCATCAAAAGTTAGATTGGGGACAGACTCATTCGTTTGAATGGTCTCTTTTTTGCCTACCCCTAATCGGCCACCGCTAGTGGAGGAAAAAAAGGTAACAGCTGCAATAATAAGAGTAAGCACAACCAAGGGCAATAAAGGAACCCCCAGATATCCGAGGAATAGAAAAGTAGCAGCAACAGCACCTACTATCCAGCCCATCATCTTCATTCCTGCTCACCCCCGGTTACCGACTTAAGGAGCGGAAGTCGATAAAAAGCTACCTCTTCTTCCAACTGCAAAAGCAGATAGATAGCCTTTTCATCCATTACGACTTCACCCTCCACTCCGTGGAGAGTAGAAATCCGTTCAACAGCGGGAGGAATTTCACCATACTGCTCCAATGAAATATATTCATACATCAAAAAGCTGATCTGCTCCCATGCGCTCTGCAAAGAAGAATTTTCATTATCTACAAAGCGGATCGTAATCTCACGATGGCCACCGATCTCTTCCATCTGTTGATACAGTGCTCGATATGATGTTGCATCAAAGGAGGGAGAAGCCTTAAGAGAAAGCTCGATGTGATTGGGAGAGATGGCTTGATCCACTATGGTTAACTCCGAATGTGTCTGTATATATGCTTGCAATGGTTTTTCTACTTTCAACCATTGGAATGCAAAATAACCACCAAATAATAAAATGAGCGTGACAACCAGTGCCGTTGTCGCCTGGACGGCTCTTACTTTCATCTGGTCACGCCCCCTTTCTACTTAAATCAGAATAATAATCAATACTACGAGTATATCACAGGATATATATCATAAGAGAAAGGAATTAATGGGAAAGAAGCGCACCCACTCAGTACATCGCTGAGTGGGTGCGCTTCTTTTACTCTTGAGGGAACAGATATACCATATCCTCACTCTGCTCCCCTATTTGAATGCGTAGTTGAATGAGAGCTCCTGTTTTACGATCGTACCAAAGTTCATACACAACTTCTGTTAACTCACTGGCCCTTTTGGCTGCCGCGGGATCTTGAAATCCAGAACCTAAACGCTCCATCAGTTTATTTTCAACTGTTTTGGGATCAAGATCGACCCGGACAGAGGAGAATAACTCCCCTCCCCACTTTTTTTGTGGTAATTGGATTACATTGCCCATAGCCGAGGTTAACAGCTCGAGGTGATCATCAGGGGAAATCAGACCAAACTGCTCAGGAGCCAATGTTTCCTTTTTCCCGTTACTAGCAAGTTCAATCTGGTCTCCTTTCTTTTTAATTTCTAACTTCTTACGCTTATCATGTAGTTCCCAGTCGTCGCCACTCTGTTTTCCATTCAACTCATATGGTGTGGACTCATCAAGTAGGAGACGAAAAGCGTATTCAGATTGGTGACGGTGTTTTTCTACGAGAGAGAATACTTCTTCTGATAATGTTGGACGTTTTTCTCTTTGTTTCGCTTGTGCTTGTTCCTGCTCACTAGATCCACTCTTCTTCTGTGTAGAGACAGCTTGTACGCTCTCCGTAACAGGTCCAGCTTCATATCCCACTGATCCACACGCTGACAGGAGAAAACTACTTGAAACTAAGATGAGGAGTGTGCGCATCCTTCACTCTCCTTAGAGATAAAGTGCGGATAATATTTCTATACATACGATCCTGAAGACAGTATTATACCTCTCTTTCCTTAAAATCCGATTTTCCATATACATAGTGCGTTAGTTCAACCCGATTCTTCACCTGCAACTTCTGCATAATATTTTTAAGGTGGTTTTTAACCGTATGCTCAGAAATACCTAGTTGATCCGCCAACGCTTTATTGCTCCATCCTTTAGCTACCCAAGTTAAAATCTCTTGTTCACGAGGAGTAAGTGATGTGAGAACTTCATTGGAATCCTGTTTATCTTCTTTCGTAAATTCATGTAACACCCGTCGCGCGATAGGTTGTGGCACCGGCGCTTCATTCCCTAAGAGGGAGTGCAGGTAGTCCAGCCATAATTGCGGTTGTAAGTTTTTAAGTAAGTACCCTTGAGCCCCATGTTTTATCGCTTCAAACAGATGGGCTGCATCGTCAGAAACGGTTACCATCACAATCTTAGTACTGGGATATCTCTCTTTTATAAGCCGTGTCGCCTGTAGTCCATTGCAGTATGGCATATTAATATCCATTAAAACCAAGTCGGGCTGCTCTTGCTCTACTTGTCGTATCACTTCTTCTCCATCACACGCCTCCGCCACAATGAGAAAGGAAGAATCGCGCGCTAAAATTAAGCGCATTGCTTGACGTGCATGCTCATGATCATCTCCAATCACTACTCGATATGGAGTCATCTCCCCCCCTCCTTAGCAATGCGTAGAGTTGTTTTTCCACCAGTGCAAACAAAAGAGAGCTTTGCTCCCAATTCTAGGGCACGTTCATTCATCATCCCCAAGCCAAAATGATCGGGGTGGCGAAAAGGATTTCCACTAAATCCTTTTCCGTTATCTGTAACATCAAGCGACCATCCCGTAGGAGTCATTCTAAAAGTGATTTTCACCTCGGAAGCGGCAGCATGTTTACGAATATTGGTAAGAGCTTCTTGTAAACATGCCAGCAGCTCCACCTTCTCTTTACTAGTCAACGTCTTTTCTTCGTCCTCATCTGCCCGCAGGTGCACAGCAATACCCGTATCCAAAGTAAATGCATCCACTAACAACTGTAAACGCTGTGCCCACTCCTCTAATGGTTCTTCGTCAGAGGGGTTTTTTAAGTTTGTAATGGCGCTGCGGATAGTGCTGTGTAGATTTGACATGGTGTTTTCTATTTCCCCCCACTCTGTCAACTCGGGATGACGTTCTTTTATGGCTTCTACGTGTACAGCACACAAAAAGAGCGATTGGGCAATTCCATCATGAAGCTGCCTAGCCATGCGTTGGCGCTCTTCCAAAACCGCTTTTTGTGTTCGTTCCACTCTTAACTTTTCCTGTAATTGCTCATAACGTCGAAATAACCTTCGCAATAACGTAATCGTCACCAGAAAAACGAGTCCTGCAGACAGCCAATTCCCCACTTCCATTGATATAAAGGGAAGGAGCCATTGATGCCGTATATATTCCCACAAACCAATTACGAATGTGGGACTGAGTAAAATCCACCATTTCATTTGTTTATCTGTCATTTTCATTATGTTCATTCCTATCGCATGTGAGCATGATCTCTTAGATTCGTTTTTTATTGTACCATGCGACGAATGAAAGGAGAGATCCCAAGTTGTTCAAGTTTTCGTCATGATATATAGCCCTTTCGAGTCATGGCACCTCCGTTCACCTTTTATATACTTAAAGTCGAACGATGTACAAAGGAGCTTTATCGACGATGAAAAAACAGCACATTGAACAGCCTACCAAGAAGCAACACACCTTATATGCTTCCATCTGGCGCTGGCATTTTTATGCAGGGCTCATCTTTTCCCCTATATTGATTTTGCTAGCTATTACTGGAGCCATCTACCTATTTAAGCCTCAAATTGAGGAAGTGATGTATAAAGACCTCTATCAAGTATCGGCTACAGATCGAGCAGAAAAACAATCTGCCGAGCAGTTACTGCAACAGATAAAAAAAGAGTATTCAGATATGGATGTCTTACATTTTACCCCCAGTTTAGAACCGGAACGGACAGCACAAGCAAAATTGATGGTAGAGGGTGAGATGACCACGCTCTTTGTTGATCCCTATCGAGGTGAGATCGTGGGTTCGTTGACAGAAGATGATCGATTCATGAACCAAATCGTCGCTCTTCATGGCGAATTGATGATTGGAACCCTTGGGGATCGATTGGTAGAACTTGCCGCCAGCTGGGCACTGATCTTGGTGGTAACTGGTTTATACTTATGGTGGCCGCGACAGAAAAAAGCACTTTTTGGTACCCTTCTGCCTCGTTTAGGCAAGGGAACAAACAAACGGACACGGTTGCGTGATTTACATGCTGTCCCCGCATTTTGGCTATCCTTCTTGATTGTTATCTTAATTCTTACAGGTCTACCCTGGGCAGGGGTAGTGGGAGAAAAAATAAACGAGGTGGCTACCTATACCAATAGTGGCTACCCTGAGGAAATGTGGGAGCAGCCCCAGTCGACATTGCCTACAAAAGATGTGGCTGATAATGTTGCATGGGCGGCAGAAGAGATGCCGGTTCCTGAGTCGGGTGATGGAAAGCGCATAGTAAGCGTAGATCAAGTGATTGAAATCGCGGCTAAGAGCGACGTCGAAGCAGGATATAGTATTTCCCTGCCCCAAGAGGATACAGGGGTGTATACGGTTTCCGTTTTCCCAGAACAACCTGAACGACAGGCAACACTTCATATTGATCAATACAGCGGTAAGGTTTTGGCCGATTTGAGATTTTCCGATTATGGAACACTTGCTAAAATCATCTCTATTGGAATTGCTCTGCATGAAGGTCATTATTTCGGGGTGATTAATCAGGTGATTGCTCTTATTACATGCCTTGGATTGATCGGAATTGTGGCTACGGGGATATGGATGTGGTGGAAACGTAAACCCGCCGGAAAATTTGGAGCACCACCTGCCAAACCTTTGGGTCGCTGGAAATGGGGCGTGCTCATTATACTCTTGATATTCGGGTTGATCCTTCCGCTTGTGGGAATTTCTTTAGTAGTGATCCTTCTGCTTGATCTGGTGACTCGGTTAATCGTACGTTGGAAAGGTAAACGTGCGTAAATCATAAGAAAAACCATGCCCACACACAAAACGGATTCCCTTAATTCTTTCATTTGCACAAAATGTGTAAGACATATCCCTCCGCAGCCAGGTGATACTAAAGTCACAGGCAAGAGGAGGTGAGCACGTGACGGCTCCCCTTTCGGGATGGGTGGGCGCAGAGTTGAGCAATCACCTATCCGCTGAAGATTTGAAGCCAATTGAGCCTTTTTTACACATGGAAATGTGGACCTCTCCAGCTATGTGTGCACAGACGTGGTGCATGGGGAACACAACGGAGAAGCCCACCCTTCGGTATCAACTGGAGATCGACATGAAAGTTTAAGCTAAAGTTAGTTTGACTAATATTCTTCCTGTCTATACCTCACACAAATATTTACCTGTCCTCCCCAAGGCAGGTCTTTTTTTTATGTCTCATTCTTATTATTGAATCGCCGCAAAGGCACGGGCAGCTTCATACGTAATCTTCTCTTCATCGAGGGTAAGACACGCGCGATCGCGCATAATAATCTTGCCATCAACCACCATATCTTGAACATCGTCGCGTGAAGCAGAGTACACCAGATGAGAAATGAGGTCGTGCATAGGGTGCATATGAGCCCCTGTCGTCGCAACGGTGATAAAATCAGCCTTTTTACCTACTTCCAATGTGCCGATATACTGATCGAGAAAAAGTGCTTCTGCCCCGTAAGACGTTCCCATACTTAGAGCCGTATAGGCAGGTACCGCTTCTGGGTTTTGATTTACACCTTTGTGAATCAGTGCCGCTAAACGAATTTCTTCTAATAAATCTAAATTGTTGTTGCTAGCCGCTCCATCGGTAGCTAATGAAGGCCGTAATCCTGCTGCTAGCATTTGAGGAATAGGAGCAATCCCACTTCCTAATTTTAGATTGCTCCCAGGATTGTGGGCAATTTTCACATCGTAGTCGGCCAGCATTTTGATTTCCTCTGTTGTTAGATGAACAGCGTGCGCTACCAAAGTAGGGATCGTAAACAGCCCGAGTGAAAGCAGATGCTCTACTGGACGCTTTCCATAAAGTTCTATGTTTTGTTCCACTTCCCGCGCCGTTTCTGACATATGAGTATGAATGGGTATTTGTAGTGCGATCGCTCGTTCCACAATCTGTTCGATATAAGCAGGAGGGCATGTGTAGGGGGAATGCGGCGACATCATGGTTGTTATGCGTCCGTTTGCTTGCATGTGCCATTGACGAGCAAAGGAAACCGCTTCGGCTAATTTATCCGCTCGTTCTTGTTCAGATCCCAACCCAATTACTCCGCGACACAACACCGCGCGCATTCCTGAAATTTCTACCATTTCAGCAACTTGATCCATGTGATCATACATATCGGCAAAGCAGGTTGTGCCTCCTTTAATCATCTCCACGAGTGCAAGTGCAGTCCCTTTGCGGACTTGCTCTGCTTGAAAGCGCGCCTCGATTGGCCACATTTTTTCTTCCAGCCACGTTTGCAGAGGCAAATCGTCAGCATAGCCGCGTAAGAGCGTCATGGCAGCATGGTTATGCGTATTAATGAGGCCAGGCAACACTGCTTTTCCACGTAGGTCGATCACTTCGTCGTATTCGCTGGCGATGGCGTCAGTACCAATATAAGAGATCGTATGATCTTCAACTCCGATACTCCCCCTGGTATAACGTGGCCCTTCTTGATCGGCCATCGTGATAATCAATCCATTTGTATATAAACGCTTCATATAAGAACTACCCCCAATGCGCTATGTAATCTTTGTTCACCATACCGCATTCCCTATCTACTCGCAAGCACAACTTATGCTACTCCTATCACTTTAGAAAACGGAGAATGGAATCAATGGATTGCCTGTTCGTATCTTCGTACAACGGAGCGAGTGGGTCAGGTCGTTTTTCTAACCACCTCGCCAAAGACATCAAAGTAAATTCGTTTGGTCTTCTTCCCGCTCGTACTTCCTCCCAGGTGAGCGGCATCGAAATCGTCGCTTCTGACCGTGCCCGTGGTGAATAAGCACTGATGAGCGATTTTCCCTGTCCATGTTGCACATAGTCGATATAAACGCGTCCACCGCGATTTTTTTTAGCCCGTTCTATTGTTGCTAGGAGCGGGTACCGTTCACAGATGTAACGCGCGATAAAAGAAAGCACTTGCCGTGTCTGTTGGTATGTATATCGTGGAATCAAGGGAATAACAATTTGAAGCCCTCTTGAACCTGAGGTTTTCACACCGCTATGAAGATGCAATTCTTGGAGAAGGGCGTAGATATGTAAAGCCACACTTTGAACATCACTCCACTCTTCTGTACTGGGATCGAGGTCAAAAACCAGCTCCTGCGGTCGATTATCTGTGTATAGGTGAAAACCCGTGTGAAATTCGAGACAAAGTTGATTTCCTAGCCAGATCAGACTGGGTGCATCTTGCAAGAGAATATAGCGAGTGCCATTTTGATCGACAGTAGGGATCCAGTCGGGTAGATAGGAGGGAGCATTTTTCTGATAAAACGATTCTCCTGGTACCCCATGAGGGTAACGAATCACCGTAAGCAGTCGTGCTTTCGTATACGAGAGCAGATGAGGAGCAAGATTTAAAAGATGAAGCAGATACTCCCATTTGTTCAGGTTTACGTCAGGGAAGATCGGTTTATTGGGATGACTCACCCTGATTGCACGCCCCTCTACCTGGACCCATTTGACTTGCCGATCTACCATCTCAACTCTCCTTATGATGTAGGCAGATGCCTAAATTATGGTGGACAAATGTCCAGAGCGCATTTGACCACATACATTGATAGTGAACCTAGAAATTGTGGAAGGAGTACAAATAACTATGGCCCCAGCAGATGATTACTATCCGGAGTCTTCGCGGACAGGAAAGCATAGTCTTTCCTATCAATACCCCACTTATCCTGAACCGCGAACTCTGCAATACTCTTATAACAACTTGGGAATGGCACAAACTTCATTCTTATTATTCCCCTTCTTCTTTGGATTCCCTTTCTTCCCGTTCTTTGGTCTCCCTTTTTATCGGAGAGGATTTTATGGACGGCGCTTCTTTTGGTGATGGGAGGTGAATCGTTTGCCGAAAAAACGCAAAGTGAAAGTTGACACTGAAACATCATCCCCTACAAAAAAAGAGAAACAGAACAAAATAGATGTGATTGCCCACCAGTCGGATAACCCAGCTGAGCCAGCTATGCAGGAGAAAACCAGGGATGAAAAAGATTCATTGCGTGTCGCTCAGCGACCACCCCCTCCTCCTCCTCCATACCGACCTTATCCTCGCTATCCTCCTCCTTACCGTCATACCTATCCTCCTCCCTACCCCCTATATCGCCCCTATCCTATATTTCCCCCTTATGTCCCCTTCTATCGGCCGCTTTATTTCCCCTTTAGGCCACTGTATTAACATAACACCCCGGATTACCCGGGGTGTTATTAATAGAAACCGAGCAGTGTAGCATGGCGAAGTGTCTGAGCAGGTGTCCATCCTAAATATTGAATGGAGCATGTCAAGACTGGATGTAGCCATTGCACGGCATGAGAAGAAGGGATAGGCGGTTCGGAAGTGAAAGGGGAGGTTGATTGGGATAGTGAGGGAAGTGAAGCAGTGAGCACATGAAGGGATGCTTGATTTAATCCCGAGCGTACTCGTCCGATATAGTTTAAGAGCTTTCCTTCGTCCCGTCTTCCTAGAAGTAAGGAAACAGCACGACCATCACGCAGGAGAACTCCCCCCACGGTCGCTTCTATATTATCGAAGTGTTTCGCTTTTTTCCAAGTAGGATGTTTTTGTCCGGGGTAATAGAGACCATCTCGCTCTTTCATAACAATTCCTTCCCATCCCAGCTCTTTCGTAGCAGCAAACAGGTGACCTCCATCATCATTTGAAGGACATACTTGTAAGCTTGGTGCGGTAAAAGAAAGTGAGTCCAAAAGCGTTAGCCGCTCAGATAGAGGAGTAGTAAGTAATTCATTCCCATTATAGGATAATAAGTCGAATATCATATAGACTGCTGGATTAGAAGACTGCAGAGCTTTAATTTTCTCCTCTTTTTGCGCGCGATCCCTCTTTAATATTTGGTGAAAATCAGATGTTCCTTGGTGAATCACAACCATCTCTCCATCGAGAAGAAGAGAAGATTTATCGGTTGCAAGGGCAGTAGTAACTTCCGGATATACTTTCGTCCTCTCATTGCCATGACGAGTATATAGTCGACACGAGGACCCCTCTACTTCTGCAATGATACGTATACCGTCCCACTTTACTTGATATAGATACTCTTTTGTTTCTATTACCGTTGTGCTTAGCACTGGCTCCATCGGCTTTAACATCTCTTGCACTCTTTTCTGTGAGTGGTATCTAATGATTCTAACAACATAAGCATAAGAAAGGAGAGATCTAGTGTGCCCACTATCCTGATTCAAATTGCACTCACCATTATTATCATTCGCTTTGCATATGGATTTTATCTGTTGACGCAAAGCTCACACGCAACGGACAAACACAACTTTTTAGATTTGCTTTATCATGCATCAGTGATTATTGTCGCCTGGTGGCTGATTCCAGGCTTTTGGTAAGGAGGAAAAGTAGATGAGTAGAACACAGATCGTTACAGCAACCATCTTGGTTACTAATATGATGCTACTTGTCATGTTGGGTGTTAGCCGTTTAGTTGACATTCCACCCATCGATCAAAGTGTTGTGCAGACAGATCATGATTCCGCCTGGACTGTATATGAAATGGAAAAGGAGGAAACCACAGACACAGATGAATGGCAGGTAGAGCATTACCGCAAAGTTGAAGTAAAAATAGATGCTACTGGAAAGGTAATAGAAAAAACGCCTACCACAGATGATTCTTATGTGCGCTACTGGCGAGGAAACTCGCCTTAGGCCTTCTTTTTGCTTTTTTCTTTTCCTGTCTTTGTCTTTTCCAAACTTTGTTTTAGGGCCTCCATTAAATCGACCACTTTTTCCGGTTCGTTCCCTTTGGCTTCCACCACTTCTTTTCCTGCTACCTTTTGTTCAATTGCTTCTTGTAATGCTTGGCGGTACGTATCTGTGTAGTTCTCCGGTGTAAAAGAAGTGGACAAATTCTCAATCAACTGTTGTGCCATTTTTAGCTCTTTGGCTGGTAATTCAGTATCACTGGCAGGTACCCCGGGCACATGAGTCACATGGCGCACTTCGGCAGGATAAAAGATTGTCTCCATGACGAGACAACCCTCATAGACCCGGACTACTGCTAGGGATTGTTTCGAGCGAATCGTAATTTGTGCTACCCCGATCTTTCCCGTTTGTTCCAATGCGGATCGCAACAATGCATAGGCATGCTCTCCTGTGTCGGCCGGTCCTAGGAAGTAAGTTCGATCAAAATAGATCGGATCAATCTCTTCTAACTGTACAAAATCTAATATCTTGATTGCTTTGCTATTATCCGGTTGCAGGGCTTTGAGATCCTCTTGATCCATCAATACAAATTTTCCTTCTTCATACTCTACTCCCTTTATGATCTCTTCCCACGATACATCTTTCTCACAATGGGGACAGTAACGTACATTTTTTACAGGGGTTTGACACTCTTTGTGTAAATAACGAAAAGGAATAGACTGCTTTTCCGTAGCAGCATACATTTTTACCGGGATATGCACCATCCCAAATTGAATAGATCCTTTCCACATCGTATGCATCGTTGTTCCTCCTCTCACTTAGCATATATATTGCCAGCATTCTTGCATTTTTTCCACTCGACCTTCTAGAAAATGGCAAACACCTTCATAAAATGCAGGTTCTTTCCAAGCCGGACAAAGTTGACCTGCTTGTCGAAAATGCGAAATTGCCTCTCCCGCATCTTTTTCTTCGATGCATATTTGTCCTAACTGGAAATATCCTAAGGCTCTCATCGCAGGAACCTTGTTTTGAGTGGCCGCAGTTGCCAATTCCTTCGCGACCGTGATCTGTTTTTTTTGCATGGCTAGACGTGAACGCATCACAAGCCAGACAGGATGTTGCAGCAATTCATTTGTTACATAACGAGGTGCTTTCTCAGCAGTTGTTAGCTCTCCTTCTTGAATGGCACACCATATATGAAAAAAGAGGAGATCGGGGTGGTTGGGATGAAGGGATAAACCTTTTTTTAACCAACAGCGCGCCTCGGCTCGTTTGTGTAAGGCCCAGTTATTCCAAGCCAATCCATGATAGGCTACAACCGACCACGGATCACAGCGCAACAGCTTTTTATACCATCCCACAGCCTCCGCAGGTTGACCCCGTTCTTCGCAATCATGGGCAAGTGCTTTGATAATGGTGGGATGATGACTTTTCTTCATAGCAGACAAGCGCCAATAAAGAACACTTTTCCACTGCCCACTCTCTTTATAACACTCAGCTAGTAGGTGCATCGCTTCCCAGTCTTGTTCATTTAAGGATAGCACCTGATAGAGGCGCACAATCGCATCTTCATAGCGTCCCAACCGATAATAGCAGGCACCTAAGTTAAACCATGTATCTGCATTCTCCTTCTTAAGAGCGATTGCTTCTTGAAAGGAAGCGATCGCTTCTTCTTCCTGTCCGCGGGAGACAGCAATACACCCTAACATATGATGGGCAAATGCAGCAAAGGGAAGATATGATTCCTTTACTCCCTCGTCTGCCACTTGTGTAAATTGAACTTCTGCTTCGCTCCACTGTTGTTCCTGAAACAAATTAAGCGCCAAGTACAGACGCCCTAACAAAAAAGTGGGTTCGGTCTCTACTACCTCTTTAAAATATGGATGGGCTTCTGCAAACATTTTCAACTGATAATACCCTTGTCCGTGACGGAAAGAGCGAATGGTATCTGCATGAATCCAAAACTCCCCATCCATCTCCTCCGCTTCCGTCGAGGTAAGTTCAGGATGATGCTTTACAAGGTGTGCCAACTGATCCTCCACTGTTGCCCACACTTCTAAAAGCTGCCGTGAAGAGGCCTGGATCTGTTGAAAGCGTGTCTTAAGTAATCCGCGTTGTGATTCATCGCACTGTGCAAAATGACAATCGATGGTTTGTAACTCCTGCTGTACACCATGCACCCACTCTTGAAACATAGGTGTCCCCTCCTCATCCGCCATACTCAACCCTAGCGTTCTCCAAAACGTCTGATTACATACAAACACCCCCTGCTTCCATTGAAGCAGGGGGTGTTACCTAAAGGACAGTTATAATACCGTTGCGTGAATCTCTTCACCAATCACTTCTTCAAGGCGATTGCCTTCACCCATAATGGCAACACGTGGTTGATGGGATTTGATTTCATCTTCATTTAAAAGGGCATAGGAGATGATAATTACTTTATCACCCGGCTGTACCAAGCGAGCTGCTGCGCCATTGAGACAGATGACACCGCTACCACGTTCTCCTGGAATCACATACGTTTCTAAGCGAGCGCCATTATTATTGTTGACGATCTGTACTTGTTCATTTGGTAATATATCTACTTGATCTAAGATATCTTCATCGATGGTCACACTACCAACATAATTAAGGTTGGCCTCAGTCACCGTGGCACGATGAATTTTAGCCTTCATCATGTGGCGGAACATAGTTATTGCTCTCCTTTATTGAGTAAAATGTTATCAATCAACCGCGTATCACCGAAGCGAACCGCTAACAACAAGATCAGAGGTGAATGCAAGTCGGTGAGCGGAGTAAGATCTGGGTAGGTAAGAGCTTCTACATATTCGATTTGTGCCAAAGGTTGGCTGGTAATATGAGTACGAACATCTTCTTCTAAATGAGCGCTTGATTTGTATTTCCCTTGCAACAAATTAGCTTCTGCTCTTGTTAAAGCTTGATAGAGAATAGGAGCTTGTTCACGCTCCTGCTTGGATAAATAGCGATTGCGGGAACTAAGAGCCAAACCATCTTCTTCTCGAACCGTTGGACATGGAACGATTTCGAGTGGGAAGTGTAGATCCTCCACCATACGTTCGAT
This sequence comes from Mechercharimyces sp. CAU 1602, assembly GCF_024753565.1. NCBI lineage: Bacteria > Bacillati > Bacillota > Bacilli > Caryophanales > Thermoactinomycetaceae > Mechercharimyces > Mechercharimyces sp. CAU 1602. The sequence continues at coordinate 1,038,983 of NZ_JANTPT010000001.1, read as the reverse complement.
GACAGCTACTTGTTGTGCATCTTTTAAACCGAAATAAGCATGGGTAGGTTGGACGATATGAAATAACTTACTGACTACTGTAGTAACCCCAGTAAAGTGTCCAGGTCGACTTGCCCCACACAAACGTTCGGTAATCTCAGCAACTACCACTTGCGTTACCAAGGGGCGAGGGTACATCTCAGTTTGTGTAGGAGCGAAGACAACATCAGCTCCTGCTCCCTCTGCCAACGCAATATCTCGCTTAAGCTCACGTGGATACTTTTCAAAATCTTCATTGGGCCCAAATTGTAATGGATTAACAAAAATCGATATGATGACAGCTTCACATTCTGTCCGAGCCTGTTCTATTAAGCTAAGATGCCCCGCATGCAGAGCCCCCATCGTTGGAACGAAGCCGATCTTCTTTCCTTCCTGACCTTGTCGATAGTGGCGCATCGCTTCAATGTCTGTTATGACGTGCATGGGGCGCTCCCCTCTTTTTTTGCTCCATATAAACCTTCGACTACTTCCTCTGATAAGTGTGAAGAATGCTCGGGGCCCGGGAATACTCCAGCACGCACTTCCTCGATGAATTGCTTCATGCCTTTTACCGCCTGCTCACCCAAATCGGCATACGTCTTGACAAAGGAGGGATGAATATCGCTTCCGTATTGCAGGAGATCGTGGTATACAAGTACCTGTCCATCACAGTGACGACCAGCTCCAATGCCGATCGTCGGTACGTCGATCGTTGCAGACACCTCTTGTGCAACCTCAGCAGGGACACATTCTAAGACGAGCGCGCAGATTCCCGCTTCCTCTAAAAGTTTTGCGTTGGCCACAATTTCACGTGCTGATGCGAGATCACGTCCCTGTATTCGATATCCTCCAAGCTGGTGTACGGATTGTGGAGTTAAGCCTAGATGACCGACCACCGGAATGCCCGCTTGTATACAAGCGCGTATTCCCTCGATGATCTCGATGCCCCCCTCCATTTTCACCGCGTGAGCGCCAGCTTCTTGTACCAATCGTCCAGCTGCCCGCAGCACGTCTTCCCGCCCCAAGTGAGCAGTTAAAAATGGAAGATCAGAACAGATAAAGGAGTGTTTACTGCCGCGTGCTACGGCCTTGGTATGGTGTACCATATCATCTAACGTAACCGGTACCGTTGAATCGTACCCGAGTACCACCATACCCAAGGAATCCCCCACTAGAATCATTTCCGCTCCTGCTTGGTCTGCCAATTTGGCTGAGGGGTAATCATAAGCTGTTAACATCGTAATAGGTGATTGTTCCACTTTCATTTTGCGCAATGTTCGAGTGGTTACCTTTTTTCGTTTGCTTGTCATCACACTTCCTCCTCGTTTGCACTACAAGCCCCGAGGAAATAAAAAACGCCACTTCTCTCCTACCGTATAGAGTGAGGAGCACACAAGGGCGTTGGTATCTTCAAACATACCATTCCTCTGTCTCCGTCCATTGGGCTCAGAGCAGAATAAAGTAGTGAACAGATGCCGAAAAAGAATCGCTTCGTCGGTGCGTCTCCATTTTGGATGCCGCCCTAGCGTTTGTCGTCATTTGTTCATAAACATTGTACACGATAATTTCACGGGAAGAAAGAGGTTAAGGCTACTTAAGCTTGCCGCTCAATTTCAGCCGAGTACAGAAGGTGCTGTTCACCTTCACTTGTTGTCACGACGAGTGCACCATGATCGTTTAATCCACAGGCAATTCCCTCTACAAATCCTTTCCCAGTGCGAGCATTAATGCGCTCCCCCAACATGGAAGAACGTGCTTCCCACTGTGTGCGAATAGGAGCAAATCCTTCATCCATATACTGTTGGTATAGCATTTCCAAAGAGTACAAGATCAATGCTGTAAGTTCTGCGCGCCTCCATTTTCGCTTTGTAGTAGGAAGGATCGTCGCACGTTCTCGAATTTCTTCTGGCCACTCATGGGTGACCCCCTTAGCATTGATACCGATCCCTAAGATCACATAGTCGATTTGATCTTGCTCACCTCGTAGTTCGGTTAAAATTCCACAAACCTTTTTCCCCTCTAAAAGCAAATCGTTAGGCCATTTAATGGAGGCAGAAACCCCGGTTGCCTGCTCAATCCCTTGTGCAACTGCAACAGAGGCGAGCAAGGTTAATTGCGGAGCCAGAGTAAGCGGAATCGGCGGCCGCAAGATTAAGCTCATCCAAATACCTGTTTGGGCGGGAGAGTGCCAGCTTCGCCCTAAACGACCACGACCTGCTGTCTGCTCTTCCGCTACCACAAGCGCCCCCTCCTCGGCTCCAGATCGTGCCCATTGATGGGCTGCCGTTTGGGTAGAATCAAGGCTAGAGTAATAACGGATCGACTGGCCAAAACTTTTGGTATGAAGAAGAGCTTTAATCTCAGCTGCTTCCATCCGATCAGGTTGGTTGCATAAACGGTAACCTTGGTTAGGACGAGCTTCAATCTCATAGCCGTCGGCACGCAGTTCATTTATATGTTTCCAAATTGCTGTGCGGCTACATCCGAGCTGACTACTTAAAGCCGTGCCAGATAGATAATCAGACGAACGATCCAGTAGAACCTGTAACAGATGGTCACGAATAGGTTTTGGCAAGACGTATGCCCTCCTTCAACAAGTACTCCCGCTCATTGGGGATTTCTGCACACGCCACACGTAGCAACAGCTCGTCCAACGTGTTACCTAACCATGGTCCAGGGGGGCGTGGGATGATAGATCGCAAGCATCCCCCGTTAATTTCCAACTGACTGAGATGAGTTACTACGAGCTCGTCTTTCCAGCGCTGAAAAGAAGGATATAGCGAGCTGGGCAGTTGACGCAATACTATCGCCAATTCACATCCTTCTAATACGGCACTTACACCATGTGTAAGCAATAGTTTCTTACCTCTTCTCTCCGTGATGGCAGCAGGAAAAGAGTACGCTAGTTGATAGCGAAGTGCCACTTCCTGTACCACTTTATGATTTACTCGTAATTGTCGCATACGCTTGTCTGCATGTTCTACAGGTACTTGAAGCAGAGATAATAGGAGTGCCCACCACTGATACGGACTCGTTATACTATTTACGGATACCATCCACACAGGAAGATCTTTCCCCTTTCCTTCCCAGCTGTTCATTGGGGGAAGGTGGTTCCATAAGCCTAACTCTGTTATTGCTTTTAGTCCATGAGCCGGCTGTGCTGACCCCCACATCTTCTCCAACTCACGTGTAACTCGTTCAACCGCGACAGTATGTAAGAGTGAACCATTATGCGCTATTGCCGAGCGTGTTTTTGTTTCGATTACAAAATCTAATTGAGTAGCAAAGCGAATGGCACGCACCATGCGAAGAGCATCTTCTTGAAAACGAGCACTCGCTTCTCCCACCGTTCGGATAACTCTACTTGCTAAATCTGCTTGACCCTCAAACGGGTCAAACCTTTCACCTCTGCAATCCTCTGCAATCGCATTAATAGTAAAATCTCGGCGAGCTAAATCTGCTGTTAAATCAGTTACAAAAGTGACACGGTCTGGGCGGCGATGATCCGAATACCCTTCTTCTGTGCGAAATGTGGTTACTTCAATAGCATGCCCATCCATTAAAACCGTAACGGTTCCATGAGCGAGGCCTGTCGGTATGGTGTGGGTGAAAAGTTCCATCACTTTTTCTGGATGAGCTCTGGTAGTAATATCGTAATCGACTGGTTCTTTTTGAAGCAATCGATCTCGTACACATCCTCCAACAAGATAAGCAGGATAACCTGCTTTTTCTAATGTATGGAGGACACAAAGGGCTACTTCATAGGCAGAACACGTCATCGTAGCTCCTCTCTTTCCCTGATTAGTGGGAGTGGAAGGAGTCTTTACCTTCCACTCCTCTCTTCTCTTTATCCTTACTGTGTTTCTTCCAGCACACGTTGGTACAATACCTCATACTGGTCCACAATTCGATCACCACAAAAGGTATCGCGAGAGCGAGCCAACCCATTTTGAGAAAAAGCCTGGTATTGGTCTCTATCCGTTAATAACGTGATCGCTTTTGTCGCCATCTCTTCCACCTCTCCTACTTCTGCGAGCCAACCGGTTTCTCCATTCTTTACTACTTCAGGAATACCGTCGGCTGTGGAACCGATCGTGGGAACCCCACAAGCCATCGCCTCCAATGCGACTAGACCAAAGCTCTCTTTCTCTGATGGAAGCAGCAGCAAGTCTGCCAATGAAATTAAACGGGCCACTTCATCTTGCTTCCCGAGGAAACACACTTTTTTACTTAAACCCATCTTCTCCACTTCTTCTCTCATCTTCGGAAGCTCCGGCCCCTCCCCTACAAGCAACAGACGAGCGGGAACTTCTTGCTGAACACGCTCAAAAATACGGATCACATCGCCAATACGTTTAACAGGACGGAAGTTCGACATATGAAAGAGGATGTGTTCGTCTTCTCGGGCATATTGCGAGCGAATATCTGTTACATCGCGGGGATAATACATGCGATGATCCACAAAGTTATAAATTCGCTCAATCGATTTTTGCGCACACAAAAGATCATGGGTTTGCTGAATTAACGCTCCAGACACAGCTGTAACAGCATCGCTTTGTTGGATCCCAAAAGTAATAATATCTTTTAGCGAAGGGTCTTCTCCCAAAATAGTGATATCCGTGCCATGTAGTGTGGTCACCACTTTGAAGTTTTGGTCTGACATTTGTTTCGCTAAATAAGCACAGATGGCATGTGGCACTGCATAATGAACATGTAGGATATCCAACTGATGTTGTTTTGCTACTTGCGCCATCCGACTTGCAAGGGATAAATCATAGGGAGGATAACGAAAAAGCGCGTAGTGGTTTGCCTCCACTGCATGGTAATGAATATTATGATGAAAGCCGCCCAGCCGAAAGGGCATGTCGTAAGTAATAAAATGAACCTGGTGTCCCCGTTCTGCTAACAACTTACCCAATTCTGTTGCCACAACCCCGGAACCACCGTGGGTCGGATAACATGTAATTCCAATTCGCATCGATTACCCTCCCCTCTTTTGATCCAGTAACCAAGGCATGGCTAGCGGGCGCAGAGTTGCTAATCCTTCTCCATAAGAAACACCGATCTGATGGCCCCATAGCTGGTCTCTTCCCTGGATCATCTGAAGATAGGTTCCCTGATTTAGTGGTGTTGCCACCTCTTCTGTTCCCCTGAAAAATTGACTCTGGTATGCATGAATGGCCTTTGTTTTCTTCTCATAAACATCGCTGATATCCACGATGATATCAGGCTCCGCAATTTGATTGATAAAATAGCAGTATACTTTATTTACACGATGGGGCGGCAGTCCACCGATCTCTTTCTTTCCGATACCAGCATCGAAAAGGGCTGCTTGTATGAGGTGATGCGCAGCTACATGATCCGGATGCCGATCGCTTCCAAACGGGAGTAAGACGATCTCTGGTCGAAGACGACGAATAACGGCAGCTACGTCTTCACTATGGTGGTTCCCGATAGCGCGATCAGCAATCCCTAGATTTATACGCGTATGTAAGCCGAGGAGGTGTGAAGCTTGCTCCGCTTCCTGCTGGCGTAATATTGGGTTGCCGTTAGAAGAGAGTTCTGCGGCTGTTAAATCACAGATGGCAGCTCGATAACCCGCAGATGTATGTTTAGCTAGAATACCCCCCGCTCCAATCTCTACATCATCTGGGTGGGCACCAAAAGCAAGGATATTGGTGATCATCTCGTTATGCATCCATATTCACTCCGTTCTGATACCCTGATCGATTATAAATCTAAAAGATGTTCTAACCCGTACACTAGGTGATCTAATTTCATCACTTCTTGAATGGCCATGTGCACGCCCGGCATAAACGATTCTCGTTGGAAGGAATCATGTCGGATAGAGAGCAACTGACCAGCCGCTCCGAATATGACCTCTTGGTGTGCGACCAACCCTGGGAGACGTATACTATGGATACGGAATCCATCGCTATATGCTCCACGAGCCCCTAACATCACTTCTTTTTCTTCCGGATGACCCTGTCTCTTTTCAGTCCGACTCCCTTTAATTAAATCAGCGGTTTTTATGGCCGTTCCCGATGGTGCGTCCAACTTACGATCATGATGCATCTCCATAATTTCTACATCGGGAAAATAACGTGCTGCTTTTTGCGCGAACATCATCATGAGCACAGCACCAATGGCAAAGTTGGGAGCAATAATTGCACCGATACCGTGCTCGCTCGCCAGATCTGACATCTCAGCAATCGTAGTATCCGCTAATCCACTCGTCCCAATCACGGGACGCACTCCGGCTTCCAGTGCTATTTTCATGTGGGCCTGCACAGAGTCCGGCGTTGTAAAATCGACCAGTACATCAGGAGCACTCATATGTATCGCTTCTTCCACCGTCTCATAAAAGGGGGCTTTAACAGATGATACTCCCAAAACGTCTCCTACTTCTCTTCCCGCATACGTGCGCGATATTCCACTTACTAGCTCAAACTCTTTAGCACCGACAATCATCTTTACAGTTTCCTGGCCCATACGGCCACTTGCACCTGCGACAGCAACTCGAATCATAGCCATGGTTGTTGCATCCTTTCTTATCTCCAAGATAACCCTAAGAGTACATTTATCCTTCGATACGCGTCCATCTATCCTTATCACGTGTTTGATACTTTTTCATTACATTCGTAAAGGCTTTCTCTAGATCAATCTTTTGCGAGTTGGCGAAACAGAGCGTAATAAATAGCAGATCACCTAATTCGGACTCGAGGCTACTCGCTTCTTCTGTTTCTTTCTTTGGTTTTTCTCCAAAACGATGATTTACTTCACGCGCTAGCTCCCCTACTTCTTCTGTCATACGAGCTAACATAGATAAAGGTTGAAAGTAACCTTCCTGAAATTGGCTGATGTACTGATCTACCTCTTCTTGCATCTCTTGCATCGTCTTATTTTCACTCATCATCAACCCTCCTCTCTAACCTTACTTCATGGTATCGCATCGGTTATGGGATGACAAATGCTTTTTTGCATTGAACCGAGGCGGTCGGGCATGTATAATATATCGGGATATCGTCATCATTCATTTATTGAAGAAAACGAATCACGACTGAAAAAGGGGGCGACACCTACGATGAAACTACAAAACTGGAAAAAAATAGCCTATGATATGTTTTTTATAGTCATCGGATCCTTGATTTTTTCCATCGGAATTAATAACTTTGCCTTGACGAATGGATTAGCAGAAGGCGGTTTTACTGGACTGGCCATCTTTTTATATTATGTATTTGGGTTCTCACCTGGGATTGTTATCCTATTGCTTAACATCCCCCTACTCTTTATTGGTTACAAAGTATTGGGGAAACGTACTTTTATCTATACCATCATTGGGATTGCCATGGTCTCTGTTAACCTGGAGGTTACAAAAAACTTTTCTGATCTAGGTAAATTAAGTGATGACCTTCTCCTTGCAGCTCTGTATACAGGCGTGTGTGTGGGTGCTGGTTTGGGATTGATCTTCCGTGTAGGGGCCACTACGGGCGGCGTAGACATTATTGCGCGTCTCATGAACAAGTATCACGACTGGAGCATTGGGAAAACCATGTTCTTATTTGACTCCTGTGTTATTGCGATTAATGCCTTTGAAATTGGACGCGAAAAAACGATGTATACCATGGTGGCTGTCTTTATTGGATCACGTGTAGTTGACCTTGTGATTGAAGGGATGAGTTCCTCAAAAGCAGTTACGATTATTTCTAACTCTGCTGTCGCTATTTCTAATAAAATCACAGTGGAAATGGATCGGGGTATTACCCTTCTCAAAGGACGTGGCGGCTATACAGGAATGGATAAAGAGGTTCTCTATGTGGTCGTGAGCCGCAATGAGCTCCCCCGTTTAAAACAACTGATCAATGGTGTGGATGCTCAAGCGTTTGTTGTAGTCCATGATGTAAAAGATGTACTCGGGGAAGGATTTTCCTTTGAACGAACATAGTAAGAATAAGAAGAGCCCTGCGGCAGTTGCCGCAGGGCTCTTCTTATTCTTACTCACCAGACAAGGGTAGTGTCTCATTTAATACAATAGGAATCAATTCTTTGCAGTTCATGTTTATCATTAAACGTATACACATCACAAGCTGACACAAAAGATAATCGTTGGCCATCGCGAATAAATTCAGCTGTTCCATTTACGGCAACGCGATTTTTTTCGGAAATGACATTTAGTGTAGTAAAATTAGTGGTTATAGTTTTGAAATAATCTGAAGTTTGCTTGCATTCTTCTATTACAGCTTCTTTACCTTCTATGGTTTTGTCACCAACGATATTCCATTCAATGGTTTTTGCTAGACATGGAAAAGAAGGCTCAAAATCACCATTGGAAAATGACTCTGCTATCTGTTTTTGCGTGAGAACACGGCTTTCTGACGTCATAGTTCAATTCCCCCTCGAACTAATTAGCTGCACTTTATTATATACTATTAGCTCACAGATGTCATACTCTTTGAACAAAACTAATAGGAATAGCTGTCGAGACTTTCTCGACAGCTTGAGCGTAACCTGGAATCGTTAAACTACTCTTCGATAATCAATCTTTTTTACACTTGTCCCCTCGGTACCCTTTCTTGGCGTCTTTTCTCCTCTCGTAGCATCACCCAACTAGCATAAGCGAGTACAAGTACGATCATTCCCCCCAGCCAAATGATAACCAGGGTATTGATACTCTCTTCCTCTTGTACCCATGCACTTACATCACTTTCCGGTCCATAGTATAAGGGATATAGCAAACCTTGAAAGTGCTCAACCGCTGGCATGAGGTTTTCCATATTTCCTTCCTTCACCTGTTTATCTAAATAAATCATTAAAGAATCTATCTTTTTCACCGTCGTTTGACTACGATCAATGACTAAGGCAGGGTAAATCCATTCGTAGTGATGTCGAAGTTGTCCTATTTTAGACTCCACAACGTCGGATTGATTAGCTTTGATTCCAGCTTTAATCTCCTGTATATCCTTTTCCATTATTTCGTACATTTGGTGCCATTGTGGTTGATGATCGTGTTCGAGTGCATCAAATGCCAAATGAAGGCGATTTGCCTCCCATTGGACTGATCGCGGATTAAGCTTTACTTGACTCAATGCTTGATCCGTTCGGATAATCGACTCAGATAATACATGAACCGCCTCTACTGAGATCGAATAGTCGGTAAAATCTGCTTGAGCAAAGGAATCTGCTAGTTTTCGAATTTCGTTACGTGCCGCTTTCCATTTTTTATCTTGAACAAATGCTTCTATTTTGGCAGTCTGTTTTGTCCATGATGTAGGTGCGGCAGTTGTTTTATCGATCGGTTCGGTTATAGCTAAAATAATGAGGATGCAAAAAAAGATGCTCCACACTCTCCACACTCTCATAAATCTCCCTCCTCGGACAAACCTTATATGCCTACGTTATGCAGGTAATGTCCGATTCAGTCGATCTATTTTACTAGAGAAGAGAATGAACGGCTTTTCTTAAAATATAGGTGAAACGTGGCAAAGATCATCAGTGAGATCACACTGAGCAGAGTAGTGAGAGTGGCAATAAAAGGAATATGGGAATAAAGAACGGAAGGTAACCAAGGATGAATATTCCACCCATAATCCAGCAGGTCATTCAGAAGTGTCCAACACCCAACCCATACTAGATGAGACCAGCGGAATGTATACAAGCGTACATATAAAAGGGCTTGTAGCGCCATTCCTAGGTGAGAAAAAGATAACATCCAATCTGTCCAATGTAGATTGGAAAAGAAAGAGCCTGAGCCCATCGCAGTTCCAAGGATAATGATCAAAACTGCCCAAATCCCGTATTTAAATAGTGTAACAGCAGCAAACGCTTCCAGTAGTGGGTTGCGTTTGCCCAAAGCGAATAGGAGTAGAACAAAGGTAAACGCCAGTGAAGCTGTCGGACTATCTGGTACAAATAAGTTTAACCATGAATCTGTTGCAATCAACTGTGCTTTGTACCAGTAGAACCCGTATATGGAACCCAGTAGATTGATCAGAAACAGACTCCATATAAACCAGCGCTGTTCTAATAGTTGTAAAAGGTTACGCCAAGATGATGTTAGTAACATGTTTCTCTCCTCCCCGATAAAAAAAGGTGATCCCACAAGAGTGGATCACCTTTTTTTAGACCGATGCTAGTAAGGTTATTAATGACCTTTCTTCTCGCTTCCTGCATCTTTACTACCAGGAACCTTTTGCATCTCAAGCCATTCTATCATCAGTGCTTTTTCTTCTTCAGATCCTTGGAACATCCCTTGCGGCATTGTCCCTTTTCCGTTATTTGTAATATCAAGTAGTTCTTCTTCCGAATAACGGTTCCCTACGTCGATAAGGGATGGACCATTCACGCCTTCCAATTGTTCACCGTGACATTGGATACAGGCATTCTCTTTGTAGATTTCATAACCTGGATGATCAGTAGCTGATACAGCCGGAAGTTTTTCACCTACTTCTTGCTGATAACCACCCTGTGCTGCTAGCATCTCCCTATGTTCCGCATCTGAGAACCAAGTTAAAAGCACAACCCCGATGAGTGTAAGTACCATTAAGCTTGTTGTGATCGGACGTTTAAAAGGACGTCTTTCTTTACTTGCATCAAGCCAAGGGGCTAAGAGCAGTGCACCAAACATAACACCTGGAATCACAAGTATCCCAATCACCGTATATGGACCGGATGCCCATGTGAATTTAAGCAGTTCATATAGAAATAAGAAATACCAGTCTGGTACCGGGAGGAAACTTGTGTTGGTAGGATCTGCAATCTCACCTAGAGGTGGTTCGTGAGCCATAACCAGTGCCATAAAACCGGCGAAAAATACAACCCCTACCATCCATTCTTTAAGTAAGAAATCAGGAAGGAAGGCTTCGGTTTTTCCCGGAAATTCATCATAGTCCAAGGGGACCATCTTTTCTTCTTCACTTCTCACAGGAACGCGAGAATCGCCAACGTAGTGGATTTGTTTGTTCTTATCATTGTTATGTGCCAAGTCAATTCCCCCCTTTGCGCATCAATTGAGGCTTATAATGGCCCCGAGATTCCTTGTCTGCGGATCAATACAAAGTGTGCACCCAATAAAGCGAACAACCCTGCAGGTAAGAAGAAGACATGCAATGCAAAGAAACGAGCGATGGTTTGTGCACCAACGATGCTGCCCCCTTGCAAGAAGCTTGCGATATACGGACCGATGAATGGTACGCTAGCCGCAATTTCTACCCCTACTTTAGTTGCAAAGTACGCTTTGTTGTCCCACGGAAGTAAATATCCCGTAAACCCGAGTCCAATCATTACGAATAGGATTAATACCCCAACTACCCAGTTGAACTCGCGCGGATGTTTGTACGACCCAGTAAAAAAGACGCGCAAAGTGTGAAGAGTGAGCATTACGATCGCCACACTGGCTCCCCAGTGATGCATGCCACGAACGATTTGTCCAAAAGCAATCTCGTTCTGTAAGAAATTTACACTAGCATGGGCATTTTCAATATCCGGAACATAGTACATCGACAAGAAGATTCCGGACAAGATTTGGATGACGACGATGAAAAAAGTAAGTCCCCCAAAGCAATAAATAAAAGCGGAAAAGTGATGTGCAGGATTCACGTGTTCAGGAACTTCGTGATCTGCTACATCCCGCCATAGGGGGGTAATATCGATTCGCTCATCGATCCAGTCATAGACCTTTTGTAGCATCTTATGCCCCTCCTTCTTGTGGAACAATAGAACCTAAAAATAGCTTTCCATTTTTCACTTCTGTCTTGTATTTGTCGAGTGGGGCTAGAGGAGGTGTACCTGGAATGTTGATTCCAGTGTCTGTATAGCGACCACCATGGCAAGGGCAGTAGAATTCATCTTTAAATTCAGGACTACCTTCCCATTTCACTGTACAGCCGAGATGTTTACAGATGGGAGATAAAGCGAGAAACTTACCATCATCTTGCTTCATGACCCATGCTGTCATCTTGGTCCCGCCTTCTTTTTGATACCAACCATCTTTTTGCTCAACAAAAAATTGAATTGCGATTGGTTCTTTGCCAAATTCCTCAACTGCTCCAACCTCTACAAAAGAAGATTGCGTTTCCTTTTGTAGAATCGGATCGATAGCGAATCGGACCATGGGATACAACATCCCGGCTCCCATAAAGGCTCCAGATCCCGCCAATGTGTTAATGAGAAACTGACGACGAGACAAACGTCGTTTCTTATTAGTGCTCACGTACCATCCGACCTCCCTTATGCGGGTTAAACATTATATGGACCGGAACCGTATCAAAGTATTACTAGGACATATCAATGATAGCGAACCGGATTATACCGTGTCAAGAAGCGTAGAGAAACACGTCACAATTACTTTTCCCTCAAAAGTTACTCTCATTCATTTGACCACGTCAGGATCAGCTTTTCACACACACTTGAAGCTTCTTCTTCAATATTCATATCTTTGGCTCCATCCGTTATTTTAACAGGGATGAGTGTGATCTGATATGGTTTGTCTACAGTTGAGAAACTAAGTTCATGGAGAACCGTTTCAGCGGCCAGTATCACAATGTGATAAAATGAAGAACTTTTCCATTCCTCTACGATGCTTCGTATATACAGCTGTAAAGTAGAAAGATCTTTCCCATATGAGATAGTTGGCATCAATAGCAGTCTGCCTTGTAGTTCTTGTTCAACCTCACCAGCAATCTCTTCTATCACTTGTTCACTTGAATGTAGTTCTTTCTCATGAAAACCAAGTCGCGCAACCGGTAGCAAGATCGTATCGACATAAGGTGCAAATGTGTTCCATTCTTCATTATTGACATTGGCTAATTTCATCTGGTTGCCCCTTTGCAAAAATAAAAAATACCCGACCCTCGTCGAGCATTATATCCTATTTGGATTTAAGTTTCTAGCAGAAGACGCCACTCTTCGCTTAATTGTAAAAACTTCTCCTTATTTCTCTCCGCCAAGGCACGATCAATCTCATCGTATAGGGTACGTTTGCGATACTCTTTACTCACTTCATCAAGAATGATCTCAGCTAGCAAACTAAAAGCATAATTTTGCGTCAGATTTTGTCGGTCCATCGGATTCGCCTCCAATACGGCGGCATATTCGGGACTGATACTATTCCCTTTAAAGGAGAGACAAATATATAACTCTTCTTCAGAGTAAGCGCGCAAATCGTAAAAAGCTGTTTCCACATCATCACTCGTACGTCGATTTTTCGTAAAGATAAACGGGCGATTATTGGAACAGCGTGAAGCGATACAAATAGACTTAGATAAGCTTTCGGTGTTGTCGACAAAATGAACATGATCCAATAACGTTGCATTAGATGCTACATAGGTGAGAAGCCATGCAGCTTCTCTTCGCTGTAACTCAAATTTATTGAGGAACCAGTAAATGAACTCTTTTTTCTCAAAAGAAGTAATCCGTCCTTGCATGTAGATCTCCCCTTCATAACCAAGGTATTGTGAAGGGCGGCGTCAAGATGGCTACTCTGGTTAATCACAATTACTTAACATATTGTTATTAACTTCATTATTCGATGGGTGTTATTCTTTTTCCTTCTCAAGTAAGATTTACTTCAGCCTTATTCTTAATTTTTATTCGTATGATTAGAGTCTTTTCCACATAAGGCTGTTATTCGTTCATGCCCACTCGGAGAAACGCAAATGACTGCCTCTTCTCCACTTTCCCCCCACCAAATGACACCCAGATGAAGGAGCATCTCTATTATTTTTTCCCACAAACCTTCTACACTCAAGTAATAATATGCGTCTAACCAATCTTCACTAATTTTCTTTAACTGGTGAAGGGGAACCCAACGCTGGTAAGATGCATAGTCGATCCAGCGTAGGATTAGCGACAGATGAGGGATGGGTCCGCGATAAAGACGTATCCAAAAAGAGAGCAATTCAAAGTCTTCCCCACCTTCCCCGGCAAGCGAACGGGTGTATCCGTCTGAAGTTAGACCCACTTCTTTTTGGGCAAGCTCTTGAATGTAGCCTTTGTATAAAGCGTATTCGTAAATAAATGAAAAGCGATCGGGATATAAATGATAACGACTACCAAACCCAAAGCGGAAACGAGGGGATTGCAATAATTGTTCCGTAACGGACATGGACTGTAAAATACTTTTCTGATAGTGACGATGAATCGCTCCCTCAGCAGATAGAGGGAGTGTAGATTCTTGCATGGAACGTAAAAAGAGCAGAAGATCTTTTTCCAATAGTGATTCTTCCGATCGGTATACGTTAGGTGTTATCATTTCATGTTGATCGGAACCGTTCCATAAAAAAGAATGAAGCATTCGCGCAATAAGATCACGCGCCGGGTGGTAGAGATATCGATTTCGTGCTGTAGTTCCAGGAAACAGCCATCCTTTGCGCAGTGAAACAGCTACTAGCGCACGCGGCGATCCGTCTAGATCACGTAGGGCGATTCGTCCTTTTCCTATTAGATCCTCTAATGAATAATGACGACGGGTATCAAAGTAAAGCAATTGCAAAAATCGTCTTTCTGCAAATGAGATGGTAGACCATTCTCTTTCTGGAAAAGTAGGGTCTCCTATTCGGAAGAGGAGGGATTGAATGAGATCTCTTTTGGAGTGAGGATTAACGTTACATTCATAAGTGCTTGCAATTTTGTTTAGCTGTTCAATATCCGCAAAGGTGAGAAGACGTGCTATGTCCATATAGAAAACCCCCTTATAACCTCAGTACTTACTATCTACTATTTTAGGTTAAAGGGCATATAAATAAACGTTATGGTTTGAGATGCAAACAAGTCTATTTAAAAACGTTCTGCTGTTGTATCTTTTTTCTTTGGTGGGGTTTTGCTGTGTCTTCTTCTTTAAGTTTAAACGTGCGACCGCTCAAGAATAGCAGACTGGCAATAAGAAAGGCTAGTGGAGGCTCTGTTGTTGAGATATGAGGATAAAATAATTTGGGCCACTCCCCGATGAGGGTACACCATGCATCAGAAAAAAAAGAGAATGGTGTAATGTTAGGTAATAGTACAGGAAAATGAAAACTACAAAAAAGAAACAGTGCTTGGCCTGTGCTTAAGCGATAAAGCTGTTTAGCAGACGAACCAAGCCCAAGATAGATTAAGTAAGTACATACCCCTGTAACGAGTGTAAACCATTCCAACATCGTTGCGGCGAAGTCGCTACTTGAAAACCACAACCAGATCAAAAATGGAATGAACCACTGGCTTATTAGTAAGATAAGTACGATTACGATTCCCATTTCGATGATGTAGGACTTCGCGTTACCATACATCTGTTATCCCTCCCCCTATTAGACAAGTATTATGAAATACACAAAAAAAGAACTGCCTGTGCTGGAAAAGCACCGACAGTTCCAAAGGATAGGAGTGGAGAGAAATCATAGTGTGAGATTATTATATGACAATTCAGTTATATCGTCAATAGTTTTCTTTGTTTTTTCTTTTTATTTTATCGATGAGAAATATAGTGTGCAAACACATTTAAAAAGTGCTCTGTCTGTTCTCTTGTTCCCACCGTAACCCGAATATAAGTAGGATAGCCCAATAAAGTTCCCGGACGGACAATAATGCCATGTTTTAATAAAAATTCATAGGCTAAGTTAGCATTTTCTCCAGTATCCATCATCACAAAATTACCGTGTGCAGGGAAAGCGTGCAGCCCCCACTCTTCTTGTGCAGACATAATAAGAGTACGGCCATACTCATTTTCCGCCCGACAAAAGCGAACAAATTCTTGATCTTGTAGTGCCACTCTAGCAGCTTGTTGTGCTAAGCGATTACTATTAAACGGCTCGCGTACTCGATGCAAAGTTTGAATGATGTCTGGGTGCGCTATCGCGTATCCCGCTCGAATTGCCGCTAAACCATAAATTTTCGAAAAAGTTCGCAAGACGATAAAGGAAGGAAATAGTGAAAATAAGGACAGCGAATCAGGGTACGTTTCATCTGTCACATACTCAAAGTAAGCCTCATCTGCCACCACAAGGATGTGATCAGGAACTTTTTTCAAGAAGGAAATCAGATCATTATGACCAACCATCGTACCTGTTGGGTTATTAGGGTTGCAGATCCATATGATACGGGTACGTTCAGTAATCGCTGCTAACATCCCCTCTAGATCATGTGTACCCTCTTTTAAAGGGACTTCGATTGCATGTGCTCCTTCAATCAAAGCATGTGTCTTATAGCGGGGGAAGGTAACATCCGCCATTACTACTTCATCCCCTTGTTCAAGATAAGAGCGAGATATCATCTGTACAATCTCGTCCGAGCCATTCCCTAATAAAAAAGAGTTTTCAGGTAATCCATAAAAGGCGGCTAAGTCAGCTCTCAGCAGAGGGGCAGTCCCCTCTGGATACAATGATAACTGCTTTCCTTCTGCTGCTAACGAAGGCCATACAGTTGGGGATGCGCCATGTGGATTTTCATTGGAGGCTAGTTTAATCACTTCCTCCAATCCTAATTCCCGCTTCACTTCTTCTAGAGGCTTTCCTGGCTGATATACAGGTAAATCTTGAATGCGTTGTTTTGCTTTCAAGTCTCATCATACCCCTTCATTGCAAATTATGAGGAACCCTAGATAGGGTTCCAATTAGAAGACCATATCTACTTATCAGATAATAACACAACCTTACTCGCAGTCCCTTTGGGTGGACTGCTTTCGGCGATCGGTCCCGTAATTTGAACCTCTACACGCATGCCGGTCGCTAATTTAGAGAGCGAGCTCTTACGGCCATCCGCTGTAAGAATCTCTGTCCCTTCTGCAACGAACACAGTAAACTGTTCACCTTGCTTCTTGTCATCTAGCTTAAGCGTCAAGATATAAAATACCGATTTCTTATCCGGCTTTTGTGGCGGTTTATTCCATTCATCACGTGGAGGCATTCCCCCTTTGCCTGGTTGCTGTTCTTGATTAGGGGAAGTATAATTTTTATCCGATGCTCTCTTCACGATGTTTGTTATCGTTCCATTCATCCTGATTTCCCCTTTATTTTCCTCTTCAGCAGTTGTGTGATCTTGATTATTTGTGTCCTTCTTTTTGTTCTCTGTCGCCTGTTCACTTTCCTCTACCGGTGGTGGAGTTGACCCGTCCCCCCCTTCTCCAGCTGAAGGTAGTGATGTACCCGTTCCACATCCAGCTAGCAAAAGTGTAGTTCCAATAAAACTAAGAAGTAATCGTTTCATGTTTCATCCCTCCGCTTCCCTTATACCCTTTAGACGAGACGAAAGGGAGAAAAGTTGCACAAACTACATCTGAGTCATGAGGTGTACTGCAATCGTTTCAGAGTAGCCATAACTGCTTCCTCACTAATTCCTTCCCTAATCTCCACCTGTCCAATCGAGCGTGGCAGAATAAAGACGTATTTATCATGTTTTCGTTTCTTATCATGTTTTAATAATGACAACAGTGCATCCAACTCCCACTCACCAGGTATACGTATAGGCAATGAGAAGGCCCTCAGGAGCGCTTCTGTCTCTGCAACAATACTTTCACCTACCGCCAACTCTTCTGCTAACATAGCAGCCCCTACCATCCCAATAGCGACTGCTTCACCATGAGTAAGGTTGTAATGGGAATAACTTTCAACAGCATGGCCAATTGTATGGCCATAATTGAGTATCGCTCGTACGTTTTGTTCACGCTCGTCACTTGCGACGATCTCTGCTTTTACAGAACAACCCCTAAACAACGCTTCTTGTAAAGGAGCTGTCTCCATCTGTATTAATGCATGAGTATGGGTGTGTAACCATTCATAGAAAGAAGCATCCCATATAAATGCATGTTTTAGTACTTCCGCATATCCGGATCTTACTTGTCGTTGCGGCAAGCTATGAAGTGTAACAGTATCGTATACCACCATCTCTGGTTGATGAAATGCCCCAATCAGATTTTTACCCTGCGCATGATTAACCCCTACCTTTCCTCCTACACTACTATCATGAGCTAAGATCGTTGTCGGTAGTTGTACAAAGGAAATACCTCGCATGTAGCTAGCAGCAGCAAATCCTGCTAAGTCGCCTACCATTCCCCCACCGAGTGCCAACACTACACTTTGACGATCCAAACCAAACTCGATAAAGCAAGAAAGAAGCTGTTCCCACACATGGAGCGATTTACTGCTCTCCCCCGCAGGGACAACGTTTACACCTACATGAAACCCTTCCTGCTGTAAGTGTTGCCTTAAAGAGTTTAAATATAGCGGAGCTACTTCACTATCGCTTACAAGAAACAACTTACGACTCGTATCTAACCCTTTTCGCATCAAAAGTTCAGGCAAACGATGGTGTAAATACTCACCAATATGAATTGGGTAGGAGTGTTCTCCCGCCGTAACTGCCACTGTAATCATTTAATAGATCCTCGCCTTTTCTCGATAGGAAGCAATGCTATCCTTTAATTCTTCCATCGTATCATGTGGGAACTTTTCCAATAGTGCTTGTGCAATCTCCCACGCTACAACATGCTCCGCTACTACACTTGCAGCAGGAACCGCACAACTATCCGATCGCTCAATACTAGCAGAAAAGGCTTCCTTACTATCTATATCCACACTGGCAAGAGGCTTATATAGCGTAGGAATTGGCTTCATCACCCCTCGAATAACAAGTGCTTCCCCAGTCGTCATTCCTCCCTCAAACCCTCCGGCACGGTTTGTTTTGCGATAAAACCCTTTTTGCTCAGTCCACAAAATCTCATCATGTACTTGTGATCCTGGACGCTTCGCCGCCTCAAATCCTATCCCAAATTCGACCCCTTTAAACGCTTGAATACTCATAATCGCTTGTGCGATGCGAGCATCCAATTTGCGATCCCAATGAACGTGACTTCCTAGCCCAACAGGAACCCCTTCTACCAGCACTTCTACAATTCCGCCAACCGAATCACCAGCTTGCTTGGCTTCATCAATCTGTATCATCATCTCTTTTTCCGCTACATCATCTAAGCATCGAACAGGAGAAGCCTCCGTTATTTTTTGAATCTGCTGTAACGAGTCGATCTCTAACTGTGCTGCTTCGACGCGCCCAATACGAATCACATGGGCAGCAATATGAACACCACATTCTTCTAGTAACAGACGTGCAACCGCACCCACTGCAACCCGAGCTGCTGTCTCGCGCGCACTTGAACGCTCTAATACATCACGCATGTCGCGATGCCCGTATTTGATCGCCCCCGTTAAATCGGCATGACCAGGTCGAGGACGTGAAATGCGTCGCTTGTCCGCCATTTCAACTTGCGGATCAGGCCCCATGACTTTTTGCCAATGAGTCCAATCCTTATTTTCAATAGTAAGTGCCACAGGTGCACCTGTGGTCTCACCAAAACGTACCCCAGACATGATCTGGATCTCATCCGTTTCAATCTGCATGCGTCTACCTCGTCCATATCCTCCTTGTCTTCGTTTGAGTTGTGCATTTACTTTTTCTTTAGCAAATGGCATGTGACTTGGTAATCCTTCAATAATCATCGTCAACTGTGGACCGTGTGATTCGCCTGCAGTTAAGTATCGCATCGTTCTCTCTCCAATTCCTATAAGTATCAGCTGCTCAATTTTTATTATCATAACATAGAGAAAAAAATGTTGAGGACATTACTTCTCCCAAATGGATTGTTTGCAACGCAAACTTGTTTAGATTATTAAAGTTTGCGATCTCCCTCCACCTATTTAAATTTTAGATTCCCTCACTCTACACTATCTTAATCTTGCTAGCAAACATTTTTCCTGCTACTTTATTTATGAATTTATACTGTTTGTATTAAATATCTCCTCTTGAGTTTGTCTTACAAACCAGTCTCTATTATGAAGTCTACAGTCAAACAACATTAATAGGAGAACAAAAATCAGGAAGGGAGGTCCCTTCCTGATTTTTGTTCTCCTATTTACTTCACTTCTACAGAAACTTGTTTCATACTGTGACTACCTTCGGCAGTTACGTGATAAATGATATTGTACTTTCCTGTTTTCGTAAATTCTTTGGATGCCATATACATCCCCCCATCGGTATGTTGGGCGGGTATTTTTTCACTTTTCTCTTTACCTTCACTCTCTTTCCATACTTCAAATTCTACTTTATCTGCTTTCGTTACAGGTTTATCCTTATATTGAACATTAGCGATCATCATCGCTGCTTCCCCTTTTTTGATTACTTCAGGATCTACAGTAAATGCGACTGCTAAGCCTTCTTTTGTTTTATCTTCTGTACTGCTTCCCTCGTCACTCTTATCTTCTTCCTTGGAACTGTCTTTATCAGCATTCCCTTTTTCACCATCCGTTCCTTTCTCGCCATGCTCACCTTCTTCCGTTCCCTCTTCACTACCACCATGTTCTGCATGCTCTCCAGCACTATCTTTCTTCTCTTCTTCTGCGTTTCCACACGCCGTAAGGCCAACGATTAACGCCAATCCTGTTACCGCACTCAATATCCAACGTTTACGATTCATGATCCCTATTCCCCTTCTCCATCAGTAGTTCGTTTACTAAAACATGTTGCATGATTCATCTTTTCTATTAGTACATCTAATGCTTCTTTATACGATAATACCAGTCCACCAAAACCTTTGACAAACTTCTCTGCAACCTCTTGCTGTTCAAACGGTAATAATTGTGGTTGACAACAATGAACATTAAAGCTGGACTCCATCACAAACCAACCGTGCTTAGCGCTAAACGTTGTATTGAGCAAAAAATCTTGCACTAATAATTGATCCACATCTTTCACCCGCTGAAGTTGTAAAAATCCACAATGTCCACAACAGGCTATCTCCACATTCCCATTTAAACGAATAATGCGACATGCTAGGCGCGGATTACACTGACGCTGGCAATAGACGCATTGATGAGGCGCCGCACTGTGCTGTACTTCCTTAACCGTAGACATTACTCCACCGTATGTTTTCTTCACAATCCCTTCCGCTAATAACGGCTTCAGATCACGGTGAATCGTCATTTCGGACACATGCAACTTCGCACTAAGGTCACTGATCTTTACATCTCCCTGATCTAATACCCATTCACGTATGCGCCTCTGTCGTTCCTCTGGCAACAACGTGATCGCCCCCACATCTGTGATGTTATAACATCAATACACATTCTATATCTATGTACTAATGTAACCAAAACCCTCTGTATGATCAAGATTTATCTGTGTCAAAGAATTGAACTTCAAATGAACCTGTGTTAAATCGTGATCACTTATCATACATAAAAAAGAGAAAGGGGAGAAGTGAAATGTCCTTACTATTCTTTGCCCTATTAACAGGGATAGGCTATATAATAGGGAGCATTTGGATTTGGTGGAGAAGACCAACAAAACCTCATCACTTACAAAACCTACTCTCACTGGGAGTTGGTCTTCTCCTTACCGTGATCGTCAGCGGTTTGCTCGCTCATGCTTTACCAAGTTCTCCCCAGATGGCTCCTTGGATTGTCATCGGTTTTCTAGTCGCTCTAGCACTTCATGTGATTATTGCTCGACATCAAAACGAGAGCAGCAAAAAAGTAATATGGATCACCATGATAGGGTTATCTGTTCATGCCTTCTTTGAAGGTTTTGCGATTGGCGTAGGTTTTTTAGCTACAGCTACGATCGGCATCACCCTCGCGTTTGCTTTGATATTACACAAGATACCTGAAGGAGCCGTCATTTCTACCCTTATCGTCGCATGGAGACAAGCGAGAAGGCAAGCATTCGTCTTTACTCTTATATTAGCATTTATCACTTTCTTAGGGACATTGAGCGGTTACAGTCTAGGGTTTATATTCTCTATGAATTCGACTTTTACTTCCGCTTCCCTCCTCTTTGCCGCCGGATTACTTCTTTACATCACCGGGAGTGAGCTGTTCCCACTGCTTAAAAAAGAACGAAGCACCATCGGCTATATGGTTATAGGTGTACTCATTTACTACACCTTTAACTGGGGAGCAGATTGGATAACCCCGAAAGATCAAGAGTTACATGCCCATCCAGCAAATCAAACAAGTTCAACACATCACTCTCAAGACGACATGTCATCTTCCCATCATCAAATGAGTGCACAAAAGCCCATCGAGATAAGTAAGGAGAACGCTCCTACGCTCCAGCTCACCATTACGCCCGATCCCATTTCAGGTTGGAATCTTAATTTGAAAACCACCCATTTCACATTCACCCCTGAACATGCAGGTAAACAGCACCAACAAGGAACTGGGCACGCACATCTTTATATTGATGGAAAAAAAGTAGCTCGTTTGTATAGTTCCTGGTATCATATTCCATCATTATCTCCTGGTAGACACACAATAGCCGTCACCTTAAATGCCAATACCCATGCTCCCTACGAAATAGAGAGTCAACCACTCATGGAGAGTATCATTCTTGAAGTGAAGAAACCTTAGTTTTACATAAAAGGACCTACCGATCTACCGGGTAGGTCCTTTTATGTAAAATATTTTCATATCCTTATTTTTCGCACGCGTGCTCCACTGCTTGTACCAGCGCTTTGAGCTTACCAATCGCATCTTCCATACTTAGTGAATAGAAGCGTTGTGTTCCTTTTTGCTCGATATGAACCAAACCTGCTTCACGTAGTACTTTAAGATGATGAGAGATGGCTGGGCGCGACAAAGTCGACTGTTCTGCAATTTCATTTACACTTAATCTTTCTTTATCCACCAACATGAGAATAATTCGTTGACGAGCAGGATCACCCAACGCATGAAAGATCGGTGTACAGTTGCAAAAGGATTCCATCTTCATTTGCTCCATGACATTTCCTCCACGAACATGACCTTTCAATATAAAACCATTCGATCCTTTCTATTTTAATCGTTTTCACAAAAAACATCTACTGGTAAGCACATACTATGAGCGCGCATCTTGAGATCGACGAACTACCTTTGTCACTACTTTACGCGGTAACATTTGTCCTAAACGGATAATGAGTCGATTCGAAAACCCAGGAACCGTTAATATCTTCCCATTTTGAAAACCATCATAACCAATCTGTGCTACTTGTGACGCGGTCATTGCTGATTTCATCACTTTAGAAGCATCCCAACTTGCCCGTTCTGGAAAACCAGTCTTCGTGGGGCCTGGGCAAAGAGCACTTACCTTTACTCCCGTCCCCTCTAATTCATTAGCTAGCGCTTGTGTAAACGAAACAACAAATGATTTTGTAGCGTAATAGATGGACATTAGTGGTCCCCCTGGTAAAAGACCCACCACCGAGGCTGTGTGAAGAATCCCTCCATATCCCCTTTCCACCATATCAGGAAGGAAGAGTCTGGTTAATGCTACTAATGCTTTTACATTAACATCTACCATGTTTAATTCGCTCTCTAAATCCTGCTCCACAAACGAACCAAATGAACCAAAGCCGGCATTGTTAACTAAAATATCCACTTGCTTTCCACTCTGCTTCATCTGTTCATAAATGCGAACTGGTGCCCCTTCATCCCCAAGGTCCTCAGCTAAAACCTCTGCTTGCACACCATATTGCTGCTGTAATTCTTGTGCTAACTTTGCTAAACGATCTTCTCTACGCGCAACCAAGATAAGATCATGATTATTCCTTGCAAACACCTTAGCCAGCTCTTCCCCTATTCCACTTGAAGCACCTGTAATTAAAGCAGTCTGTTTCATCATTGGTTCCTCCTATAATATCATATGTTTAACCGTTTAAACACATGATATTATAGGGAGAGAATGTTTGTCAATCACAAAAAAATTGGACAAGTTTTGTGTTCTGCCTAAACAAAAGTTGATTTGATGACATAGCATATATCCCATACAGCGATTATTTAGAACGCTTAAAAGGAAGTGAGACGGTTGTGCATAATTCTATCATCGGTATGAGTAACATAGAGCCTCTTCCCTGTAGAGGCCCCTTTCACTTGAATTACCAGAAAGATGGCTTACTATTAACAAGTTACAAAGTGAAGCTATCTTTTTGTCATCCGCAAGCTGATGTCAGAATCCAGATGGGAAAAGAGAAAGGAAGCGCCCATTATTTTGGCTTATGGACAGGTGTAGATGCCGTCTTTCGCCACCATACAGATGGATTTAAATACGAATTTATCGTACACCCTGGAACAGATCCCAAGAAGGTTCAGTTAACTTATGAGGGCAATGATCAATTGATCTTATCGAATTCAGGGGAATTGTGGATCCAAACACCCTCCTGCCTCCTCATTGAAAAACAACCGGTTAGTTTTCAAGAGCAACAAGAGATTCCGACTCGATTTGAGCTAAGAGATGATGGAACCATTGGATTTGAGATTTTAGAAGATTACGATCAAAGCTTACCGCTCGTCATCGATCCATTGGTCGTCCTTTATTCTACCTACCTAGGTGGGAATGATGATGATCTTGGTTTAGGTATCTCCGTAGATGGCAACCAGCATGCTTATGTGGTAGGAGCAACTCAGTCAACAAACTTCCCTATTACAACAGGTGCTTTTCAGACCAACCTCGAGGGAGAAAGCGATGTATTTGTAACAAAAATGAGTGTCGATGGGATGTCCCTTCTTTATTCTACTTACATCGGCGGATCAGATACCGATCAAGGCGGGGATGTGGCAATTGATATGGAAGAAAATGCATATATAACCGGTTTAACATGCTCCACCAACTTCCCCATAAAGAATGCGATTCAATCCATCTATGGAGGAGGCATAGGGGATGCGTTTGTGACGAAACTTACCCCTGATGGCTCATCTCTCGTTTACTCTACGTTCCTAGGAGGACGCGATGAAGATCTAGGTTTTAGTATTGCACTTGATGCCTCTGCAGCCGCTTATCTCACCGGTATTACTTCTTCCGCTAATTTCCCCATCACAGCAGGTGCCTTTCAGACTCTCCCACAAGGAGAAGCAAATGCATTTGTATCCAAAGTGAGCCCGGCAGGTACATCACTCGTTTATTCAACTTATCTCGGAGGGGATAACGAAGATCAAGGTAGGGGAATTGCAATTGATACCAATAATCAAGCTTTTGTCACTGGATGCACAAATTCTACTAATTTCCCTATCACAGCAGGTGCCTTTCAAACGGTTTTTAGGGGGTTAGAAAAAGCTTTTGTTACCAAGTTGAATGATGAGGGATCATCCTTAATTTACTCTACCTACCTAGGTGGAGAGAGTAGAGATAGTCTGGAAGAAGGGTTAGCTCTTACCATCGATGCATTTGGCTCTGCTTATGTAACCGGTCAAACGGGCTCAACTGACTTCCCTACATCAAATGGTGCCTTTCAAACACAGCTGAGTCCTGCGCTTAATAAGGCATATGTGACAAAGTTCACTCCACAAGGAAACAACATTGTCTATTCAACCTATTTGGGAGGAAATGTGAGAGATTTTGGGAATGCAATCGCATTGGACCCGTTTAACAATGCTTGGATAGTGGGTACCACCACATCGAACGACTTTCCTATTACCTCAGATGCCGTTCAACGTAATCTGCGAGGACTATCCGATGCGTTCTTTACGCTCGTCAGCTTTGCTGGAACAGGTATTTTATACTCAACCTACTTCGGGGGAAGCTTAGCTGATACCGGGAGAGGGGTAGCAGTCGGAAGGCAAAACCGCATTTTTGCAACCGGGTTTACGTTCTCAACCGATTTTCCAATTACACCGGGGGCTTTCCAATCCGTATTTGGTGGAATTATTGATGCGTATGCCGTAAGCATTGGCAGTCAAGGTGTGACAGGAGCAACCGGTCCAACGGGTCCAACAGGCTCACGTGGACCACGTGGGCCACGTGGGGCTAGAGGCCCGCGTGGATTAGGAGAGGGAGAAATAAGTTAACTAAAGAGAAATTTGTATGAGAAAAAACGGTTACTCCTCCTTGCATGGAGGAGTAACCGTTTTGTTTTGCATCATCCGTTAGCATTCTCTGTTTCTAATTGATTTCGTAACTGTCTTTGCATCCACCAGCGGGTGAGAACCCCATGTTTAGGTGAGAACAAAAACGCAATCACAAACAGCACTGCAGCCATCGAAGTCATACAACCCGCAATAGAGGCATCTATTTGTTGTGCCATAAAGTAACCACCAGCTGAACTTATGAAGCCAATAATGACACTAAGCCAAAGCATAACAGACAGACGATCCGTCAGTAAGTAGGCAGTAGCCGATGGAACGATCAGCATAGCCACAACTAAGATTGCACCTACACTTTCAAAAGAAGCGACCGTAGTAACAGAAACCATGCCCATAAGTAAATAGTGAAAAAGCATAACCGGGATGCCCAATGTTGCCGCGAGAGCAGGATCAAAAGCACAAAGTTTAAACTGCTTATAGAACAAGAGAATCAACCCTAAACTAAAGAGGAAGGCAGCCCCAATTCCCCAAACGGCCACTGGTCCTAAATCTAAACCAAATAGTTGCCATGTGTCCCAAGGAACATAAGCGATCTCTCCATAAAGAACACAATCCAGATCGAGATCTACTTGACGTGAGAACAAAGAGACTAAAATAATTCCAATGGCAAACAAGGATGTAAAGCTAACACTGATTGCAGCGTCCGATTGAACACCTTGCCCACGTAACATCTGAATTATAATGGTGCACAAAAGACCAAAAATAGCAGCCCCGATCAACATCGGCAAAGGATCTCGACTTCCACTGAAAAGAAAAGCAAGCACGATTCCAGGCAGGATGGCATGGCTGATCGCGTCTCCAATCATCGCCATACGACGCAGGATGAGAAAACAGCCTAGCATGCCACAAGCAGCAGCGACGAGACCGCCAGTGAGGATAATCCAAAAATCACTCATGAGGTTGCCCTCCTCTCTTGTAGCTGTGGATGCCACTGTGGTTCATATTGATGTTGAACAAGCAATTGATGCAAACGTTGTTTGATTTCATCGGGGATATACGATTGTGAGATCTTTTCTCGTACTGGATATTCTCCTTCAAGATCGCTTTCATGCATTAACCACATTTCAAACATACGTTTTTTTAAGACAACTTCGTATGCCATGTGAAAACCTTCTTCACTCAGCTGGACAGTCTGTTCAGAAGAAGAGAAGGTAAGGAGTTCTTCTTTTTCGAGTTCCTTAAACTGACTATTCGACGGACGCTTCGTTTTAGGAATGTCCGAGAGCGAAAGCGAGAGGCTTTTCGTTTCCAATGAAAGCAGGAAGAGTTGTTCCAACATTTGATTGTGTGCCACTTGTTTTCGTGTACGCAAATGGTGAATCCATTTAGCCAACAACCCTCTCTTAGGTGCAAAAATCATGGAAACGATAAACATCGTGGTCGCAGCCATAACGATCAGGGGACCGGTAGACAAATTGTAACCCAAAGCACTGATCCATGTTCCCAATACGCCAGATAAAGCACCCATGACTGCCGAAATGATCACCATCAAGTGGAGTTTTTCTGTCCAGTAACGAGCAGCGGCAGCAGGAGTGATAAGCATAGCCGCCATCAAAACAACACCGGCAACTTGCAAGCCAATGACAACAGCAATCACTAGAAACAACATTAATAGAAAGTCCAGTCCTCTCAATGAGAAACCGATGCTCTGCCCAAATTGGGCATCAAAGCAAAGAAGTTTCAACTCCTTAAAAAACAGAAAGCAGAGCATAAGCAAGACCACAGAGATAATACTCATCATAGTAACATCGCTGGGAACCATGGAAGCCGATTGTCCGAATAAGAATTTATCCAGACCAGATTGATTGCCATCATTACTATGTTGAATTTGCGTTAGAAGTACAATTCCAAAACCAAAGAAGACAGACAGCACCAGTCCCAAGGCAGTATCTTCTTTGATGCGAGAATAACGGGTAATCCATTGAATACAAAGAGACCCTAGTACACCGGTAAAGATGGCTCCTAAGAGAAAGGCAAACGAATTCTTAGATCCGATCAGCATGAAGGCTAGGCAGATTCCAGGTAGTGCAGCATGAGCGAGGACATCGCCCATAAGCCCTCGCTTACGCAAAAAAGCGAAACTACCGAGGACTCCACTACAAAGCCCTAGTAGGGTTGTTCCCGAGAGAACCCACCATGCATTAGGGTCCATAAAGATCGACATCATTTGCGATCACCTACTATAGCCAACTCTTCTGCTCCTGGAATAAATGTGAGTCGACCCCCATACGTTTTTTGGAGATTTTCCGGTGTGAAAACCTCTTTGGTGGGGCCGCACGCAACCAGACGCATGTTAAGAAGTAAAACGGAATCAAAATACTCAGGAACCGTTTGCAGATCGTGATGAACAACCAAAACCGTCTTTTTCTGTGCCTTCAGCTCACTAAGAACCTGAATAATCGCTTTTTCCGTAGCTGCATCCACACCCACAAATGGTTCATCCATAAAGTAAATCTTTGCATCTTGTGCTAATGCACGGGCTAAGAAAACCCGTTGTTGTTGTCCACCTGACAACTGCGAAATTTGCCGCTTAGCAAGAGCGTCGATGCCCACTTTCTTAAGGCATTCCATCGCAATTTCGCGATCTTTCTTTTTTGGTCGGCGAAACCATCCCAGGTTTCCATACCGCCCCATCATAACAACATCAAGTACATCAGTGGGAAAATCCCAGTCTACAGACTCCCGTTGGGGAACATACCCAACTAGATGGCGCTGCTCATCATAAGACTTCCCATAGAAGGAAACACTCCCACTAGCTAGAGGCAAAAGTCCTAACACAGCTTTAATAAATGTAGATTTACCGGCCCCATTTGGACCAATGATCCCAATTAATTCTCCTTCAGGAGCATCATAACCAATATCTCGTAATACCGGCTTTTTGTGATAGGCAACAGAGAGCTGCCGTACCGATACCGGATGTATGTTTGTTTCACTCATGGTAAGTCTTCCTTTCTACTTCAAAGCTTCTACTAGGGTATCCACGTTGTGACGTACCATCCCAAGATATGTCCCTTCTTCTGTTCCTTCTTCACCCATAGCATCAGAGAAGAGTTCACCACCAATGGTAACCTCATGACCTTTGGCTTTAGCACCTTCAACAACCGCTTCGATGGATCGTTTGGGAACACTCGATTCAATAAAAACAGCTTTAATTTCACGGTCAACTAATAAATCTACGATCTTCTGTACGTCTTTTAATCCATATTCAGAAGCTGTGCTAATTCCTTGCAAGCCTACGACTTCCATCCCATACGCCTCGCCAAAGTAAGTGAACGCATCGTGTGCAGTAACCATAACGAGCTGATCTTCTGGGATGGTGGAAATCTGCTCTGTTACGTATTGATCCAGATCTTCGAGCTTTTTAAGATACGCCGTTGCTTGTGCTTCGTAATCTTCTTTATGTTCCGGATCCTGTTTAATCAACCCATCGCGAACGCTTTCAACAGCAGTCATCCACAGTTGGACATCAAACCAAATATGAGGGTCGTAAGCTCCATCGACTGTTTCTAATAACTGACTATCCCCAACATTTTCTGCGATCGCAATCACAGGTTTATCACTCGCCATTTTTACTAAAATATCCCCCATCTTTCCTTCAAGGTAAATTCCGTTATAAAAAATGATATCCGCTTGATCCAGTTTTCTGATGTCGCCCTGCGAAGCTTTATATAAGTGTGGGTCTACACCTGGTCCCATCAGACCCGTAACCTCTACATGTTCGCCACCGACGTTTTTAACCGCATCTGCAATCATGCCTGTCGTCGCTGTAACTTTTATTTTTCCATTGTCACTATCCGAGTTAGTAGAGCCGCAAGCACTAACAATCAGCATCATGACTGCCATGCAAGCAACACCCAACGTACGGTTCCAATTTTTCATTATTCTCTTTCTCTCCCTTGTTTCAAATAGCCATGCACAAATGATCATTTATGACTATAACAAATTTTATTTGCAAAGCACATATAAGTTGCATAAGTGCAAAATAAATTCTAAACCCATTAAACCATGGAGGCGATACCTTGTCAATAAGTATTTAGAGAATACAGGTGATCCCCTTATCTCTAAAGCAGATATCCCACCCAAGCTGCACAGATGCTCAAAACATAGGTCAAGATGAAATATAAAATAGAGAGCGTCCACTTTCTATCCCGCCATAAATAGACTGTTTCCAACTGAAAGGTTGAAAATGTTGTGAATGAGCCAAGAAAACCTACTCCGACTAACAAATACATCTCATCAGATCCGAATATTTCATACAAATATCCCAATAGAAACGAACCAAGCACATTGACAAGTAGTGTTCCCAACGGAAATGGACTTGTAGAAGAAAAATCGTTAAAAAAGCGGCTCATCCACCATCGCAAGAGAGCACCCCCAAACCCTCCTAAAGCAACCAATACAATCTTCATCATATCTCCTCTCTTTTCTTTTTCGTACTCCCGAGCTTAAATCCCACCAGGACGAGCAACAGACCACCACTAAGACTGAGGAAACCATAAAAACATACAACCAATACGTCCCCCTGCTGAAATAGCTGCACCATTTCCACACTAAATGTAGACATCGTGGTAAATGAACCGATAAGCCCTGTTCCAATCCCTACTCTCAGCTCCAACGCCAGCTTAAGATATTGGTTAGTCCACACAATAAACCAAGCGAGTAGAAAGCACCCTAGCCAATTTGTCACTAGTGTCGCCAGCGGAAAAGAGACACCTACCTGAGCAATACCTAACGATAACAAATAACGTAAAGTAGCGCCCACCATTCCTCCAATCCCCACACTCCACATGATTTTCATTTTTACCTCCTGATCTTAAACTGCATGCCGCAATTTACCTCATCTATTTTATTAGTTTGTGTAGCAAACTTGTTTACATATTATGAGAATACATGTAAAAAAGCCGATGACTCCTCCAGGAATCATCGGCTTTTTCTCATATAAAAGGATTTGACGAGTTTCGCTTAGTAAATCCACTCATCCATCGTTTTCGTAAACACATTTAGTTCCTTTTCATCAAAGAACAACGAGATTTCACGCTCAGCACTGGTGGCCGAGTCAGAACCATGAATAATATTCATACCAACACTAATCCCAAAGTCCCCACGAATTGTACCAGGCGCTGCTTCTTTGGGGTTGGTTTTACCCATCATTTGACGTGCGGTAGCAATCACATCGTCACCTTCCCACACCATCGCAAAGACGGGTGCGGAAGTGATAAAGTTGACCAATTCTCCAAAGAAAGGGCGCTCTTTATGCTCACCATAGTGCTCTTTCGCCAATTCTTCAGGAATCGTCATCAATTTTGCACCAACGAGTTTAAATCCTTTCTTCTCGAAACGAGCTACGATTTCACCAATAAGACCACGCTGAACAGCATCTGGCTTTACCATTAAAAATGTTTTTTCCATTACACTCATCCTCCATGACATGATTCATCTATATAGATGATCTCTTTTCTTTTCATTATTAATTGGTCGTTATGTAACCAAAGGGCATTTTATCAGAAAAACGGTGCGAAGGCAAACAAAAACCTATTAATAGGAACGCTGTTCTATAAATCGCGCCAATTGCTCTAATAGATCCCGTGCATGGCAAGCAGGCATTTTCTCCAACAGAGCAAAACCTTTTGCCAAATAACGCTGAGCTAGCTGATTAGTATAAGAGATACCTCCAGAATTGCGCACCGCCTCAATCGCCCCATCAATGGCAGACAAACTGTGATCCCCTTGAACATAGCGCAACACAGGATTTCGTATTCGCCCATCGGCACAGTGAATGGCATAGATCACTGGTAACGTGATATTCCCCTGACGTAGATCGCTAGCGGCAGGTTTACCTAGTGATTGGTCATCACCCGTAAAGTCAAGAACATCATCGGT
Source organism: Mechercharimyces sp. CAU 1602 (assembly GCF_024753565.1). Taxonomy (NCBI): domain Bacteria; kingdom Bacillati; phylum Bacillota; class Bacilli; order Caryophanales; family Thermoactinomycetaceae; genus Mechercharimyces; species Mechercharimyces sp. CAU 1602. Next base: position 1,007,235 of record NZ_JANTPT010000001.1, on the reverse strand, counting down.
CAGTTGAAACGCCATCCCCATGTAATAACCAAAGAGATGAAGGCGGCGAGTCAAGTCAGCTGGAACTTCACTTACTAACGCACCCGTATGAAAACTAACCGCGATCAAAAGTGCAGTTTTTCTTTTGATCCGCCGTAAATACCGTGATGTTGTCTGCTCCCAGCGATAAAAATCCCGAATTTGCTCTATCTCTCCTAAACACATCTCTGTTACCGCCTTTGAGACCACTTGATGGACTCGTGGATCTTCTACTTCTCCTGCTAACGAGAGTGCTTGTCCTAAGATATAATCACCCGTATACATAGCAATCCGATTATCCCATTTCGTTTTTACCGTTGGCTGCCCTCTACGCGTCTCTGCATTATCAATCACATCATCGTGTACCAACGTAGCCATATGAATCAATTCCAGTGGCACCGCTACTTTTTTCAAATTGGCTAAATCATACCGACCAAACTTTCCTGCAAGCAACGAAAAAACAGGCCGCATCCGTTTCCCGCCTGCGACCAACAAATGATTAGCGGACTCATTTAAAAGAGGATGGTCGGTCTGAATCACCCTTGTCAATTCCCGCTCAACCTCACGAATGTCCGCTTCCAAACTACGATAAATGTCATCAAGCCTCATACTATTCACCATCGCCGACATAAGATTGATCCTCGTTCCTATTCACTACATGTTTGTCCTTTTTTTCGCCCTATATGGATCGCCGCAATGCCTCCCGTTAGCGGAGTCACATCGACAATTTCCAAGTCAACTTCATCTTTCATAATATCAGCCAGCTGGCGATAATCCGGAAAATCGAGTAGCGATTCAGGTAGCCAACGATACTGCTCATATCGTTTAGCAACCACTTTGCCAATCAGCGGAAGTACCCGCTGGAAGTAAAAATAATACAAAGAACGAAATAAAGTCACAGTAGGCTTCGATAACTCTAATGAAACCACTTGCCCGCCTGGCTTGACCACCCGCTTCATTTCTGATAAAACCTGGCGCAAATCAGGTACATTTCGTAGAGCGAAACCGATGGTAGCATGATCAAAGCTGTTATCAGGAAAAGGAAGGTGCATCGCATCACCGTGGATCAGTTGTAATTGCTGCTCCAACCCCTCTGTCTCTACCTTCGTTACACCCACTGCCAACATATTTTCGCTAAAATCAAGACCGATCACTTCCCCAGTGCGCGAAGCCTTCGCTAGAGCGATCGCCCAGTCTCCCGTTCCACAGCAGACATCCAATGCGGTATCCCCTGGTTGAACATTCATCTTTTCCATCGTTTTCGCACGCCATACTTTATGCCTTCGAAAACTGAGTACCGAATTCATACGATCATATTTATGTGCGATACTCTGGAAAACATCATGTACAAATTCTTTCTTCGTCTCATGCTGCATCTCTCTTTTTTTCATTGGTCATCCCTCTCGTCCAACGGGTTCCTGGGCCATCGCTCCAAAGCGCCGCTGAATCAGCTCCTGTAAAAAAAAGCGTACATCCACAGATTGTAGCTGGTCGAGTAGAAACATTGCTTTCTTGATAGATAGCTCAGCTTCCTCTTTCATCAACTGAAGCTCTGCTGCTCCCCTTTGCTGTTCCTCACAGAGACAGTCTGCCCAGATCAAGTGATGAATAAGCTCTTCCCAAGTGCCTCTATCTGTACCCGTAAAATATTGTGTGGTTTTAACTAAGATATTACTACGAATAGATGTAAGATAGCTAACCTTTTCCTTCGACGATAATCCATTATATCCTGCTTCTTCTGTTTTCGTATAAAGATCTACTTTTGCTTGATTCATCTGCCAAATCCCTTCAGAGATAAGAGCAACCAAGCTAATTTCCCCTACTTCTGCTAGTCGACGATAAAAAAGACTACTAAAATAGTCACCTGCTAACACCATTAATTGTCTCTTTCGCATTCCGGTCAACGTTTCCTCGCCGTCGACAGAAACATGATCATGAATGTCTAAACCCATCTGTAATAAAATGATGGCAGAACTGACTGCGTTTACACGCTCAGATGCGAGTGATCCACTTTGCACAGCCGCATACACCAGTCCCGTATAAAAATCAGGAATTTGTATCTGCCCGATATTTTTCTCCAGATACGGATGACTAATATCTGCGGCCAGGACCGATCGCACTCCACCCAGTTCTTTATCTATGGATGTCATCTGTGCCCCTCCCCCAACAAGCAACGCACTCTAAACATTTCTCTTAGGTCAGTATAACACAATTCTGCGAGCTCTACAGGCTCAAGGGTTGGTATATCTCACCTCGAATTGTTTTTCCAGCAATTGTTTCGAACGGAGGTGATCTCTATTTTCCATTTGCAGATCATTACGATTAGCTAATACGGTCATCCAGGGTTCATCATTTTCAGCGTGTACACGAATTTGCACGATCTGGATATTGTTTGTCTTTTTAAAGCTACTCTGAATGATTGCCAACAGAGAGTGGTACTCGCCTTCCCCTGCTACCTTTTTCTCTATCTCTATCTCTAATGTTAAAGCCTGATCATCCCATTCTACATGGCGCAGAGGCAGTGTCCAATGTTGCTTAACTATAAAATCAACGAGATTTTCTTCTGATATTTCTTCACTTTCCCTCAAGAAAGAGAAGGTTGGGCGCTCCTGGTCGAGAGGAAACGTCCATAGCGTTGGCACCAAAGATAATAAGAGAGCTAATACAATTGCTATGGAGAGTGACATCACCATCCATCGAGGAAAACGATTCATAAGCTGTCCTCCTTTTCTTCTTGTCTCCATTTTATCGAAACTTTCAGGAAAACATGCCTTTTCTTCGTAATCACCATATATAAATAAAGAGCTCTTCCTAAAGGAAGAGCTCTTTATTTATATATGGTCGGGCTAGCCGGAGTTGAACCGACGACCTCTTGCGCCCCATGCAAGCGCGCTACCAAGCTGCGCCATAGCCCGGCATCAAATATGTATCAAGTGAAGACAAATTCCATTATACCTTCATTTATTGACACTGTCAAGATTTGATACCGGTGTTTACAGCTTCTTAATCGCGAATCAAACTTAATGCTTCGGCTCGTGCGGCAGCATCTTCAGCAAAGATTCCTCGTACTGCAGACGTAACCGTTTTAGAGCCAGGTTTTTTTACTCCGCGCATCGTCATACACATGTGTTCTGCTTCAATTACTACAATTACACCGTGTGGTTCGATTTTACGTGCAATCGCATCCGCTACATCTGCTGTAATACGTTCTTGCAATTGCGGTCGGCGCACCACAGCTTCAAGGGCACGTGCCAGCTTACTTAAGCCAGTTACGCGTCCTCCTTTAGGAATATACCCAACGTGTGCTTTTCCAAAGAAAGGAACTAAGTGGTGCTCGCACATCGAAAAAAACGGAATATCTTTTACTAGCACTAGCTCTTCATGATCTTCACTAAACACGACTGAAAAGTGTTCCTCTGGATCCTGATGCAAACCAGCAAATACCTCTTCATACATACGCGCAACGCGTTTAGGAGTATCTAGCAACCCTTCCCGATCAGGATCCTCGCCTACTGCCTCTAAAATCATACGTACTGCTTGCTCTATCTTGTCGTGATTCACCATGATTGTTGTCGCCTCCATGATATCGGTCCATCCTTAAACACCTATACTTACTCTTTGCTTGTACGTCCCCGATTATATCATAAGTATCTAGCTTCGTGCCTCTTTCTCAGCCCATACAAAAAAGCCCCTGCTGTTGCGGGGGCTTTTTTGTATGGGCCGCATTGTCTATAGCAATGCGTCTATGTACCCAAGAGGCAAACGAGATTAACCGTTTACTTCGTCTTTTAGTGCTTTACCAGGACGGAATGCTGGTACTTTGCTAGCAGCGATATCAATCTCTTCACCCGTTTGTGGGTTACGACCTTTACGTGCTGCACGATCGCGAACTTCAAAGTTACCGAAACCGATCAGCTGAACCTTATCACCATCACGAAGCGCATCCGTAATAGCGTCGAGAACAGCGTCGACAGCCATAGTAGCATCTTTCTTCGTCATATCGGTCTTTTCAGCTACTTGCGAAATTAAATCTGCTTTGTTCATGTTATTGACCTCCCAAGTATAAAGGAATGCCAGAGAGTAATAGCTCCCCTACCAATAGAGAAACAATCCCTACCAGTCAGCTTTTTCGTCGCGATTGCCATATAATCCGCTGTTTGAAGGCGAATATGGTCAATCTCGCCAGTTCATTGTAATATAGACGTACGGCAAGTTCAAGTAGTTATAGGCAATAAAGCAAAAAAAGCACCCTAAATGAGCGCTTCGATATCATATATGGGACAAACCTGTCCCTTTACTATCTATAAGATAATGGCGATAAGGCCCCCTGATCCTTCATTGATAATACGCTCCAAAGTTTCTTGCAATTTGAAGCGAGCGTTTTCCGGCATCATAGCAATCTTCGCTTGAATACCTTCCCGCACGATCGAGTGGAGAGAACGTCCGAAAATATCAGACTCCCAAATTTGCAAAGGATTATCTTCAAAGTCTCTCATCAAATAGTTGACTAATTCTTCACTCTGCTTCTCAGAGCCAATAATGGGTGCAAATTCCGACTGTACATCCACCTGTATCATATGGATGGAAGGTGCTGTCGCTTTTAAACGAACACCGAACCTCGGCCCTTGTTTAATCAACTCAGGCTGATCGAGCGACATCTCTTCCAATGTAGGCGCAGCCACACCGTAGCCTGTCGTCTTTACCATCTGTAAAGCATCTGCTATCTTATCGTACTCTGTCTTGGCTTTGCTAAACTCTTGCATCAGTTGAAGTAAGTGGTCCTTCCCGCGTATCTCTACCCCAACTACCTCTGTCAAAATCTCATCGTAGAGCTCATCCGGAGCGTATAGATCAATTTCTGCGATCCCGTGTCCCATATCCATCCCTGATAACGCTGCTCGATCGATAAACTCGTAATCTTCAAAGTGATACACCATCTCATCTACATCACGTAGTCGGCGTATATCTTTAACCGTATCGTGAACCGAAGCTTCAAACTCATTTCTGAGCCAATGCTCATCGTCGAGAACCATTACCCAGCTTGGCAGGTTTACATTTACTTCATGTACAGGGAATTCAAAGAGAACTTCTTTAAGAACAGCGAGGAAATCCTCTTCCATCATCGTCGCAACGCTAACTGCCAATACTGGAATGTCATAACGTTCCGCCAATTCATTCCGCAACGCTTGTGCTTCTTCACTATATGGTTGTGTAGAATTTAATAGAAGAATAAATGGTTTCCCTACTTCTTTTAACTCACCTACAATTCGCTCCTCAATCTCTTCATAAGATTCACGTGGGATATCAGTAATAGAGCCATCGGTGGTTACCACAACCCCCATCGTCGAATGCTCTTGAATCACCTTACGCGTTCCCACTTCAGCTGCCTCTTGGAAAGGAATAGGCTCCTCAAACCAAGGGGTATTAATCATCCGCGGACCATGATCATCTTCGTATCCCCTGGCGCCAGCTATGGCATACCCTACACAATCTACAACCCGTACATTGATATCTAATCCTTCACTAACTGCCAGGTTGACTGCTTGATTAGGAACAAACTTGGGTTCAATCGTCGTAATGGTTCTACCCGCTCCACTATGCGGAAGTTCATCCGTTGCCCGTGACCGATCCGCTTCATTACTAATATTAGGGATTACCATTTGCTCCATAAAGCGCTTGATAAATGTAGACTTCCCTGTGCGGACCGCACCGACGACACCCAGATATATGTCTCCTCCTGTCCGTTCCGCAATATCTGTGAAAATATCTATTTTCTTCATTTTTACAGCCTCCTTATTCTCTACCCTGTCGGCGCGAAGCTTTCAAACACTATAAATATATGAGAGGATCCTTGTATTATGATTCTTATGCAGAAAAAAGCTTGCCTATCCCACTCACCACAATAAAAACGAGTCATCCTCACCGGATCACTCGTTTCTGGCGTTTGCTACTCCCTACTACTGATTTAGTACGAAATCCTACGATTTTCACCGAGGCAGATAAACGACCCATCACAAAGATGGCCGGTATGGAAATCAAGTGGAATAACCAGCTTTCCAAACGCACCCACTCCTTCGCCTTTACTTGTCGTTCATCTTATGCCCCATAGTAGCTATATATACACTTTTTTAGTCTCTTTTTTCAACGAAAACTGGATCCCCATCTCGAAAAATAGTAGGAGGTGAATGTGCGGGTACGTAAATAGAAGACTCTAGCAATAATTCTCTCGCATCCGTTCCCTCTTGTATTTTCTCCTTTTGCTGCTGTATGATCTGCATAACATCCATCCGATAATCGACAAATATGCCCCCACTCTTATCCATCACTAAAGGGAGCTGAATTTCTCCCGAATATGAACTAGGAACAGTGACGGGTTCCATGTTAAGTTTGCTAAAATCTACTCGATAAAAGCCGGAACTTACTTCTTCATTTTTAGGCAACTCTCGTTTATCGTTAAGATAACGGTTCACTGCCATCTGAACAGAGGCTACGCTCTGGGAAACTCGAACATCAAACAGCTTCACTGTTGGATCTTTTTCATCTACCAATACAAACAAGTAGTGCCCCCCTTGTTCATAACCAGACGAAGGCGGTTTGGAGCCCAGTTCATGAAAGTTAATTACATACTTTTGATAAAGAGGCTTCTGCTCCCCTCCAGAGCGAATCGGCAAACGCCCATCATTTTGATCAAGATAAGCATCCACTTCCGATTGCACCCGTCCGACATGCTGTAGCAAATCTCCTTCGTTATTGTTTGCCCAGTTAGTTGGATTTCCACAGCCGGAAACCAACATCAGTAATGGGAACAGAACCACCACAAATCGCATATTCATATTCATCTCTCCTTATACCGTCAGCGCGCGCAAACCGAACATCAATGCGGGGAGTAACATCAGAATAGCCACACCCCAAAGTAACCACCGTAACCACTTAAATTTTGTAACACGCGCTACAGCTACAGCTATGTTTATCACTAAAATCAACGTAATGGCAATATAAAAGTCCACTCTTCATCCATCCTTCTCTAAAGAATTCATTTCCATTATAGCAAATCCGCATATACCTACGCATATTGCGGGCGCATGCCTTGCTCGAAACGGGGGGCACAGGAATAGGATGAAAAGACATCAGCCCTAGATGGAGGTCGCGTATTATGAAACAACGTCCCATCGTACAGAAAAGTCCTGCTCTTCACGCTCAGCAAAAAGCCACACCGCAGCAGCGACCCAAAAAAAGACCCCCTGCCAAACCGCGTAACCGGACCACGAGGCCCAGGCGATCCACACCAACACCGCGGTATCAAGCACAATCCCCCCAGCTACCAACAACAAAAGATAAATCCCTCTCTTCGTTTAATTTAGCTAGTCTTTTAGGCAATTTCTTCACAATACGTTCCACTGTACAAGATTTGAGTAGTTCTTTGCAACGTGTGGAGAAAATGTTTGACTCCACTTACCAAATGTTCGAATTTGCACAGAAATATTTTAATAACCAAGATGGTCAATCAACACGCACCCCTACAGAAGAACGAAACGCATATCCACAACCTGACACTCATTCCGATTTTGAAAACCAACCTTTTCCCGACTTTAATCAACCTAGGCGTCCATCTAAACCTCGCCGGCGTCCATCCTCACCTCCCCCATACCCCTATTACGAACAACAACCAGAATCCAACCAGCCTTTCTCCGATTACGCCCCTTCCAATAACCAACAGACCGATGCTGCCCCTCCCTTTCCTTTTTTCCAAGACAATAATAAAGACAAAGGCTCTACCCCAAATCTTCCCCTCTTTCCTCCAAATGAGCAGAATAAGGGAACAAATAAAGGAGGGGGCAGTAACCCGCTTGCTATGCTTAAACTGCTGGAATTCGTCGACCTAGGAAAAATGATGAAACTGATGCAGTCGCCCATTGTAAGAGGAATCATTTCTTCTCTGCTCAAAAGCGGAAAGTAAAAAAGGGGGGTAACACGGATTACCGTGTTACCCCCTTACCATACCTACCCTCATCCATTGAAAACTATCCACTATGTGACCAACTGGTCCCTTCCCTGATCAACAAAGAGCGTTAAGTTATGGTGTTGGTAGGATGTACTACAGCGTATGAAAGTAATGTCCAACTGGTAACAGCCAAAATGCCTATATTAGCCCTTTAAAAGTTCTGCCGCCTCCGAAGTTTTCCCTCTATTCATCAATGCTTCCACCGCCAGACGCGGTTCCATCCCTTCGAATAGCACTTTGTATAAAGCAGTGGTAATGGGCATTTCCACCTCAAAAGAGGTAGCTAAGCGCTGTGTTGCCCGAGTAGTTTTCACACCCTCCACAACCATACCCATCTCTTGTAACACATCCTCTAATGCCTTACCTTGTCCTAGCAGATGGCCCGCACGCCAATTTCGACTATGATGACTCGTACACGTTACCATCAAATCACCTACACCTGCTAAACCCAAAAAAGTAATTGCGTCTGCACCCATTTTCGTTCCTAGACGCGTCATCTCTGCCAGTCCACGGGTCATCAAAGCCGCCTTCGCATTATCACCAAAGCCAAGTCCATCAGACAGTCCTGCTCCCAGAGCGATAATATTTTTAAGGGCTCCTCCAATCTCCACTCCAATCACATCAGGATTGGTGTAAACACGAAAATAGGAGTTTATAAAGAGTGACTGTGCGACACATGCAGTCTGTTCCGAGTGTGAGGCGATCACTACTGTAGTAGGTTGTTTAGCGATCACTTCTTCTGCATGGCTAGGACCTGAGAGGACAGCTACACGATTCCCTATTGATGGTACCTCTTCAACAATCACTTCAGACATTCTTTTTAACGAATCCAACTCAAATCCTTTGGTTGCATGAACAACCAGCGCCTCTTCTCCCAGATATGGACGCACTTCTCTCACTACTGCTCGCAATGCATGCGAAGGAACCGCAACCAATATTAGTTCCGCTCCATCAACCGCGTCCATCATTGACGACGTTGCCTGTAAACCGTCTGGCAAGGAGTGAGTAGGTAAGTACTTCTGATTGCATCTTTTCTCATTGATCGTTGTTACCACTTCAGCATGCCGTGCCCATAACAAAACCTCATTCCCGTTATCTGCAAGCACAGCTGCCAACGCAGTTCCCCAGCTTCCCGCACCCACAACGGCTACTTTTGCCATCCTCTCACCCTCTCACTATTTATTTGGAACCCAACCGATTCTCCTCGCCTCTAATCATTCTGCCAATGTTCGCTCGATGCTGTATATAAGCGAATAGCATAATCATTAAACTAAAGGTAAGTGAATAGTGAAGGGGTTCGTATTGTAGCAACCAGATAAAGAGTGGCAGAGCCGTAACGAACACGAGCGAACCGAGTGAAACGTACTTCGTAAGATAGATGAATACAATAGCAACTAGCCCAGCTAGTAGACCTGCTTGTAAGTATAAAACCGTGATCACCCCTATCGTGGTCGCCACTCCTTTACCCCCTCGGAACTTCATCAAGATGGGCCAATTATGCCCAGCGACCACAAAGAGACCACATAATAAAGGAACGATCTCGTTCCCATCACTTAAGAGAATACCTATCCATACCGCTGCCATCCCTTTTACTACATCAAGTATAAAAACAATGATGGCTAAAGTTTTCCCACCCACACGGAGAGTGTTAGTGGCTCCAGCATTGCCACTTCCATGTTCACGGATGTCAATTCCGCGTACCAAACGTAAAATCCAATAACTAAAGCTGATTGAGCCTAGAGTATAAGCGAGAAATAAAGCCACAAGCATCATGGTTTCTTCACCCCCAACTATATCTGCTATCAGGATTTCTTACGCAGACCAATGCGCACAGGCGTACCGACAAAGCCAAACGCTTCCCGCAATCGGTTTTCTAAATATCTCATATAACTAAAATGCATAATTTCTGGATCATTTACAAAGAGCAAAATTAATGGTGGTTTTACAGATACTTGAGTCGCATATTGAATACGTAAACGCTTACCTTTATCGGACGGTGGTTGCGTCGCAATCAAAGCGTGTTGAATCACATCGTTAAGCGCAGATGTAGATACTCGCAAAGCGTGTTGCTCTGCTACTTGTTGTACAACTGGTAGCACTTTGTGCACACGTTGTCCTGTTTTAGCAGATGTAAAAAGAATAGGGGCATACTTCATAAAGTGGAAATGATCGCGAACCTCTTCTTCCATCCGTCGCATCGTACTTTCATCTTTTTCCACAGCATCCCACTTATTCACAACAAAGATGCACGCTCTTCCTCCTTCATGAGCATAGCCTGCTATCCGCTTATCTTGCTCCGCAATCCCTCGCTCACCATCTATCACAATAAGAGCGACGTCTGCTCGCTCTAATGCTTTTAGTGCTCGTAAGACGCTATATTTTTCTGTCGATTCATATACTTTACCACGCTTACGAATACCAGCCGTATCAATCAATACATACTCCTGTCCATCGCGGGTAAACGGTGTATCAATAGCATCTCGAGTCGTCCCGGCCACCGAGCTAACAATCACCCGTTCTTCACCTAAAATCGTATTGACAAGCGATGATTTCCCTGCATTAGGGCGACCGATCACACAAACACGAATGGTATCAGCATCGTACTCTTCTTCCCCTTCCTCCTCTGGGAAAAGAGCTACCACCTCATCTAATAAATCTCCAGTCCCCGAACCATGTTCTGCAGAAACAGCGATAGGATCGCCAAAACCTAAGCTATAAAATTCATATAATGCTTCCACATGTTTAGGGTGATCAATTTTATTTACTCCTAAAACAACATGCTTTTTCGAGCGATATAACATGTGAGCTACTTCTTCATCCGCCGCAGTAATTCCTTCGCTCCCGTTAACAAGCATGATGATCACATCAGCTTCCTCGATTGCTAACTCTGCTTGATGGCGAATATGATCCAGCATTTCATCCTTGCCGCCCATTTCTAAGCCGCCTGTGTCAATAAGATGAAACGGCCTACCATTCCAATCTCCACGACTATAAATACGATCACGTGTAATCCCAGGCTGATCTTCCACAATGGAAATACGCTCACCTGCGATACGATTAAATAACGTCGACTTCCCCACATTGGGTCGACCGACGATTGCTACTACAGGATACGACATCTTCTTTTACGCTCCTTACTCCTACGAATAAACTTATTTTGCCTCGTCTATTGTATCATACTACGACCTGCTCTAGCCTATCGAAAACAATCCACTATTCTATCCCGCATGACGTACGATAATCATGGTTTCTTCATCTATCTTATGCGCGATTCCATCAAGTATTTTCTCCAAGATAAAAGAGATCGACGTTAATTCATCTGCGTCGCGAGCTACAAAGATGGGGGCTCCGCCCCCCACTTTCTCTTTATTGCTTGTAATAATGGCTAAAATCTTTTTCTCCAGCGTTACTCCCATATACATTCCCCTTTCCTATGGAAATTGATTTGGTAAGTGAACGGCACTCTCCAGTACAGGCACATTGCGAATCACTTGTACTGCCTTCGGCACATTGCGCTCTTGCGGCAAAAATAAAATACCTAATCTTCCATCATCCAAGTCGCGTTTTGAAATCGGGGTTAAAGCCGGTTCTCCTGTATCTCGATATACCCCCAGAATAGAACTGGAGTCATGTAAAATCGCTTGTCGTTGTCCCAAGTTAGATAATGTAATTCGGGCAGAACTATCTGCAGGTTTAGCAATCAATCCAATCCCATTATGTAAAATTTTTTGTTGATTATCTTCCAAACCAATATTCATCAAATAGATATCATCTACATAGAGACTAGCTCCTTCGACCCGTAACTTCCCTTCTACTACTTCTGCTATATCTTCCACCTTCTTGCCCGTCCGGAGCCAGCCTGCAATAGCGAACATAAACACAGCCACCAGAATACCTACCCATAAAGAGGCAAGCGTAGCCGCAAATGCAGTGATGAGAGATGTAAGAATCACTAAATAATTACGACCCTCAAACACCATCGCAATCCCTTCGATATAGGAAGCTCCGCGGGGAACCAATTCCATTTTATCTAGGTTCGAGAGGGTTTCCCGTTCCATATTGCGCACATCACGGAACTGTTGTGCCGCCAAGGTTAAAAAAGTGACGGCGGTATAATTGCGTTCCAACAGCGCAGGAACGGCAATCGCTCCTAAAGCTGCTGCAATCAACGCCAATGAAAGATGGATCAACTGCCCATGAGGATAGGTTGGATATTGCCGATAATCGATACGCAACATACGAATACGTACAACCATTCCCGTAATGATTCCTAATACTACCGCTTGTGTATAGGCGCTTAAACCCAAAACCAAGTCCAGACTCACCCTAACCCCCCCAATCTTTCCACACTTACTTCCTTAGTATGACCGATGACAGGGTGGATCCATACAAAAAAACCAGCCCCTAGGCTGGTTTTTTTGTACTAACTTCTTATTTTAAGCGACGCAGTTGATCACCAAACATATCTCCTAAAGTAATCCCGGAGTTAGAGTTATCATCGCTAGACTGCTCGAACGATTCAATTTCTTTGCGTTCTTCTTCGTGTTCAACCTCTTTAATGCTCAAGCTAATACGCTTTTGCTCTGGCTGCATATCGAGAATCTTCACCTTAACTTCTTGTCCCTCTTCCAGCACCTCTTCCGGTGTAGCAATATGACGGTGCGAGATTTGAGAAATATGAACCAAGCCTTCTACCCCTGGATGCACTTCTACGAATGCACCGAACGAAACGAGGCGGCGCACTTGTCCGCTCACGATGTCACCAGTTGCAATCGAGCTAGAAACAACATCCCACGGCCCCGGCAAGGTTTCTTTCAAGCTCAAGCTGATGCGCTCATGATCACGGTCTACACTAAGCACTTTCACCTTGATTTCGTCTCCCTCAGTGAGAACGTCGGATGGGTGTTCTACTCGCTCCCATGCCAATTCAGACACATGTACAAGACCATCCACGCCACCTACATCAATAAATGCGCCGAAATCCGTCAAGCGTTGAACAACGCCATCTAGCACTTGTCCTTCTTCCAATTGATTTAATGTATCTTGCTTTTTCGTCTCTACCTCATCGTCCAATACTGCTTTTTGCGAGAGGATCAATTTATTTTTTTCCGGATCCATTTCGATTACTTTCAAGCGGAGGGTACGACCTTTGTAATCTGAAAAATCTTCAACATAGTGGCGCTCTACCAGTGAAGCTGGTATAAATCCACGCACTCCAAGATCTACAACCAATCCGCCCTTAACCACATCGGCCACATCGGCTTCAATCACTTCACCTGTCTCTTGTGCTTTTTTCAGATTTTCCCACGCCTGCTCTGCATCAATAGCACGTTTAGATAAGATTAACTTATCCTCCTCATCATTGATACGAAGAACTTTTACTTCTACTTCGTCACCTACGGAGAGCAAGTCTTCTACCTTATCAATATGAAGACTTGATAGTTCAGAGATTGGAATGACACCGTCAAACTTATAGCCGACATCCACCAATGCCTGCCGATCTTCCACCTTGCTTACTTTACCTTTGATAACATCTCCGCGTGTAAGCGATGCCACTTCTGTCATTTCTGACTTCATTTCTTCTTCCACCATGAACGACTACCTCCTCATTTAACATACAAATACTATGATGACTTATCAACTCGCCCTGCCAATCGGCATATGAGCTTACCAATCCAAAGGGTAATCGAGTACCTTCAGTCAGCATGAGGGACGGTTGATACGCCCCCATGGCGAACAAGCTGCTCGCCAATTTATGTTCACATTATCTTCTTCTGCTCAATCGTAGTCGCAATCTGATCCATCACCTTCTGTGCTTTAGCACGTGCATCTAGTTGCACATAAGCGGGATCATGCTTTACATCGATCGGCGCTCCAAAGATAACGCGAATTTTTTTAAACGGATGATAAGGACCTACAATCGCAATCGGTACAATAGGAAGCCCTGCCGATTCTGCGATAATGATCACTCCTGGGCGTGCTCTTCCTAATTCTCCTGTCTTCGAACGAGTCCCTTCAGGGAAGATAAGAAGTGATTTGCCTTTATGCAATTCAGCTACTGCTAACTGAATCGCTTGGTTATCCCCAAGACCTCTCTGCACTGGAAAAGCACCCAATGCCTGTAAAATCTGTCCTACTACAGGGATATCTAGTAGCTCTTTTTTTGCCATAATCGCCAACGTGCGCCGGCCAGCAGCACCGATCACAGGAGGGTCCCAATTAGAGAAATGATTAGAACAAAACACAACTGGATCCTTCTCAGGGATATTCTCAAAGCCTTCTACTTCCCAGCGAAAGAGTACAGCAAATAATGGGCGCATAAAATAACCTAACACCTGATATAACATATGCTACTCTCCTGCACCCAGTTTCGTTCGACACAGCTGTAGGATCTCTTCTACCACATTTGAAATACTAAGACCTGTCGTGTCCACATGGTGAGCGTCAGCGGCAGGTCGTAAGGGAGCGTGAGTCCGGTTTTGATCGGCATGATCGCGAGCACCAATCTCCTCTTTCAACTTCTCATAGTCAACAGGGAGACCTTTTTCTTTCATCTCATCATACCGTCGACGCGCACGTTCCTCGATCGAGGCTGTCAAAAACACTTTCACTTCCGCATTAGGAAAGACGTGTGTACCAATGTCTCGACCATCCATCACAACTCCACTGTTAGCCATCTGGCGTTGCATCTCAATCAAAGCCTGACGCACTTGCGGGATCTTAGCAACAAAAGAGGCATGAGCAGTAACCTCAGACGTGCGGATCTGACTGGTAACATCAACCTCATCGACGTATACCAATGAACCCGATTCAGTCGATTCCAGCGTGATTCTCGTCTCTTGCATCATACGAGCTACGCGATCCTCTGTTAATTGCTCCAGCTGCAACGACTTCCATGCGACTGCCCGATACATCGCCCCTGTATCGATATAGGTTAATCCCAGTTCCTGTGCTACAAGACGAGCAACAGTACTTTTTCCTGCTCCTGCAGGTCCATCAATTGCAACGATTAATCGTTTCATCAAGAGGGTCCTCCAACAACAAAATACAAAGAGCAGGACAAGTCCTGCTCGATAGTGGATGAACTTTATTCGATTGACTCGATTTCAAGTGCAATCCATATCGAACGATAGCAACAACTAGCACAATCCTGATACAACTCCTGCACCCACTATGTATTTCGTTTTACTTGTACTAATCCAAAACAATCAGGTAATAAGATGAAGGATTGAGCTACCTTTACATTCACATTGATAGCATACCATATTATATCAATGACATGCAATCAAAAAAACGGGTTGTTCATGAAGAACATCCCGTTTTTTTCCTCTGCTATTATAAGGAAGAAGCTGCGCTTTGTACCTTTTCCACAAATTCTTCATCCCCAGTAGAGGCATTAATAAATATACGGTACTGGTTACCTTTAATGTTCCCTAAGAATTCATAGCATAGAACAGGATCACCTGTATCCCCATAGATCACAGCTAGGTTATCTTTTTTCACCTGCAATTTCGGACTCACATACGATCGCGCCTTCTCCAAGGTAAGCTTCGGCTTAGCATTCGAGCGATGCTCATGGTTAAATACAAACTCCTCCGCCTGCATACCCATAACCTCTCCATTATCTTCTGCCACTTTAACAACGACCGTTTCCGGATACATCATAACATCACCATCACGGTGAATAAAAGTGAATGCATCCATCTTTCCTGCCTGATCATACGCAACTGCTACCATATTCGTATAGGGAATCTGCTTTAAGAATGCTTCGGCTTTCGCGCGTGTCTGTGCAAGAGTTAACTTGCTCTCTTTCACTTCCCGATCTTTCATCATCCACACCACGTGTCCACCCCGCTTGGTGACATCCACATCCGCTACTCCTGATGGCACCTTCGCTTGCACACTGTAAAACTCATACTCCCCATTCTTATTTAAAGCCACCTTCATCCCTTTTGTGGAATCAAGCCCCAAGACTGCCGCTGTTTTTTTCTTCGCTTCGTCCGCACTTATTTCTTTTCCTTGTAAGTTGGTATACTTTTCACGTTTACGCTGTTCAATATTGTTGGCTGTTGGGCCCCAATCCACCTCGGTGTATTCACTCACAACGCTGTTCACATTTTGAATGCCGTCCACAAGGGGATTGTTTGCCCCTTTCTTCTCTTGTTGCAACGTCTTTTCTGCATCTATCCAGCGCCACCTCTTACTTAGCACATCACTTTGTACCTTTTGTAAATCCTTTTGCACTTTACTGGAACCATCGTACAAGGTATTAAGTGTCTTCCACTCCTGCTCATTGAGCGGCTCTTTGGTTAAGTCCCTCACACCCACTCGGTACGCGAAATCGCCCATCTTGGATACCCATTCTTCCGTCTGATCCAATACTCCTTTACGTAATGGAAGCTGACTTACATCACTTTGTGCAGCATAAGATAAGCGCCATATATTTGTCATACAAGACGATAATTGCTTACGCGTATTAAGTGCTAGTGACTTCCCGAGCTCCTCCTGCAATTTGACCATATGATAATTAAGCTCATGAAAGGAACGCTGATATTGATTTTCTGCACGCACTAGCATCTCACTTCGTTCTTGATACACCTGATAACCCCACACTGCTGTCCCAATAAAGAGAATGGTTGCGATAGGAAAGAGGTAGGCTGCAATCCGCTTATACATAGCAAGCTCTCCTTTAACAGTAGATTGTTACCGCTATTTTGAGCGATTTCTTCCTCTTTTATTCCCTACACGATATTACTCCCTTTGCCACCCCCTAGCAGATGACATATGATATAGAGAAAGAACCGACAAACGGAAGGAGCAACTTTAACATGAAAAATATATTAATCCTCAATACAGGTGGGACGATCGCCATGGCGGATGACCCGGAAACAAATGCGATCACCCCCTTATCTCCTCCATCATTATCTTCTATCTTGCGCTATGTATCTGATTTTGCAGACGTAAAAATGGAGCAACTCTTTAATCTACCCAGCCCGCATATGACTTTCTTTGAAATGGAGCAATTAGCAAATACCATTTCCACTTACTTAGACGAAGGTGGATATGACGGCATTGTCGTCACCCACGGAACCGACACATTGGAGGAGACAGCATACTATCTCGATTTAGTTCTTACCAATACCCAGCCCGTCGTTCTTACTGGCGCCATGCGCAGTCAAAACGAATTAGGAGCCGATGGACCTTCCAATATTGTGAGTGCCGTTCGGGTTGCCACCAGTGATGCATCCGTAGGACAAGGAACCTTAGTCGTTTTTAACGACGAAATTCATGCTGCCCGCTTTGTGACAAAAACGCATACCAGTAATATTTCTACCTTTCGCTCACCGGCCACGGGACCCATCGGCCATCTTACAAAAAAAGAGGTTGTCTTCCAACAAACCGTCGCCCCCACCCAGCACCTTCCCAGCATACAGCCTGGCGTTGAGGTTGCCTTAATAAAAGCCGCCGCTGGAACCAATGGAGACTTTATTAAGGTTGCACGCGAGTGCGGTTATCAGGGGTTGGTTATTGAAGCCCTAGGACAAGGAAACCTTCCTCCCCACATGCTTCCCGCTTTAGAGGAAGCACTCCAAGCTGGTATGGTAATCGTTGTCGTGTCCCGCTGTTATAATGGGTTTGTAGAGGACTCTTATGGTTATGAAGGTGGTGGGCATCATTTAAAACAACTCGGATGCCTTTTAGTCAGCGGTCTAAATGGGCAAAAAGCACGGGTAAAGCTAACCCTCGCCCTAAGTGCCAAAGATAAGGATGTACGCCAGTACTTTCAGCAGTAATTCGTACATAATTCTATTTAAGTGAAAAGACCCCTTTTACAGATTGTAAAAGGGGTCTTTTCACTGCTCTTCTCAGTCTTGTTTTGTACTAATATGAGCGGCTATTTTTTCTCCATGAAAACGCCCATTTTCAATAAAAATACGACTCGTATCATCCCCTCCAACGATCACCCCAGCTACATACAATCCCGGGATCGTTGACTCCATCGTCTCCTCATTTAGAACAGGCGCTCCTGTTTCAGCATCTATAGCTGCCCCCACCCCTTGTAATAATTGCAACTGTGGTTTATAACCTGTCATCGCGAATACAACATCATTTTTTAATGAGATCCGTTCCCCCGCTTGACACACCTCTACCTCATCCATCGAGATCCGTTCCACCTCTGTATCCCACAACATCTTAATCTGTCCTTTGGAGATCGCACTTTCAATAATGGGGCGAATCCATGCTTTTACACTGCTTGTAAATGCAGACCGCCGATACACCATAGTTACATTGGCACCTACCTGCTGTAATTCCAAAGCAGCATCAATCGCTGAATTTCTACCCCCGATCACCGTTACCTCTAGACCAGTAAACGGATGCGCTTCACGGAAATAATGATAAACCTTAGAAAGAGATTCTCCCGGGATCTTCATCTGCTTGGGTGAGTCATAGTAGCCGGTTGCTACCACAACATGCGCAGCCACATATGATCTATGTTCATCCCGCCATTGGGTCGATACCACAAACTGCCCACTGCCTCTTTTAATCTGTATCACCTTTTCAAAGGTGTGGATATCTAATTGATAGCGACGCGCAACCGATAAATAATACTTTAAAGCTTCCGTTCTCCCTGGTTTCCTCCCCCATGTTGTAAAGGGCATTCCCCCGATTTCAATCATCTCGGGTGTACTAAAAAACTCCATATATAAGGGGAAATGATAAATTGAATTCGCAAGGCACCCTTTCTCAATAACAAGTGGAGTTAAACCGCGTTTTTTGCATTCTATTGCTACAGACAATCCACATGGTCCTGCACCAATCACGATGACGTCATACATATCGTTTCCCCCTTCCCCATCACAAAACGAAAAACACCCCCATATCTTTTATCAATGGGGTGTTTTTCTACTTTGTTTAAATAATAATATTAGACCCAACCACGGAAACGCGATGCCTCCGCCATCTTACGCACACCTACCATATAGGCTGCCAAACGCATATCCAACTGCCGTACTTTTGCCGTATTATATACATTCTCAAAAGCGGATACCATGACGTCATTTAACTTTTTCTCAACTTCATCCTCAGTCCAGTAATAGCCTTGATTATTTTGTACCCATTCAAAATAAGAAACGGTTACTCCACCTGCACTGGCCAATACATCTGGAACGAGGAGCACATCACGTTCTGACAAGATTTTCGTCGCCTCTAATGTGGTCGGACCATTAGCTGCTTCCACTACAATTCCTGCTTTAATACGGTGCGCATTGGCTGCTGTAATCTGATTTTCCACTGCTGCAGGAACCAGAATATCACAATCGAGCTCCAACAATTCTTGATTTGTAATCGTCTCTTTAAACAAGCGGGTCACCGAACCGAAAGAATCACGGCGATCTAATAAGTAATCAATGTCTAGCCCATTATCATCCGTCAGAGCTCCATAAGCATCGGAAATACCGATCACCTTTGCACCCGCATCATGTAAGAATTTAGCGAGATAGCTACCCGCATTACCAAATCCTTGAATCGCGATCCGAGCATTTTTCATATCCAATCCGCGTTTTTTGGCCGCTTCTCGAATCATGATCGTTACACCTTTAGCCGTCGCTGTTTCTCGTCCACGCGAACCGCCCAGTACAAGAGGCTTTCCCGTGATAAAACCAGGGGAATCAAATTCTTTGATGCGACTATATTCATCCATCATCCATGCCATAATTTGTGAGTTAGTAAATACATCAGGAGCTGGTATATCTTTTGTCGGTCCAACAATTTGGCTGATGGCTCGTACATATCCACGGGACAACCGTTCCAATTCTCGGAACGACATCTGTCGTGGATCGCATACGATCCCACCCTTCCCCCCACCATAGGGTAAATCAACAATCCCTGATTTTAAACTCATCCAAATAGAAAGCGCTTTCACTTCCGGTTCCGTCACATCAGGGTGAAATCGTATACCACCTTTGGTTGGCCCAACCGCATCATTATGCTGTGAACGATAACCAGTAAACACTTTTACTTGCCCGTCATCCATTCTGATCGGAATACGAACATGCATAAAGCGCAACGGCTCTTTTAAAAGTTCAAACACATGCTCCGGATAACCCAGTTTCTCCAACGCCTTTTTAATCACGGTTTGTGTCGAAGCTAACACATCTAAATTTTCTTGCGGTTCTACCGGATCACGCTTCGTTGTTACTTCGGAGTTTTGCCCCATCCCTGACCACCTCAACAAAAGAGTTCCCATCAAATCCATACCAAGTATACAATACTTAGTGACAGAAAGAGAACAGAATTTCCGACGGATTACAAGATTTTTTGGTTCCTGCCGTTAAACCAGCTATAATAGAACAAAAGAGATTTGTATACAAGGAGACTTTTCATATGAATAAAACTATACTATTTGCGTTCGCTCATCCAGATGACGAAACATTCGCCTGTGCCGGGACCATCGCCCGTTATCACAAAGACGCCCGATGTATCGTATATTGTGCCACACGTGGTGAAGCGGGTAAAACTGGAGAACCGCCGCTGTGTACGACGCAGGAATTGGCAGGAGTGCGTGCTAACGAGCTACAACAGGCATGCGATGTGCTCGGAGTTTCCTCCTTATCCTTACGTCAATTCCCCGATGGATCATTAGACCGATACGAGACACCACTTTATAAGGATCTTCTCCACACGCTGCAGGAGGTACAACCTCAAATCGTAATCACTTTTCCTCCACATGGTATCTCAGGGCACCCCGATCATCAAACGATCCAACGTAACACCTTAAAAGCAGTTCAACAGCTCCCTAACAACACCCGTCCACGCCTGTTATATATTACGATCCCTACTTCAATACAGAGAGAACGCGCACTTCCTATCTATTCAACTCCAGACGATCAAATCAATATCACCATCGACGTAAGGCCTTATCGCACCACCATCATCGAAGCGCTGCGGCAGCATCGCACACAACATTTATCTGTTGAGCGAGTATTTCCAACAGCGCTCTCCGGTAACGTTCACTCCATCAGAGCTACGGAATATTATCAAGAAGTCGAGGTAGGGTCATTACAGCCTCCACTACCCCGACATCATTTTTTCACTTATGAAAAGTAGTGATTAATTTCTTTTAAGGCATTCTCTTTCCAAATGAGCGTTCCATACTCTGCCAATACCGCTTCACTTACCGTTGTCGCTTCGCCAAATTCAGAGAGCAAAGCAACAAATCCCTGTAAATATTGCGTATCTTCCTTCACATCCATTAAGAGATAATACTTGTCTTTGTAAGAAAACACTTTCCCACCAGTAATCCCTAACGTTTCAGCTCGTTTTGCCGCCTGTATGAGATCTTCAAAGTCCCCAAATCGGAAGGAGATTTCATCACTCTCTTCCATCGTCACTTCTAATTCATACATCGCATCATAATCATATGGATCTTCCCCTAATTTGGGGGAGGTTCCGCGTGAGACGACGACGATCATTCCCTGCGCCGGCATCGCATATACTTCAACGGCTACTGGACCTGAAACCTCAAATCCCAACTCATGGTATGCTTGCTCCATCATATCATTAAAAAGTTCATGTACTTTCGGCATATCATGCCACATATCCTCTTTTTTGATTCCTCTTTCGGCTAGATCATCCAGGGATAAAAAAAATCGAATCTTGTCCCGATCCAGACGTTCCACACGCATCGTTACCCCTCCCTCTTGTGAAGACCCCTACCATAGCTTATGAACACCTTACATCGTTCGTTCCGCTATTACCTAGATCTACTTTCTTTCCTTTAGCATACATTATTTTTTGCTTGATTGCATCAGTAACCTGACCAATCAATAGACAAAAAAGAACCCTCGAGCACACAATGGATGATCTCGGATTCCTATGAAAATGCGAATAGAAAGACATGAATATGTATAGTTTATGCCATCATATTATACTAATTTCCTTACATTTCGTCAAGGGAACGAACTTTCTTTCCCTCTCCTACCTTCAAGCCCGCTCGCCTCTTCCGTAGACTGTGCCATCCTTCTCGTATAGTAAAAAGCGAACCTAATATAAGTGTCCAATGAGGAAAATAGATGTAGGAGATCAGGAGGCTACCCATACAAATGAACATTGGAAAAATATACTTCCATCTAGCAAAAGCACGTATAGAAAATGGAAGTTCCAATAACCAGTGACTTGCTTTAACTAAGCAACGTATAGCCAAAAAAAGACTGAAGAGCAAACAGAGCCACGTAAAGAGATAAGCGATAGAAAAGTAGGTCCACACTCCTTCGAAGGCATACTCATCAGGATAAACCCAAGTAACCACGACAATCATGATGAGTGAAGTAACCCCTCCCAAGGTGTAATAAAACATTTTCTATCTCCCTCCCTCTCCTCTCATTTTATACAGGAGGGAGTAAAACTATCACTTCTTTTTCACTGGTAGGATGCCCTTACTCAATAACACTCCCAATACAAAATCAACGACAAAGTGGGCCGCGATTGCAGGAGCAAGTGTTCCTTTCCACTCCACCATCCAACCAAACGTCAAACTGATACAAAATATGGTGAGCATCAGCACCCACCTTCTTAAATATCGAACGTGTATCAACACAAACAGACAACTCGCACCCACAACACCTAGCCAGTGTTGTAACACACCACGAAAAAGAAGTTCCTCAGCTATCGATACTACGAAGGCGATCAGGGCAATCAAGGGAATAGATCGTCCCCAAAACAAAGCTTCATTTATTCCCCCATCATCCAACCAGCGAGCTGGTAAAAAACGATCCATCACCACATCTACTATCACAATCAGTAAGCCAACGCCGATCCCGATGATAATCCAGTTAAGATCAT
Source organism: Mechercharimyces sp. CAU 1602 (assembly GCF_024753565.1). Lineage (NCBI taxonomy): Bacteria > Bacillati > Bacillota > Bacilli > Caryophanales > Thermoactinomycetaceae > Mechercharimyces > Mechercharimyces sp. CAU 1602. Next base: position 984,374 of record NZ_JANTPT010000001.1, on the reverse strand, counting down.
CTTTGTCAAAGATAAGCTTCCACTCGAGTCGCCCTTGAATGATTAAGAAAATAATAGCAGTAAGTAAGATTATCCCCTGCGTAAACCAGACACTCAGCAATAATTGTGGACGCATCTCCCATAATTGTTCTCTATCCAAGTTCATCATGTGCAACCTCTACTCTTTATAATTATTTCTATAATATTGATTCAAACGGGCGTTATATAATGATTCCCAGTCATGAAAATAAGATCAGCGGTCAAAATAGTGATGTATTCCTTGCATTTCATGATGGGTCATTCTACAATAAAAGTGGGGATTGGGAATACATTCTCTCTTACTGTATAAATGGGAGGAGACTAAGCCGATGCGTACATGGGTCGATAAAGATACATGCATTGCGTGCGGAGCTTGTGGAGCTGCTGCGCCTGATGTATACGATTACGACGAAGATGGAATCGCTTATGTGATTCTTGACAATAATACAGGGACCGCAATTATTGAAGAAGATCTTCATGAAGAAGTTCGCGATGCCCAGGAAGGTTGTCCCACCGATTCCATTAAAGTAGTGGATGATGAAGACTAAGTTGGTATCATGCAGATGAGCCGCTCTTATAGAGCTGCTCATCTTTTTTCTGTATAATTGGGATTTTCTAGAAAAACAAGCACTTTACTTAAACCACCTTCTACATTAATTACTTTAGAAAAGCCCATTCCCTTTAAATAACGAGCTGCATATTCACTTCTGACTCCATGAGCGCACAAGAGGTACACGGGTTCCTCTCGCTGCAGGCGTCCACTTTCTTGCGGCAAGGTTTGTAGTGGAATGAGGTCTGCTTCTGGTAAGTGATAAGCCTCCCACTCATGCAGCTCCCGCACATCGATCAGCTGCACTCCTCTCCATTGGTCTTCCCTATATCTTTGCGCAAAAGCGCGTGCAGAAATCTCTTCCATATGTTCTCCTTTCGTACCTCTTTCTTGTCTGCATTGTACCATGTTCTTTCTTCATAGCAAAAGTCAGACCTTGTGACATAACAAAGAATTGATTCTTCCGCTCTTAGCGACTACAATAAAGTTAGTTCATCCTTACATACATAGGGTGTGTCATAATAATTGAGGAGGTTTGTCGCCTTGGCAAAAAATGAATTGATCGTAGATGCGATCATCGAAATCCCTACTGGGAGTCAAAACAAATACGAATACGACAGTGAAATCGGTGCGTTCCGTTTAGATCGTGTCTTATATTCCCCCATGCATTATCCAACTGAATATGGTCACCTCCATCACACGCTCGCTGAAGATGGTGATGAGCTTGATGTATTAGTATTAACCAGCTTTCCAACTTTCCCTGGGTGCGTCATCTCAAGTCGTGTCATCGGTGTCCTCATGATGTCCGACGACAAAGGAAAAGATGAAAAATTACTCGCTGTTCCTGTAGATGATCCTCGTTGGCAGGGCGTTCATTCTCTTCAGGATGTAGCCCCTCATATTTTAAAGGAAATCGAGCATTTCTTCACCGTATATAAAGATTTAGAAAACAAACAAACCATTATTGAGGGTTGGGAAGATAGTGATGTAGCCGCTTCACTCTATGAAGCAAGCGTCAAGCGCTATCAAGAGAACAATCCCTCTTAATCACAACTAAGCGAAAAGATCTTGTGCACCGTGAGGCACAAGGTCTTTTCTTTTTTACCTCATATTCCTTTTACACACCTACATATAATCGAAAAGAACCTCTGTGTAGTGAAAGGAAGAAGCCAACATGAATGACACACGTATCTTAATTGCAAGCCCCATTCAGCAGTCGCCTGCTCTCTTGCGTGAATATATTGTGAATCAAATCGCACTAGATAAATCGAACCTCATCGTTCATTATCTGTTGATTGATCTCAATCTTCAAATTGATTCACGTGAATTGCTTTTTGACTTTCGCTCCCGTATCGAAGATGTGCACATCTTAAGACCAAGCCCAGACCCCCAATCACCTACTTTAAAAATGGGAGAGATAAAAGATCTCATCCTCCGTTATGCTGCTGAGGAGAACTACGACTACATACTTTTACTTTCACCCCACATTATCCTTCATCCTCAAACTTTACACCAACTTCTTGAAACAAAAAAGGAGATTGTTGCACCTTCTATTGAACAACCCCAAGTAATCGAAGGAAACTCCATTACGCTAAACAGCAATATCATTCCTGCCTCACTTCAAAAACCCGGTCGAATAACGACAGTAGAGAGAGTAAGGAGCTGTTTTCTCTTCCACCGTTCTGTGTGGGAGAAGGGAGTAACATTTACTGACCAAACCCGTTCATCTATCAATGAAGACGATCTCTTTTGTCAAAACGCCTTAAAACAAGGGTTTCACCTGCACATGGATACACATCTTCCTGCCTTTCCCCTTTTACAGACGGAGGATATTCCCCGTTTATATCAACGCAAATCAGAAGCGCATGCCAGCCTCTCTCCCTTTACACACGCTAACATGAGCATTAGTCTCTGTATGATCGTCAAAAATGAGGAAGAAGTATTGGAACGGTGTTTGCGCTCCGTTGAAGGAATCGTCGATGAATGGATCATTGTTGATACTGGATCTAGCGATCGCACCAAAGAGATTGCCGCTCAATTTAGCGAGCAAGTATATGACTTCACCTGGATTGATGACTTTTCCGCCGCCCGTAATTTCGCCTTTAGTTTAGCGAGCAAAGACTTCATCTTGTGGTTGGATGCAGACGATGTTTTGCCTAGTGAACATCATGCAGAGTTAAAAAAAATAAAATCGTCACTCGCTCCTCATATCGACGTTGTCAGCATGGCATACCACACATCCTTTGACCAACATGGTAACATCGCTACCAGTCAGCGCCGCAATCGTCTGGTTCGCCGTGCTTGTAACTTTAAATGGATCGGTTTTGTACACGAATATCTCGATATTTTTGGCAATACGTATCACAGCAATATCGCCATTCACCACCATAAGGAACAAACAACGCCTAGACGAAACCTCGATATTTATCGCAAGCATATTGAGCGGGGCAGTACCTTTACTCCCGTTGATCAGTATCACTATGGAAAAGAATTAGTGAACAACGGCTTCTTTGAAGATGCTACCCAGGTTTATCAGCAGTTTTTACACGATGAGAACGGTTGGAAGGAAGGATATATCTATGCCTGCCTCGCGACAGCTGTTTGCTATTACCGCATGTATGAACGAGAGACTGCTTTAATGTACGCTCTAAAAACGTTTAAATACGACCTTCCACAAGCAGAGGCTTGTTGTCGTGTTGGCAGCTACTTTATGGATGATGAACAATATCATGAAGCAACCTTTTGGTTTGAACAAGTCTTTCAACTACAGATGCCCGAAAACAGTTATGGCAATGTAGAACAAGATCTGTGGACATGGTATCCACACCTTAAACTATTTATCTGTTACGATCGCCTCGGTAACCGCGCAAAAGCCAAATATCATATTGATCGTGCCTACGAGTACAACCCTAATCACCCCAATATTCAACACAATAAAAAGGCATACGAACATCTACTGAGCGCCGCCAGTCTTAATTCCAATCCATTTACTCCCCCAACAGGAAACTGAAGAGCGAAACAAAAGCGATGGCACTGTTGCCATCGCTTTTGTTTGTCTTCCATGAGCTTATACCTGATTAGCCTCAATCTCTTCCAATACACCATCCCAAAGAGAGATCCGCATCGTTAACGATTCTAGTGCGATCGCTTCAGCCTCTTGACTCCGTTTTCTATCCCCTTCGCATAAAGAGGTAAGCAGTTTTTCCGCCAAGGGACCATGGTCATCTTGATCTAATTCAATATGGCGTTCTAAGTAATACGGAAGCCACTTCGCAGAAAGACCACTTTTTCTCATTCCCTCAACCAGGTTCGTAAACATATCCGGAATTAATCCCTCCCGTCCAAAAAAGAACGCAGCCGCCACCTCATGGGGCTTGCCTTCGTCCGCCAAAGAGACATTATGCCTAACGAAAGACTTTACCGTGTCAGGAAGAATAGCACTCGCCTCTTCTACCTTCTGTCCTGTCCGCAAGCTCTCCAAAAAAGTAGTAATCGGTTTTGTATCTGCTCCTGCTTCTTTCATAGCACGTAGATATAATTCAAAATGACTAATATACCCTCCCTCACCATCCTCATCCGTCTCCTCTTCCAACACGATCTCGTTAATAAACCGTGCATACGCCGGTTCCGCAACCGGAAACCAAGGAGTGCTTGTACAAGTGAATTCTTGCTGCAAACGCTTTAACAAAGTCATAAAATCCCACACTGCAAATACGTGATACTTCATAAATATTTTTACTCGCTCCGGATTGGTCATAGCATGATAAACGGGGTGCTCTAGTAGACGCTCCCGCTCTGTTTGAATGTGCTGTAATCGAATGGAATCCATATGGGCTAATCCTCCAGTGGTCTCTTCTAAATAACAATTAAGCCTAATTGTCGCGACAACTCATAGTGAATGCTTTTTTTCCCTGCAGTAAAATGAACAACCATCTTTCGTCCTGCTGTTAACCCCTCCAAGTACTCGATTTCCACTACATGGCCTTTACCCCACTGTGAATGATGAAGAGACGAACCCACACTGATCTCCTCATGCGCAAATTGTTGCTGGGGCTTTTCCTCACGGCGTTTCTTTGTAGTGAATCGCCGTTTCGCTCGTTCACGATCGAGCAGTGGATCATCTTGAGGTTGGAAACAATCAGGATCTATCCAACCCAACTCTTTCATAAAGGGAGAAGGTGCCACCCGTTTACCTTGCCGAGAGCGACTTATCGAAAAAACCAACTCCGATTTCGCCCTTGTCATCCCCACATATAAAAGACGACGCTCTTCTTCCCAGGCGCCTCTTTTTCTTCCTTCAGGTACCTCTAAACTTTTGCGGTGTGGAATTGTCATAGCATGTAGACCGATTAGAAACACACGCTCAAACTCTAACCCCTTTGCTTTATGAAATGTCATTAGATGGACAGCTGGCTCCCCACGCGGACGCCGAACAGCCAGCTTTACTTTTTCCACATGTACCAATAATGCTCGTCCAGAAGGAAAACGCTTTGCTGCTAACGATAACTCTTCGACCGGTTCCAACAAGCCCAATGTATCTTGGCTCGCGTGCTTTGCAAAGTCACGGATAAATCGGTCGTAACCGATCTCTTCACGAATAAACGTAATCGCCTCCGCTGCCGTACGCGTAAGTCGCAAACGATTCATCTGCTGTAGCAGTGTTTGCATCGCTTTACGCTGATATACTTTTAATCCCTCCAGCGTCGGCAACGCCTCTAACAAAGAACACCCTTGTCTCAGCGCATTCCTCTCAGCCATATGTAGCCACTCATCTCCATTGAGATAACGCTTTGGTTTATTTATAATCCGAAGAAGCGCATCTCTATTACTCCCGTCCTGCGCCAACTGGAGATAAGCGAGTAAGTCACGCACTTGCCATTGATGATAAAACCATGCATCACCACTGGAAACCTGAAACGGCACCTCTTGTTGTACCAAAGCGTCAATCAGTGCACGCGCCTGAGTCCCACTTCGATACAATATTGCCGTCTCTACTCCATCCTGTATGCGTGTGAGCAACTGATCCGCCTCTTCTTCTTCATCGGAGGGAGTTATCCAGCAGGGAGCAGAGCCTGTCCGCTTTGTCCCACTGATCTTTTTCACCTGTCTAAGTTTATTATGTTGGATCAATTTTTGACTAAGCTCGATAATAGAATCCGTACTCCGGTAATTTTTCGTCAATATAATCTTTTCACAGCCAGGAAAAGACCGCTCCAATTCCAACATCCATTTCGGATCGCTGCCACGAAATCCATATATCGACTGATCATCATCTCCTACAACAAATAAATGCTGATGCTCTGAAGCCAGACAGCAGAGTGCTTCAAATTGGACACGGTTTACATCTTGAAATTCGTCTACCAAAATCGCTTCGAAGGACGGCATCGAATAACGTCCACTCTCTTGCATGGACAAAAAAGCAATCAAGATATCATCAAAATCCCACGCATGTTCTTCTTTTTTCCGTGCCTCATAAGCCTGATAAAGTTGCTTTAAGCGAACATTCTCCTCTTTCTTTACTTGCAAAGAAGCCGGGTAGATACGCTGACTTTTACACAATCCTATGCGCTGCACCAGCGTCATTACCTCATCATCTTCCGCAGGGAGATCGGCTTCTATCAAAGATTCTCTCACCCACTTCCGCTGTCGATCTTCCCCTACAATAGTGGGAACGGGCACACCCAACTGGCGAAAAATCTTAAGATAGATAGAGTGAAACGTACCGATCATAAGATGATGTACCTGCTGCCCGATCAGTGGTCGCAATCTCTCTTTCATTTCCGTCGCCGCCGCTTTCGTAAAGGTGACCACCATCATCTTCTCTGGCGTGATCCCCTGTGCGATAAGGTATTCTACCCGCCTTGTCAGCACAGTTGTCTTTCCACTTCCCGGTCCCGCAAAGACCGCTACTGGCCCAATTGGAGAGGAAACTGCTCTGTGCTGGCTTTCATTTAACGATTTGAAATGTGCACTTGTGGCTGCCGCTGTTTCCACTATCAACTCTCTTACCTCTCTTCTTTAAAATCGCTAGACCAATCATATCATAGAAATAGTGTATCAACGGCAGTTGTAACAGAATTGCAACCAATCACTCCGCCCTTAAAAAAAGAATAAGTGTGAATTGACGTTATCTTCTCTCCATGATAAAGTGTTAAAATAACAACGAGTTATAATCATCTTAATTAGGTGATAATAGTACATACACTATCGACCATGATGGAGAAAATCATCCCCCGCTGAACCCTCAGAGAACCGGTGGTAGCTGCGAACCGGTGGTCAGAGATGATGATGTAGCACTCCAGAGTCGACCTGCTAAAAGGATTCTTCCCGTAGGCAGATCCGGATGACCCGTTATCATCAAGAAGCGCATCATAAGCGCTTTACAGAGGTCACCGTTTGGTGACAAAAGAGGGTGGCACCACGAGGTCTCTCGTCCCTCACATGCATCTATATGCGTGTGAGGGACGAGGGACCTTTTTTTCTACCTTCAACTATATCGATGATTATAAGGAGGAGCTTTACCATGATTATCCCAGACAAATGGAATTTACGCATTCCCGGACCTACTCCTCTTCCTCCTCGGGTTCAACAAGCACTGATCCAGCCGATGATTGGGCATCGCAGCCCTACTTGCCGTCAGCTTGTTCAAGATGTGAGCCTGCGGCTGCGGCCGTATTTTGGCACTGAAGAAGAGGTGATGATCATAAGCGGGAGCGGAACCTCTGCACTAGAGGCTGCGGCCATATCCAGTTTAGACCCTGCAACAGAAGAGGCGGTTGTTGTCGTTACAGGTGCCTTTGGTGATCGCTTTGCACAGATCTTAACAAAATATCGTATGAAAACTCATCGTCTTGACCTTCCCTGGGGGACTGCCTGCACACCTGAGATTCTGACACACTTTTTAAAGCAACACCCACACATAAGCGCAGTCTTTCTCACGTATTGTGAAACCTCCACTGGCATCCTTAACCCTATTCAAGAGCTGGCAACGGTCGTGCAACAAGAAAGTGACGCGCTCGTTATTATCGATGGTGTTAGTTGCATCGGAGCGGTAGAGTGCCAAATGGATGCGTGGGGTGTCGACCTCATGGTAACCGGATCCCAAAAAGCGCTGATGCTCCCTCCTGGTCTCGCTTTCATCGCTGCGAGTAAACGCGCTCAAGCACGAATGCAAAACATATCTACTCCTTCTTTTTATTTAGATTTATCCACTTATCATAAAGAAATCAAGCAAGGAAACACACCCTATACTCCTGCTGTCTCGCTCTTGTTCGCTCTTGATGCTGCCTTAAAACTGATGGAAGACGAGGGGTTTTCGCATATTATACAGCGTCACCATCTGATGAAAGAGATGACCCGTCGCGGGATCGAAGCTCTCGCACTCCCTTTATTGACGGATGATCTCTACTCTTCTCCCACAGTTACTGCTGTGCGTGGCCGCATCGATGCGAGCGCTGATGAGATACGTTCTTTCCTACAAGCACGCGGCATTCTCATAGCAGGTGGCCAAAAAGATTTAAAAGGAGAAATATTCAGGATTGGTCATATGGGCTACTGCGATCCAATGGATCTATTTCCTGTTCTTAGTGGCATTGAAATGGCACTTTCTCGCTTAACTACAGAGCCGCTGTACGGAGTAGCCGTGCAAGCAGCTGAGGAGGTATTTACTCATGTTTCAAGTACTCGTCACTGACCCTCTAAGCACTCTCGGTTTAGCCCAACTTGAGGCGGAATCTGATATTGAAGTGATTCAGAAAATAAATCCGACAACAGCTGAATTGTATACAGCCATCCAAACAGCCGATGCCTTACTGGTACGGAGCCAGACACAAGTAACTGCAAAGATTTTGGATGCTGCTCCTCGTCTTAAAGCTATCGGACGTGCTGGAGTCGGGGTAGATAATATTGACGTACAGGCTGCTACTGAACATGGAGTTATCGTCTTAAACGCACCAGATGGTAACACCATTTCAACCGCTGAACACGCCTTTGCTCTTTTAATCTCGCTAGCACGCAACATCCCACAGGCACATGCCTTCACTCAAGCAGGCATGTGGGAACGAAAACGCTTCCTCGGTACCGAATGCAGGGGAAAAGTGCTCGGTATTATCGGAATGGGTCGGGTCGGTTCCGAATTAGCCAAGCGTGCACTTGCTTTTCAAATGGACGTTATCGCCTTTGACCCTTATCTAACGACAGAGCGAGCACGCAAGTTAAATATAAACAAACTCTCCTTTACTGATGTGATTCAACAGGCAGATTTTATTACGGTTCATACCCCATTAACCAAAGCTACCCATCATTTAATCAACCGGGAAGCGTTAGCTCAGATGAAGGAAGGGGTACGCATTATCAACTGTGCTCGTGGAGGAATCGTGGATGAAAACGCATTGGAAGAGGCCCTCGCCAGCGGAAAAGTGGCAGGGGTCGCTCTCGATGTATACGAGGTTGAGCCTCCGGGAAGGCACCCTCTTTTTCACTATCCACAAGTGATCGCTACCCCTCATCTCGGGGCTTCTACCACAGAAGCACAAGAAAGTGTAGCCATTGATGTTTGCCGAGAGCTCATCCATATCTTGCGCGATCAGCCATTTCGTAATGCCGTCAACTTACCCTCCCTCCCTCCTGAAGTGCGGGAAAAGATTCGACCGTACCAACAATTAGCTGAAAAGATGGGCAAATTAGCAGCACTAACCTGCATTGGCGCACCCGCTCGCATCACACTCTCTTATGCAGGCGAGCTAGCTGAGTGGGATACATCCTATCTCACCCGACTCGCGCTAAAAGGAGCACTTTCTCCACACTTAAGTGGAATCAACAACGTAAACGCTCCTTACATCGCTGAACAGCGTGGCATTATCATTACCGAACAGCGTTCATCAAAACAACATGGCTTTACCAATCAACTTACGGTTTCTATTGAGAGCGAACACCACCATCGCACGATCGCAGGCACTTTACTAAATGGGCTAGGCCCACGTTGTACACAAATAGATGGATATGCGATTGACTTGATCCCCGAGGGAGATATCTTACTCATCCATCACCACGATCGCCCTGGGGCAATCGGGCGAGTAGGCTCCCTGTTGGGAGACTTAGAAATAAATATTGCTACGATGCAAGTTGGACGCAAAGACCGTGGAGGTAATGCTATTATGCTACTAACCATGGATCGACCTCTCCAGCCAGAAGGTATCGGCTCTCTCGAAGCATTAGATGAAATTCAATCGGTTCTCCAATTTGAATTATAACTCTCCCTTTTATAATAAATTTGTGTAGATTTTCAACCACAGACAATCTCATCAGTCTGTGGTTGAATACTCCTCCTGACCTCCATTCCAAGTTTAGATATAATAAAACAAGTAACCATCGATATAAGTGAGCACTCACTTTAATCTGTGTAACCTTTATTCTTCTGTCTGACGACCCTCTTTCTGGGGGAGAGTAAAGAGAACCGCATACCAGACTAACTCCCGAGGTGACTACATCATGAAACTAAGTATATTAGATCAATCCCCTATTCCATCTGGTAAAAACGCAAGCGAAGCATTAATGGATACCCGTCGCTTAGCACAAGCAGCCGACCAACTAGGATATCATCGCTTCTGGGTATCTGAGCACCACTACTCCCCTAGCTTAGCAGGTTCCAGTCCCGAAGTACTCATCAGTCATTTGGCTGCTGCGACCGATCGCCTGCGAATAGGATCTGGTGGTGTGATGCTTCCCCACTATAGCTCCTATAAAGTAGCCGAGAACTTTAAAGTGTTAGAAGGACTTTATCCTAACCGTATCGACCTGGGTGTTGGGCGCGCACCTGGTGGGATGCCCTTAGCAACCAAAGCGTTACAAGAAGGAAAACGACATCAGCGAGATCATTATGCAGAACAATTAAGTGACTTGATGACTTACCTTCATGACCAAGCAGATGAACAACACCGCTTTCCTCGTCTATTGGCTACACCGCTGCTGGAAACGGCTCCTCAGATGTGGCTTTTGGGTTCCAGTGGAGGCAGTGCTCGTCTCGCGGCGGAGCGAGGAATAGGATACGCCTTTGCCCAGTTTATCAATGGTGCGGGCGGAGCAGAAGTGGTCCACAATTATGTCCGGAACTTTCGTCCCACAGTAATTAACCAAACTCCACACACTCTCCTCGCCATCTTCGTCATTTGTGCAGAGACGGATGCTGAGGCCGAGCGCTTAGCCAGTTCACTCGACCTCTCCCTCCTGATGTTAGAAAAGGGTATGATTGGTGGTAGAGGAATTCCTTCAATAGAAGAGGCGGAAAAATATCCTTTTACAGCGATGGATCGCATGATTGTAGAACGTAATCGCTCCCGTATGGTCGTCGGAAGTAAAACCCGTGTAGCCGAACGCCTCTTACAACTAAGTGAAGAATACAGCACTGATGAACTGATGCTCGTTACCATCACCCATGATATTGAGGCAAAAATATACTCATATCAATTAGTCGCAGAAGCAATTGCTTAAAACTAGCACAAGTTCTCTATCCGGTGTAGAATAAAGGTGAATAGAGCTAAATAGGAGAGTAGCATGGACAAGCAATCCTTTTCACCGTACTTAACTTTTTCCAAAGAAGAATGGGCAGAACTGCGCTTTCATACGCCCATGACTATAACCGAATCAGAGCTAGAGGAATTGCGTGGCATCAATGAATCTGTGTCCATAAGCGAAGTAGAAAATATCTACCTTCCTCTAACACGCCTTATCAATCTGTACACAACTGCATCCCAGCAACTACATGCTGTTACAGACAATTTCTTCGCAAGAAGTACCCGCAAAGTGCCTTACATGATCGGCATTGCAGGTAGTGTCGCAGTTGGAAAAAGCACCACTGCCCGCATCATCCGTGCACTTCTTGCTCGGTGGCCCAACCATCCATCAGTAGAGATCATCACCACTGATGGATTTCTCTATCCCAACGCTGTCTTAGAAGAGAAAGGACTAATGGAACGCAAAGGATTCCCCGAGAGCTTTAATCTCCCAGCCCTCATCGCCTGTCTCGATCAATTAAAAGCAGGAATTGAAAAAGAGGTAGAAGTTCCCCTCTACTCCCACCATGTCTACGATGTACTGGAAAGTAAGAAACAGTATATATACCAACCCGATATCGTAATCGTAGAGGGGATCAACGTCCTACAAGTCCCGCAAAACGAAGAAGGCACTTCATTACCTAGCGTTTTCGTCTCCGACTTCTTCGACTTATCTATCTATGTAGACGCTAAAGAAGAAGATCTACACTCGTGGTATACTGATCGCTTCAAAAAACTACGCGCTACCTCCTTTAGCGACCCCGATTCCTATTTCCATCGCTTCGCCACCCTCAGCGATGAAGAAGCAGAAAGCATTGCCACTGACATCTGGAATCGTATTAACTATGTCAACCTAAAAGAAAATATTGAACCTACCCGCCGCCGCGGTGATATCATCTTAAAAAAAGCAAGAGATCACTCCATCGAACAGATCCATCTACGAAAGATATAGAAAAAGCCCGCTTAGGAGCGGGTTTTTTCTAATGGTTCCCTTTATGTCATGCTCTATCTATCACTCCATTAAAGGTCGAACGTAGGTCAATATTACTGAAGAGATACTTCCAATTCCTGATGCGGCTCCAAAAACTGATTGCCACTCTTCCAAAGTCTGAATTACCCTACGGGTACGTGACTTTTTGCTACGATGACCCTCGCTTATTAACTTCAATATTTCAATTGCCTCTTTTCTTTTATCTTCACTAATGCTATCTATCACAAGTGCATGCTGATGCAAATCTTCAATTAGCCTTTTAAAGGTGGTACTGTCATGAGACACATTAATTGAATGAGAATGAATTATTGAACCATGATTCGCATAGTTCATATTTCCAGCATTCACATTAAAAACTATATTTTCCTCGGGATTATTTTTATTCATACTCCCATCCCCTCACCTTTTAATATTTTGATTATAAATCGTTGATCCATGGTCTGCGATATTTACTGTTTCAGCAACAAGAATACTCTTACTTATGCCTTTCTTAACAGTTTCTTTGTTTTTATTTACAATTTGATCGACGGCTTTCAGATCACTATCATCAAAAGATGAAACTGAATTTACACGTCTATTTAACAAAAATGATGGGCTATTGGGATAACGACCAAAAGTTTCTTTATCACCAAATACTAAAAACGATTCTTTTGCTCTCGACACTGCGACGTTGAGAAGGTTCTTTGTCTTATCGTAAAAAGGAATCTGATTTTTGCATTTTTCACCAGAAAATGTAGGTGAAAATATGATAATATCTTTTTCTGCGCCTTGGAGAGCATGTACTGTGTTAATCGTTAAGTTATCAATACGAAACTCCGATTTAAGGTATCTTGTGATCAACCTCGCCTGCTGCTTATAAGGTGTAACCACAGCTATTACATTCGCCAAATTAGAATCGTAGTCTGTAAGTAATTTTTTATTTTTGTTTATCCAATACGCAATCGAGACTGCTTCTCGCTTGTTTTGCCAACTACTAACTATTTTCTCTGCTTCGCCTTCCACATTCACAAAACCCAGCATAGGAATATCTCTATATTTCTCTTCTCCTTTTTCTGGATTTTTCTTCTTGGGAATCAACCTTCCTTGATAACATAATTCGTTACTGTACTGAATGATATCCTCACGACATCGATAATGTTCTCTTAAGAGCATGCCTCCTAACTCCTCATGTTCCCCAAATCGACTTATTCTCTGCGCCAATCTCATCAAATTACCTTGTGAAGCAGATAGTCCACTCTTATGAAATGAATCTATCTCAGTAAATGTCTGTATTGCATATTTTTTTATATTTCCTTCGTCAACATGAGCATTAACACCTGCAATCGGCTCTAATTGTTCAGTATCTCCAACTATTACAGCTTTTTTAGCCAATGCCAACACAGTTCCTGCTTGCTCCGGTTTAACTTGTCCTGCCTCATCTACAATTAATAAATCAATTGAGCCATAAAGATATTCTTCTGGGTAAGAGGAGGTTTTAAAGAAACCAGGTGCTGAACTCATTGTAGCTACCACACAGGGAGTCAATTTAGCGTATCTTTTCCATCTTTGATAATCGTTTTTATCCAACCCTGCATTAACATCCATCAACCAGCGTGCTTCCCAATAGTGGGTCGCCAATAAAAATGCTTGAAAACGAAGCTTTTCGTCTAATATTTTAAACATTGAGGCTTCAGACTCATCATTAATATTGTTTTGATTTCTCCAATCACTCCACTCCCTTCTCATCAGAAGAAGCCTTTCCTTAAAAGCCACCATCTCAACTCTCTGTTCGCGATACGACTCATATTCTGATAAACATTTCATTTCTTCCCTTTGAATTAGTTGTCTTATATATTTATCCTTAAGTGACTTACTAGAAGAAATGAGATTCGCTTTATTCTCTCGTAAAAATATCTCATTATCTATTTTTTGTAGATATCCTATGAGAGAATGAAAAAATGAACGCTTTTTCACATGATTAAGCCAGTTACTATACAATTCTTTTGATTCCTGATAAGCATGATATTTTCCCTCTTCTTCTTTCGTATGTTTATCCACACACAATCCTAACTGATGTATTGATCCATATTCATTGTACAATCTATCATCCATTTTTTTCTTCTCAGTATACAACGTTGTTATTTTAACGATCTGCTGGCATGTATCCTCTAGCATTCTATATATCTCAACTTTAGCATCATTTAAATCGTCAATATTCTTATTTAGATAACTTGAGCAATTCTTTAAATATAAGTCTACCTTTTGATCAATATTCTCTTTCTCAAAATCTGAATGATATCCTAAAATATCCATTTTTCGACTTTGATTATTATATTTCCGAGTAAAAAGAGGATGCAGACCATCATACTTATCATACTTGCTTTGTGCAATACAGAATAAGCCATAGCTGCTTAAACCCTCGATCCATCTCTTCGATAGTATTTCTTGACTTCCATCAGAAGGAAGAGCTGCCTTAAAGCTGTCCAAGATATTTTCTATCGCTTTATTATTACTTGATGTAGCTAAAATTAATGGAGGCTCATCTTCAGTTAATGCTGATTGTATCCATGCAGATGAAACAATACTCTGAAGCAGGGTAGTTTTCCCCGTCCCAGGTGGACCGTTCACAGCAAGAAGTTGACCCTCTTCTAAGGCGAAGAAGTGATGTAAAGCCTTCCTTTGTGAGTCTGTTAGTGAATATTGATTTGTCATTTGTCCAAAGTGTAAACTGCTAAATTGATCATGATTTTTTAAAAAAGTTTGTTTCTCACCCACAGGTGCGTCTATAAGTCTGTGGAGCAAAGGTGAATACTCTCCCTTCTTCTTCATATCCGAATAGCACTGCCTAATTTGATAAGTCGCCATGTTTGAAATCCTACCAAACCAAATCATACTATGAGATAATGGTCTATACCCATCCACTATTACCTTCTGCCCTACTACTTTATTAACTAAAGACTGAGCATCTCTATAAACCATTTCCCAAGTTCCTTCTTCTGAATGCGGATTTAATCTCCTATAACTTTCTGCATCATAATTTTCACCAATTGAACTAGAATGTTCAGTCGGTTCTAAGTATTTTCGCGGAATGAAAGGAGCCACTTCTTTATGTGGATGTAAAGAACCACTCTCATCAAGCTTAGCTGGGATAACAAGTGGGAAAATTAAACTTTTCTTCTTTTTACTATGATTTTCTCTATACTGTGGACACGGACAAATAAACACATCAACGTTTTCATTCCATTTATCAAATTTTTTAGATACTGCTTCAAAGGAAGAGGGGAATAGTTCTCCAACTTTAATTTCATTCGTCGGGACTTCAATAAAGTCCAGCCTATCCTCATCAAAGTTTAGTTGATCCCCATCCTCAATACTTTTAATCCAATAACTAATTAAATTATTTATATCTCTCAAAAGCATCACTTCCTCTTTGTTGTTTACATACGCAATAACCCCACATCTTCTCTAAATACAAAATTCTCCATAACTCACTAAAATCCTCCTATTAAAGAAAAAAGGATAACAAAAAAATAACCTCCTCCCAGCTAAATGCTGAAACGAGGTTGTAGAATCTCTTCGTATTTGACTATACCTATCACATTCTCTTACTGGTTAACAACCACCTCAGCGGAAGCCACCTTTTTCTCTCTTTTCTTTCCCTCCAGACGTGGTAGGCTAAAGATGATAGCGAGGATGCCACAAACGCCGATCAGGAGTGGATAAAAAGCGTAAGGGAGAATGGTTAAAGGGGAGACACCTGCCGTATTGGCAACAAGAAGCATTTGTGCTCCATACGGGAGAAGACCTTGCACAGCACAAGAAAAGATATCGAGGATGCTGGCAGATTTACGCTTATCAACATCATATCTATCAGCGATCTCTTTAGCGACAGGTCCTGCGAATAGTATGGAAATCGTGTTATTAGCAGTCGCTACGTTAGCCAGGCTGACAATACCGGCGATCCCTGCTTCCGCACCTTTTCTGGAGTGAACGCGGCGAAGAATGCCATCCAGTAAGTATTGTAATCCTCCATTGGCACGAATGAGTTCCACCATTCCACCGATCAGCATAGAAAGAACGATTAACTCAGACATCCCCAACATTCCTTCAGATACCGTCTGTGCCACATTGCCTACTGTAAAACTTCCATCCCACCAACCGATGAAGACTGACAGCAGGATTCCTCCAGCCAAAACAGCAATCACATTTAACCCCCATAGTGCAGCCAGCAAGACTCCAATATAAGGTAACACCTTTATGAAATGAAATTGACCCGTAGCAACAGTGGACGTATTGCCTGCCCCGAGAAAAAACAGAAGCAGCATTGTAAATACGGCAGCCGGCAATACAATCCAAAAATTCGCTTTAAATTTATCACTCATTTTAGTTTGTTGCGTGCGTACCGCCGCAATCGTCGTGTCGGAAATGATAGACAGGTTGTCACCAAACATGGCCCCTCCGACTACAGTTGCCATCACCAGTGCCAATGAAAGCTCTGTCTGTGCGCTAAGTCCAACACCGATCGGTGCGAGAGCAGCAATGGTGCCCATCGATGTGCCCATCGAAAGGGAGATGAATCCGGCAATTACAAATAGACCGACTAGAAGTAAATGTTGGGGTATCCAGGTGAGTGCCAAGTTTACCGTTGCTTCCACAGCTCCCATCCCACTTGCAGTCGCACTAAAAGCACCGGCTAATAAGAAAATAAAGACCATCATAATGAGATCAGGATGCCCTGCCCCTGTGGCTATGCGTTCAATCTTATCCCCCAATTTTTCTTTCCCATTTACCATAACTGCTACAGCCAAAGCGATCACAATCGCCACAAGCGCTGGTAGTTTATAAAAATCACCTGATACAATACCTACCCCCACAAAGAGTAATAAAAATACGGCTAAGGGGAGGAGTGCTACTGCTTTACCTTCTGATTGTTTCATAATGATCCACCTCAATTAGAAAATGATAGCCACAAGAAAAAGACAACCTCTTCCCGACAAGAAGAGGTTGTCTTACATGAGCTAAACGATATGTAAGCATTCCTCTTCTCATCTCTCAAACGAATTCACTTCGCTTGCTGGAGTTGGCACAGCACTCTACGCACAGAGTCCGTTGCCGAGGTTTCATAGGGCCAGTCCCTCCACCTCTCTGGATAAGAAGATATGTCATATTCAATTCTTAACAGCTTTCTCTACTGTAAATCGTTCGACTATACTTGTCAAAGGAAAATATTCTCATAGAGCAAAACGGGCGCTTCCCACATGGTACCAAACCCTTTTCCTCTTCAACGTTACTTTGTTGTACACTAGTAAAAGAACATATATACGGGAGGGGAGCCATACATGAAACTTGTCATCACCGAAAAACCAGATCAGATGCGAAAACTAGCTGCCTGCTTTCCTATTCAAACAAAAAGCAGAGATTCCATTCGTATTAAACCTTGCACGGCTTTCCCGCAAGGAGCTGTATTTGTCACCTGTTACGGACATATTGTGCGTTTGCAAGAACCACACGAAATCGACCCTGTCTATAAACGATGGAGCTTACAACAACTACCCATCCTTCCTGAAACACTAAAATACAAGGTGGAGAAAAGTAAGGCGAAGAGCTTCCAATTGATAAAACAATATGTGAATGATCCTGAGGTGACCAGTGTTATTATCGCCACCGACCCCGCACGAGAAGGAGAAGCGATCGCTCGCCTTCCCCTGATGTTAGCGAAAAATCGCAAGCCAATCGAACGTCTCTGGACATCGTCGTTAACAGATGCCGCCATCAAAAAAGCATTCCTCCAGCTTAAAGACGGAAAAGAGACTTATCCTCTCTTTCAAGAAGCACAAGCTCGTGCCATCTCTGATTGGATGATTGGGATGAATGGTAGCCGCACGTATACGTTACTGTTACAGCGTGCAGGGATTGGAAAAGAGGTGTTTTCTGTCGGGCGCGTGCAAACCGCTCTGTTACGCTTACTCTATGATCGAGAAATAGCAATTGAACAACATGTGCCTACCCCCTATTACGAAGTATTTGCTACCTTTAATATGAATGAGAAAATATATGAAGGTAAACTATTTCTCGAAGATAGCGACCGGATTGCAAAGAAAGCGCAAGCGCTAAGGGTAAAAGAGTTTTGTCATGATCAAGAGGCTATCATCACCGACATAAAAAAAGAGAGACAGGTAATTCGTCCACCGAAACTTTTCGACCTGAACAGTTTGCAGACGACAGCCAATCGTCGTTTCAAATATCCGCCTTCGCAAACATTGAAGATCGCACAATCTCTTTACGAAAAATCACTCATTAGTTACCCTCGAACAAACAGTGCGTTTGTCTCCGCTGAAGAGATCGACTCATTCGCAGATATTTTACAACAGTTTCAGCAAAAACGGATTTTCCCTGATTTTGTCCCGCCACCTAAGAAACCTACTTCACTACTTCAAGATAAGCGCTTTTGTAATCCATCTAAGATTGAAGATCATTATGCCATCATTCCCACCGAAAAAGTACCACTGCTTGCGAAAATGGGGACTGATGAGCGAAACATCTATGAGCTAGTGGCACAGCGGTTAATCGCCGCCCATTACCCTGATGCACTTTACGATACCACCGAGATTATTACAGTCGTTTCAGAGCGCGCATTTTTTCGTACCAAGGGAAAACAATTGGTCGATCTAGGGTGGAAAGTTGTTTTTGGAGGGGAAGAAAAAGAAGAAAAAAAGAAAGGAAATGAAGACGAGATTGCTCTGCCTTCACTAGATAAAGGCGAACAGGGTAGAGTGACACAAGTAGAAATCAAAGAGAAAATCACACAGCCTAAGCCTCGTATTACCGCCGGACAGATGATCAATGTGATGAAAAATGCATACGACTATATCGAAGATAAAGATAAAAAGCGTTTCAAAAAGACTGAGCTTAGTATTGGTACACCCGCAACACGTGCTTCCATTATTGATACCTTACAGCAGAGAAGCTACATCGAAAACCACAAAAATGAAATATTTGTAACCGCTAAAGGACGTGTCCTGATCGAAGCTATTGGCGATCACTTGATTACTTCGCCCATGATGACCGCTTCTTGGGAAACATACCTTCATCAGATTGGCAGAGGGGAAAAAGAGGCAGCACCTTTTATCGCTCAATCGAAGAAGGTATGTAACGATCTCCTTCAGCATGCACAAAGACAAGCGTCTTCTTGGAGATTTACTCCCATAGCAGAGGCTCCTTCCCCTGTTAAGAAGAAACCAAAGAAAAAATCCACACCTGTGAAATCACAGACAGCTGGTGTTAACACCCCCTCTCTCGGTGCTTGCCCGCTTTGTGAGCAAGGGAAGATTACTGAAGAGCAGAATGGGTATCGTTGTTCGGTAGGCACCTGCTCTTTTCTGCTCCCCTTCAAATGGTGTGGAAAAGCACTTTCCAAACGCTCTGTGAAAAAAATGATTGTAGGTGAAGCAACCCAAGTACTTAAAGGATTTAAGAGTAAGAGCGGTAAGAAGTTTGACGCAGCCCTCACTTATGATTCCAAACAGCAAAAGATCATTCCGCAGTTTACACAGAGCAAATAGTGTGTGAGAAGAGCTCTTTAATCCCAAGAAAATAGAGGGCTCTTCATTTTATTTACTTTCATAAATAGAGAGAATCACATTCCCCTTCTTACGTCCCGTCTCCACATACCGATGAGCTGTTACCACTTCCTCTAATGAATAACGACGATCAATCATTGACCGAATCTTTCCTTGCTCACACATCTGGAGAAGGTAT
The DNA here is from genome assembly GCF_024753565.1 of Mechercharimyces sp. CAU 1602. Lineage (NCBI taxonomy): Bacteria > Bacillati > Bacillota > Bacilli > Caryophanales > Thermoactinomycetaceae > Mechercharimyces > Mechercharimyces sp. CAU 1602. The sequence goes on along the minus strand of NZ_JANTPT010000001.1, from coordinate 964,528 downwards.
TGTAATTTCTCTTTTGTCTGCTTTAAGCCTGTAGCGGCAAATTTCGCTTTCTTTTTCCCCACCATTTTTGTCCATACCATCTGCATGATCCCCGATAAAGTTGGTACCGTTGTCAGATATACTCCTGTTGGTTTTAGAGCCCGCTTACAACGCGCAAACGAACTCTTCCCTACCGCATCAAAAATGATGTCATAGGTTGAAGGTGTCTGGGTAAAGTCACTACTAGTATAATCAATCACATGGTCAGCCCCGAACGACTTCACTAACTCGGTATTAGCCGTACTACATACCCCTGTCACTTCTGTTCCCATCTCTTTTGCCAGTTGCACTGCAAACGAACCGACCGAACCGGATGCCCCATTGATCAAAACCTGATATCCTGGCTTTATTTCGCACTCCTCTTTTAAAAAAGTGTAGGCAGTCATCCCTCCATCGCAAATACCAACGGATTCACTAAAACTAACTTGAGCAGGAAGAGAGACCACCACTCCTGATTCGGGTATACATACATATTCCGCATGCGCGCCTGTTTTAGGTGCTGTCGAACCAAATACACGATCACCCACGCTAAATTGAGTCACCTTAGTGCCTACGGCTTCAACGATCCCCGCGAACTCCACTCCTAACACGAGATTTTTGGGCCTCCATAATCCATTAAAGAAGCGGATGATAACAGGATCTGCTTTGCGAAAAGCACAATCTGCAGGTGTAACGATACTTTCATGTACCTTGATCAACACCTCATCTTCTTGTGGAGACGGTTTTTTCACCTCAGTTACTTGCAAAACCTCGGGTGGTCCATATCTTTGAATGCTAACTGCTTTCAAAAAATACCCTCCTTGTCATCTGAAATACTAAATATATATGAAACTAGCACACCTAAAAGCCCTCACCTCTTCTTTTTGTTTATTTCCAGAGTATATCCTGCACCCATCTGTCACAAAATTACCCCTTCCCTCGTCTTAAGAGTAAAAGGAGTGATTAAGGTGACAAACACTATCCAAACATGTGATGTAGCCATTATTGGCGGAGGGCTAAGTGGCCTAACTGCAGCTCAATATTTAGCTCAATCTGGATTGAACGTGCTCATATTAGAAAAAGGAGAACGGCTGGGGGGAAGGGCACAAACACAAGTGAGAGCAGGCGCGCACTTCAATCTGGGCCCCCATGCATTTTATCATCGGGGAGAAGGCTTAAAAATCTTGAAAGAACTCGGTCTGCAACCGCAAGGCGGATCCCCTGCCTTGGATGGTAAAATCGTGTTTCAAAAGAAAATGTATTCGCTTCCCGCATCTCCTACATCTGTGTTAGCAACAACTTATCTCCATCCAGTGGACAAAATAAGATTTATTACGATGATGAGCCAGCTTCCCAAACTTGATCCACAAAATTATCGTAATCTGTCTGTGCTAGAATGGGTACAGAAAAACATAAGTAGCAACAAACTGCGGCTGATGTTCCTCGCCCTCTGCCGGCTGTCAAGCTATAGTCATCAACCTGAAAAGATGAGTGCCACCGTCGCACTTACACAGTTACAGCGATCGATGGGGGGTGTACGATATATAGATGGGGGCTGGGAGACAGTCATCCAATCCTTAGCGAAGCGGGCACGAACACACGGCGTACAAATGAGGACAGGAACAACCGTAGCACGAATAGAGGGAGAACACCCTCAGTTTCACCTGCATCTTAGCAACGGAGAAAAAATTTCAACTACATTCGTCCTCTCCACCGTCGGCCTCTCACAAACGGCCAAACTGGTAGCTGACCACAAGCTGGGCAAACCCATTGCACAACTGGCTAGCGAAATGGTGCCCGTCTACGGGGCTACTCTCGATATTGTGACCTCCCACTTGCCAGCCCGCACATCCTTTGCCCTCGGCGCTGACCAACCAGTCTATTATGCTAATCACTCCAAGGTGGCCGCATTAACAGATAATCCTGAGCACTCCGTCCTTCACGTCTTTAAATATTTGCATGAAGAGGATATCGGAAAAGACCATAAGACAGAATTACTCTCCTTCATAGACACGATTCAACCTGGTTGGCACAAACATGTGTTGGCAAAAAGATACTTACCTCGCCTGCAGATAACTGAAGGGCTAGCTACTGTTAAACGACTACAACAAACAGAAGTTGAACAAACAGGTTTACAATGTATCCCAGGTCTCTATTTCGCCGGAGATTGGCTTTTTCAAACAGGACTTCTGGCGGATGCAGCTATCGGTAGTGGAAAACGAGCCGCGGCAGATATTGTGGGCCACCACTGGAAAGGAGAAAGGCATGATGGAGATTTCCGAACGACTATATCATCAATACTATAACCTATTATTTTCCATAGCATATCGCATGACGAGTAGTGTTTCAGATGCGGAAGATATGGTACAAGATGTCTTATTGCAATCGATTAACCGAGTAGATTGGAAAGCGATCACCAATCCCAAGGCATACTTATGTAAATTGATTACCAATCGCTGTCTTGACTATCTCAAATCAGCACGAAATCAACGCACTTCTTATATAGGCGAATGGCTGCCAGAGCCCTTAATTACAGAAATATCTAATCCACCAGAGGAACAGGCTATCTCCAGTGAACAGCTGGGGGTTGCTTATCTTCTCCTCTTGGAACAATTAATACCGACTGAACGTCTTGTCTTCGTATTTCGGGAGGTATTTCAATACCGTTACCGTGAGATCAGTGAGCTTACAGAGCTATCCGAGAGTAACTGTCGCAAGCTGTACAGTCGTGCCAAACAAAAACTGGCTATAGGATTGGAGCGAAAAGATTATCCACCAACAGGAATGCAAGAGAATCAAATATTGATGAACAAATTTATCCGTGCAATTCAATCTGGCGAACGCGATACTTTGAGTTCGCTCTTATCACAGGAAGTGGTAGTATATGCTGACGGTGGCGGTAAAGTATCCGCAGCCATGCGCCCTATTTTCAAGATGGAGCGCGTCATTGCCTACCTTCTTGGGATCGAACGCAAAGCTAAGGGAGAATACACTTATCAAATCACCACTGTGAACGGCGGCCCGGGAATCGTCTTTTTCGTTAACGAAAAAGCATATTGCGTATGCACATGCGAACTTACTGGAGACCTTATTAGTAAGCTTTTCTTTATCTTAAATCCAGATAAATTACGCCATGTGCAGTGAAAAGATAATGTCATGAGAATGCTATCTCATGACATTATTCTGTATAAATACACGTTCAGTGGACAAAACGAAAGGCATCCTCCCATCAAACATTCACATACTCTGCTTCCTAGCACCATATACTAAGCCTTCTATCCCACCTTTCTCCTCAGCAAAGGAGGCATTGATTTGAAGAATCATCTCCCTCTCTATCTTACTTACATCACAATCATACTCGCATTAGCGATCTGGTCGGGCATTCATCCCGTCGATCGTGCTATCTGGTTTTTTGAGGCTTTCCCAGCACTTATAGGGATATTGTTACTCTCCCTTCTTTATAAGCGCTATCCCTTTACTCCCATGGCTTATCTATTTGCTTTTATCGCTGCGCTCTTCATGCTTCTTGCTAGCCATTATACTTACGAGGAGGTGCCGATTCAGCTTATTGTGGGGGGAATGGAACGAAATCATTTCGATCGCTTGGGACATGTATTTCAGGGAATAGTCGTTACTCTCTTTCTACGCGAAATTTTTATTCGTGAAAATATCGTTGCGATCAAGTACCTCACCCCTATCGTTATCATACTTGCCCTCGGCTTTGCCGCAGGATATGAATTGGTTGAGTTTTTATCCGGGTTAATAAAAGGAGGAAATTTGGAGGAGTTCCTTGGATATCAGGGGGACCCTTGGGATTCGCATTGGGATATGATTTGTGCACTATTAGGGAGTATCTTCTTTTTGTGCGCCCTGGCCCCCCTTCATCTGAAGCAAGTAAAAAAGATATAAGTGTAGGCGATTTTACTATGTTTGCTCCTCTATCTTTGGTGGAAAGTATAGCAGTGAGACACATCATACATACACCAGGAGGGTTTTATAATATGGAAAAAATAGAAGGTCATGTAGCCATCGTAACAGGAGCGAGCCGAGGTTTAGGACGGGCCATCGCAACGCGGTTGGCACAAGAGGGTGTTTTCGTGATGGCAGCAGCCCGTCATGAAGGTGAATTACAGCAGCTAAGTCAAGAACACCCTCGGCAGATCACACCCGTGCAGTGTGATATTACCTCATCAGCACAAGTAAAGCAGCTCGTGCAGCAGACGATCGACCAGCACGGAAAACTGGACTTTCTTATCAACAATGCAGGACTAGGTCGCTTTGCTCCTGTACATGAATTGGACGAGAGTGACTGGGATGACATGATGAATGTCAACCTGAAAGGCTCTTTTCTCACCTGTAAGTATGCTATCCCACACCTGATTACACAGCGTGGGCACATCGTCAATATTTCAAGTGTCGCAGGTACGGTAACCTTTGCTGGTGGAGCTGGTTATTGCGCTTCTAAATTTGGCTTAGGTGCTCTCTCTAATGTCTTAACAGAAGAATTGAAGCCCCATCAAGTAAAAGTGAGCACACTTTGTCCAGGCTCAATTCAAACTTACTTCTCTAACAAGGAAAAGCCGTACGCGCTTCAACCCGAGCAAGTAGCCAATACCGTTTGGACAATTTTATCCGCTGATGAAGGCGTGATTTATAACCAAGTCATTATGCGTCCGCAAGTTCCGCCACAAAACATGTAATCATGGGAAAAGTAAGGTTTTCCACTCACTTTATACGGTATAATGACCCTGATTCGCAAAATGAAGGGGGATTACTGTGAAGAAAACACTTTTGGTGCTCGTCTGTCTACTGCTTCTTTCCGCGCCTAACTTCGATGCTCCTGCCATTGCCAAAATGGAAGATCGCTCTGTATTTCGTCAAGTTGAGATCTCTGATGCGTCTGTTCAGTTTCAGATTACAGGTGAAGCACGTGCTTTTGAAGGTGCCTATTCCTACGCTGTAAAAAACGGTGATGAACTCCTATCCGAAGGGCATGGACAAGCTTCTGTAGGTGCACCCTCATGGGGTGAGATCTCGTTTAACGTGAACGTAGCAAGAGACAGCTTTCCCACTACGGGCTCCCTTTTCTTAGAACTGTATGAATATTCCGCTCGAGATGGCTCCATCGTTAATGTGCTGCGCCTCCCTCTACAGGCTGGGGAGTACGAAGAGGAAAACATAGCTTTTCGTCAACTATCAATCGCTGAACCCACTTATCACTATATGTTAACCGGACAGGCGCGTACATTTGAAGGAGCATTTCACTACGCTGTCAGTGATGGACATAACTATCTGCTCGAAGGGAATGGAACAGCTAGTAAAGGAGCTCCGCTATGGGGCGATATGAGCGAAGAACTTATCTTTTCACAATCAACCATCCCCGTAAATGGAACGCTTGTTTTGGAACTGTACTACATGGATGCAAAAACAGGCAGACAAATATTGGACGATTTTTATGTGGTTGACCGGTTTCCATGGTAGGAAATAACGAACACCTTTTTTGATATCTATCCTTCAACCAACATATTATGGGATTAAAGAGGACGCGCTTTTAAGAATGGAGGGATCACATGCAAACGCAGCTACTGTTAAGAATAAGTAATGTAATAGCCTTACTGGCTGTCGTCTCGGTTAATTTCCTCGCTAACTGGCTTCCGATCAACGGAAAAACAACAGGAGAACTTTCCAGTCAGTACCCGGTGCTGATTACGCCTGCTCCTTATGTCTTCTCTATCTGGGGCTTAATCTATCTACTACTCGCCGCTTTTGTCCTCTATCTCCTCTTTCTTCCCGTGTCTGACACAAAAACTGTACAAACCGTGGGCTGGTGGTTTGTGATCAGCTCTATACTCAATATTAGTTGGATCTTCTTGTGGCATTACGAACAGATTGGATTATCGGTACTGGTGATGCTGATGCTGCTACTAACATTAATCGTTTTGTACAGGCGCATTCAAACAAACATCGTCGTAGATGCCACCATCGGAGAACAGCTCTTTGTGCGTCTTCCCTTCAGTATTTATCTGGCTTGGATCTGTGTCGCTACCATTGTAAATATTAGTGTATACCTGTATGCAAGTGGTTGGGATCGTTGGGGCTTATCAGAAGAGGCGTGGACGATTTGCATGATGGTGATCGGCACAGTGCTCGCCATGATTGTGAGTCGGCGGCATCGTGACTACGCCTTCGCCCTCGTCTTTGTCTGGGCATGGATAGGGATTGCCATCAAACAAATAAATGACCCTGTTCTCATTTCCGCCACTGGATATATTCTCTCCTTCGTTCTATTCCTTTGGGTCTATCTGCTGATTAGACAACAGAGACAAACTTGACACTTACCCACGCAAGAATACGAGGAATTCCTAAGAATTCCCGTCTAGTGTAAGGGTTTGTTCCAAGTATAAAAGAGCAAGGGGGGCTGATAAACGCCTCCCTTGCTCTTTTTTCGAGTATCCATCTTGCTTTAGGCAAACTGGATCCCATCTTCGCCATCTCCGATCGGTATGCGGATCGTAAACATTGTTCCCACTTGCTGTTCACTTTCTACAGTCACGCTACCTCCGTGTGCTTCTACGATATGTTTCACAATAGCTAATCCTAATCCTGTTCCACCCTGCCCGCGCTTCCGCGCCTTATCCGCTTTATAAAAGCGTTCAAAGATAAAAGGTAAATCTTCTTCTGGAATGCCACTCCCCGTGTCACGAACAGTAAGATGAATCATCTCCTTCACCGCCTCCGCTCGCACATGAACAGTTCCTTCCTCTGATGTGTGCCGAATCGCATTATCAATTAAGTTGGTTAGCACCTGCTCCATCTTATCTTCATCCCAGTAGACAAAAGGTAAAGATGTGGATGTCTTCACTTCTAGTTCTATTTGTTGCTCCACAGCAACCCCATGAAATTTACGCTCCACCCGTTCCAGCCATTCTTTTACCCCCATGCGGTCGCGATGAAGTCGTATATGTCCTGATTCCATACGTGCCAAATCTAGCAGTTCGTGCACCAATCGTCCCATTCGCAATGATTCGTCATGAATCACCTTGGTCAACTCTTTCCGTTCCTCCGGTGACTGTGCAACGTCATCCAATAATGCCTCACTATACCCTTGCAGCATCGCCAGTGGTGTGCGCAATTCATGTGATACGTTGGCAACAAAGTCTTTACGCAATTTATCTAAGCGCTTGGCCTCTGTTACATCGCGCAACACAGCCACACCTCCTCGTACTTGTTCTCGAGCGTACAAGGGGGCCATGACGACCGACCATGTACGGCCGTGAACGGTAATCTCCCCACTATGATCTTTTTCATCTTCAACCACTGTCTGAAAAATATCTTTTAAAGGGGAGGGTAAATCCTCCTCTAGCAGGTCAATATGGACGTCACCTGCCTCTTGATCGCGCCACTGCATCAACAACTTTTCCGCTGGAGGATTGGTAACAATCACTCGACCGTTGGCATCCATCGTAATAACTCCATCCACCATACTGCGTAAAATGCTGGATAACTGTTCTTTCTCCTGCGATAAGGCTGTCACCGATTCATACAACTTTCCGGCCATACGGTTAAAGGTAATCGCTAATTCGCCAATCTCATCCCATTCGTAAATGCGTACAGGTATACGGCGTGAAAAGTGACTTTGCGCCATCTCTTCCGCCGCCTTTTTCATCAGTATCAGAGGTTTGGTAATGCGGCTCGTCAAGAAAAACGCAAAAAATGTCGTTAAGATAATCCCAATCAATGCTGAGTAAAAAATGAGTTGATGCACCTGCGGCTCATCGATGGGCTGATAAAGAACGACCGCTCCAGTTACTTCCCCATCTTCCCGAATGGGAACAGCTACTAGCAAATTCTCTTCTGAGAAAAGAGAGAATTGATTAAAATGAAAGTTACTCCGCTCTTCTTCCGCTTGTGGTACAAACTCTCCCTGCAAAGTAAGCTCTTCACCTTTGTATACTTTTTCTAACTGAATTTTTTTTACGATGCTTGTCCATGCATCAGCGGGTACGTTACTTGAAGTGGCAATAGGTGTTTTTTTACTCTCTTCCCCAAATAACAACACATGCGTATCAAACTGTGAGGTAACAGAAAATACATTTTTAATATACTGTTCCACTTGCAATCCATCATCCGCTTTTGTAGCCGTATCCGACCATTCCATACCTTCCAGTGTTTGTTGCATATGATGCGCAAGTTGGAGAAGGTTTTCTTCTTGGCGTGCGCCGTATGTGTCTACCATTTGGTCACTGATAAACACACTGAGTACGATCAACACAGTTGCTACCAAAGCAATAATGGTGAGCCACAGCTTACCTACGACACTGCGCCATATCACCCTTTGGGCACCTCAAGTTTGTAGCCGACGCCCCATACAGTCTTGATCATCTCTGCCGCATGTTCAGACGCACGACTCAGTTTTTCTCGCAAACGTTTGATATGTGTATCTACCGTACGCAAGTCACCGAAAAATTCATACTGCCACACATCGCGCAGAAGATCTTCACGTGAAAACACTTTATCTGGAGAACGAGCCAGGTAGTGAAGCAGCTCATACTCCTTCGGTGTAAGAGAGACCGATTGCTCACCTGCCCGCACCTCGTGCGCATCATGGTCGATCACCAATTCTGGAAATACGATAACATTATGCATCTCCGGTTCGGGTGAGAGAAAAGCTGTTGCCGATGAGCGTCGTAACACAGCTTTGATTCGGTGTACAACCTCGCGCGGGCTAAATGGTTTGACCACATAGTCATCCGTCCCTGCTTCAAAACCTTCGACGCGATTCATCTCTTCGCCGCGAGCAGTTAGCATGATAACGGGAGTTGCCTTCTCTTCGCGCAAACGACGACAAACTTCTATCCCATCCATCCCCGGTAACATCAAATCCAGCAGAATTAAATCATAATCGCCTTCCAGTGCTTTCTCCAAGGCCGATTCCCCATCTTCTGCCTCTTCGATCTCATACCCTTCTCGTTCTAAGTACATCCGCAATAGACGGCGAATACGATCCTCATCATCGACCACTAGAATATGAGCATGCTGTTGTTCTTCCACCTTACGAACACCTCCGAATTAAGTGATTTCCATCCTCTTTTCCAAGCACTTTCCCTAACTTTATCTTGCTTAACCCTTTGGACGGTTTTCACTTAGGCATATGAATGCAAACCTGCAACCACCAAGTTGATTACTAATAGATTGATCATAATAATGATAAACCCGATCACTGCCAGCCACGCTGACTTTTCCCCTTGCCAGTCACGGGAAAGGCGCAAGTGAAGATATACACTATAAAAAAGCCACGTAATTAACGCCCAGTTCTCCTTTGGATCCCAGCCCCAAAAACGCCCCCATGCCTCATGCGCCCAAATCATAGCAAAGATTAAACCTCCCAAAGTGAAGAGCGGGTAGCCAATAACATTGGCACGATAACTAATCTCCTCTACCAATTGGGGGTTGAGACCGCGTACCATCGGATACAATCCTTCGTATAAGCGTTTGCGGATGATCAACCTGGTTATAAGCGCTAAGATTAAACCGGAGAATACAGACCAGAGCACCGAATTAAATTTCTTCGCTGCACCTTCTCCTTTCATCCATGATGGTGCATCAAAGAGAGGGGTGTCTCGACCGAGAAAAGAATCCGCTGCTACAACTTCTCCCTCATGTGGTCCTACAATAGCGGGTAAGCGATACTCTTCCTCCCCTGTTTGTCCAGTGGAGGCAGTATATTTAAAGGTAGCCTCATAATCGCTAATAGAAAAGGCAAAAGAGACAACAATAAAACCAACCACCATCATCATCAGTACCAGTGATGCTTCGAGAAAAAACCGACTCTTTGGGGTTGGCTTCTCCCCTACCACCCGTACCAGATATATCAATCCAACAACAAAGCCAATCGAAAACGCCCCTTGGCTTAAGGCGACTAACGTCACATGGATATATAGCCAGTAACTTTGCAATGCTGGAATGAGTGGCTCCACTTCACGTGGGAATACAGAAGCAAACGCAAGCAAGATTACCGCCAGTGGCATAGCGAACGCTCCAATTACCACCATCCGATATAAGTAGTAAATAACAACAAAGAAAAGGACAATCCCAAAACTTAAAAACGCCATAAACTCGAACATATTACTTGTTGGAAAGTGACCGCTGATCATGATACGTGTCACTGTAAACGCTACTTGTGCTAATAAACCGGTAAAGGTAACAAAGATCCCCGCTTTACCCCAACGGCGGACGTGCTCCTCTTCACCCGACTCTACTTTTTTCCCCACAACCGCGACGACAAAGATCACCGAGGCTGCTAAGTATAAGAAGAAGGTTCCTAAAAGTAACCAATCCATCAATTCATTCATACCCGTTCCTCCTGCACCTACCGTTTTTCCCTCAAGGTAAGTGGCCACTTCGCTTGCTCTGCAGCCTTCTCCACCTCTTTTGTGAATCCATACCAGTTTTTGTTCGTATGCGTGCCTACATACATTGTTCCCTCATCATAGCGGAACCAGACGCGGCGATGCTGCCAGTAGAAACCAACAATCAAGCCTAGCATTCCAATCGCTGCCCCGAAAAATATAATTGGCAAGCTTTTTTCTGTTCTTACCATCAAACCGGTTTCATTCGCATGCTTGATAGAACCAAAATTAATGTTATAGCGGTTCTCTGTCTGAATTTTACCCCAGTCCACACCTGCGATTACCCACATCTTTTCGCCTTCAGGCTTTTCGGGAGTAGTCACATGGAAGACCATCGCCGGTCTATTAGGAACTTCCGAACGGGTTGTCGGCTTACCGCTGTCCATCACAAAATCAGGGAAGTAATCAAGCATCTGCACTTTGATTCCATCTCCAAGATCTTGTTCGCTGTCCGGCTTAAATAGATCAACGGTAAAGCGCCCCAACTCTTTATCCCCTTTATCTTCATCGACCAGCACTAATTCCAATTCACTCTGCCGTGGTTCTAACGCAGATTGATAAAGAAGCAACTCTTCATATTTGAAGGGATGATTTACTTCAGTACTCCCTTGCTTCACTTTTTCTAACTCGCCGTCCTCACCTTTTTTAAACAACTCCAGCTTTGTGCGGTACTCTTTTACCGATTGTTGAGCCATGCTCTTATCCACACCTGGAGCGAGATCCTCCTCTTCATATAGAATCGTCTCCGCCTTTACATTTTTGAGGTGGTAATCAGCATAGGGTGCAGGCAGTTGTTTGGTTTCGCCATCGCGAATCCAGATAAACTCATCCATCGACCACCCTGGAATGAGACGGAGAAAGGTACCGAAGAAGAACAGAATTAAACCTATATGTAGAATATAGGGCCCCCATCGACTGACACGACCTTTTTCCGCTAACATCGCTCCATCGTCTCTGCGTACGCGGTAACGCTTCTTCTCCAATGCTGAGTGCATCTGATCCAGGTGCTGCTGCGCCTCGGCTGCACTCATCGTCTCTTCCACATGGTAACGCTGCCTTTGAATAAAGAGCGGACTCTTTTTCACGCGCTGGTGCTTCAACGCTTGGTAAAGTGGAACCACCCGATCTAAGCTACAGATGATGAGCGACGCAGATAACAGTCCTAGTAAGAAAACAAACACCCACGACTGATATACATCATATAACCCTGTTTCAAAGTAAACCTTCCCCCAGAAACCATACGTCTCTTCGTAATATAACTCCGGTTTGGGAGAGGGAATGTATCGCTCCTGCGGGAAGATTGTCCCCAGTGCCGAGACGATCAAAATGATAACGATCAACCAGATCGCCACTTTCACCGAAGAAAAGAAATTCCATATCCGGTCGATCACTGTATTGCTAAATGTCTGAGAGCGTCGAGCTTTTCCTTCATAACGCATATCGATGGGACCTTCGTCTACCATCTTCTCATCGAGTGGTTTCCCACAGTATTCGCATAGTACAGTGCCTACAGGGTTGGGATGTCCGCATTCGCACTTAATATCCTTTATCATTGGCCCGTTCACCCCTTACAACATCAACATAGTTAACGAAATCTAATCCCTATTATATCGTGCGCATCCCGTGCTCCCCCTCATCCATTATGAAGATTGTTTGAAAGATCATCCTCGCAATAACATGTCCAACTTTTCAATTTCATGTTTCTTCAACTCCCGAATATCACCACGCTTTAATCCATTCAAGCGTAAAAAGGCCACTTGGGTACGCACCAGCTGTTGTACAGGATGCCCGACCGCCTCACACATACGCCGTATCTGTCTGTTTCTCCCTTCGTGAATCACCAGCTTAAGCACGGTTTGATGATTGCTCATCTTCTGTCGTTCTACTTGGGCTGGCTGTGTCCATCCATCTTCTAGACGGATTCCTTTACGCAAGCGTTCTAACTCTTTTTCCTCTACTTGTCCTCTCACTGTCGCTAAGTACGTTTTTTCAATCTCGTAGCGCGGATGCATCAGCCGATTGGCCAATTCACCGTCATTCGTAAGTAAAAGAAGACCCTCTGTATCAAAGTCAAGCCTGCCCACCGGATACACACGTTCAGGAATATCCTCCACAAAGTGAGCCACCGTACGTCTTCCTTCCGGATCAGACATCGTTGTCATCACATTTATCGGTTTATAAAAAAGAAAAATGCGCTTTTGTTCCTTGTTGATGGCTCGTCCATCCACCATAATTTGATCTTTTGCCGGATCTACTTGTGTCCCCAATTCCGTTATCACATCACCGTTAACTGTAACTCTTCCTTCAAGAATAAACGACTCACACTTCCGCCTCGAAGCGACGCCTGCGTGTGCCATCACTTTTTGTAATCGTTCCATGGTTATCTTCACCTCGCTTTCTATTGTAACGATAACGACAAGTAAAAACGAGCATCCACGATGAAGAAAGAAAATAGCAAAAAAGACACACAGGCAAAGGAACATATCATAGCGAGCGCATAGATCCCTTTACAGTGCGCCTTCTCAGCAGATTCATGAACTCATCAAACACGCAGTACCATATAATCTCCCGACTTCAGTTGTACCACATCTGCTTTCATCGCTTTCGCAATATCAAGGGTTAATAATTTGGCCTCTTCCTCATCTGCCGCCCACAATGAAAGAGCCTTCCCCGCTAATACACGTTCCTTGTGCAAAGTAACATACGCCAAAATTTCGTAACTAGGCTCTAAGGTAGATTCTCTTCCCATTCTATCTTCTCCCTATAAAATTAGTATCCATAACGGAATGGCTTTTCTTTACATTTTCTAATAAGGGGGTATTTTGAATCGTCTCTTTGAGCAAATCTGGATTTTTTAACACTGGCACCAAAGTGATTACGACTTTTCCTGTGTCATACTCTTTCCGTGTAAAATGATATCTCTTCACTCCCATAGCGCGTGTTGCTTCAAATAGAATCGCTTGTCGCTGACCAAAGTGATCCAAGGTGATGCGAAGGTGATTCTCCTTTGGTTCGATAATAGCCGCTATCCCTTCATTTTGAAACATGGTACGTGCGTTTTCTGTTCCCAATAGATTGGAGATGTAGATTTCGTCAACAAACAGCTCCGACCCTTCCACCTTCACCTCACCTAGACGAACAGTAGCAATATCACCCACCGTCTTTCCTTTGGAAAAGCGCTTTAACCATAGCAATATGAGAATACCTACGGTACAACCACTACCTACATTAAGCCATATCCACTTACTATCCATCACTTGCATCGTAAGACTGGTCGCAAAAGCGACCAACAAAGAGAAATAATTACGGGCCTCAAACGTTTTGGCAATACCATCGATATACGCGTCGCCACGATAAGTATATTCTGTATTCTCCAGATCCTGCATACTTTCTTTTTCTATCTTACGAATGTCCCTAAACTGTTGAATAGCTAAAGCTAGAAATGTGACCGCAACGTAATTTTTGGTCATCAGTGCGGGGATGGCAACCGCCCCCAAAAAAGCAGCGACAAAGCTGGTTAAGACGTGAATCATATACCCGTTCGGATAACTTGGATATTGGCGATAATCTTCTTTAATGGTGCTAAAGCGCGCAATCGTACCCATGATAATCCCCGTAACAATCATGATCACATACTGGTTGGAAATGAGTTCTTCTTCCAAATCGGATTTACCCCCTAAAACAACAGCACTCCTCCCTTATCATTGGAAATAAGAGGATCTCCTATACAACACCCGTCACTACGTTTCCACTACATCAACCGAATCATGAACCCGAAAAACGAAAACCAAAAACAGTTTGAGACACCCACACTAAGCGGGTGCCTCAAACGGATGTATGTCGCTATCTACTTTATCTCTTGCCCTTATCTCTGTAATATTTTTATGACTTCCTCGGCTACACCTTGACTAGACTGTGGATTCTGCCCAGTAACCAGCGTACCGTCCACCTCGACGTGCCCCTGCCAGTCTTCGACCGTAATTACCTCTGCCCCTAGCTCCCGCAACTTACTTTCCAACAGGAATGGCATATATTCCACCATATCGACTGCCTTTTCCTCTGAATCTGTAAATGCACTGACACGTTTCCCCGCTACAAGAGGGTTCCCGTCTTTATCCTTCACATTAACCAATCCTGCGGGTCCGTGACAGACTGCTGCAACCACCTTATTTTGGGCTATGAGACTTTCCACTGCATCGATAAGCGGCTCGTGATCTGGGAAGTCAAACATGGTTCCATGACCACCTGGTAAGAAAATAGCATCAAACTGACTCACATCGATATTAGCTAAGCGCTCCGTACGTTCACATTGCTTAAGCAATGCCTCCGCACTTGCTAACTCTTCCTTACTGGAGATACTATTGGGGTCAACAGGTACCTTCCCTCCCTCAGGACTAGAAAGAGTGATATCGTATCCCTTTTCTTTAAATCTATCGTAGGGAACGGAGAGCTCCTCTAACCAGAACCCCGTTTTTATATCATTAGTAATCGTATCGTGATTTGTGATCACAAATAGGATGCTTTTACTCACTGTTATTCTCCTTTCCGTTGGATCATTTAATCCTCCTCCACACAGTAGGGAGAAGACCCTTACTATAATGCCCCATAATCTTTTTCACATCACTTCTGGGACACTACTTACGGTATACCCTTCTCCACTGCGACAAAACGTTAGTAGGAATTGTGCCTCTATTTCACCACAGTTCACAGAAAAACAGGTGAGAGAACGATCGTTCTCCCACCTGTTTTTCGTAACAAGATAAACGCTGTCTTTTACTCATTTTAAGCAAAGAGGAAATCATCATCCGTCAGCTTTTCCACATTAAGCGCTTTTACATATCCATTACCCTTAGTGGAGAAGAAATCGTGGGTCTTGGTATCCGTCTTAATCCCATTTTCCACAATCGGATTAATGGTAGGATCCGCAAAAACCGGATCTAAGCCTAAATTCATCAACGCTTTATTAGCGTTATACTCCACATATTGGATCACTTCGTCAGTAAGCCCAATCGAATCATACAGTTCAGCCGTATAAGCACGTTCTACTTCATACAATTCCTCCAGCAGAGCTGACACCTCTGCACGCAACCGCGCTTGCTTCTCCGGCATCTGAGCGAGCAGTTCTTGTGCCAATAAGCCTGTATATACGCCGTGGATCGCTTCATCACGCAGAATCAAAGATATGATCTCACCTGACGCAGTTAATTTCCCTTGTCCTGCCAAATAAAGCGGATAGAAAAACCCACTATAAAAGAGGAAGCTCTCCAAAAAGACACTGGCGACCATTGCCAAATATACTTCCTCTTTACTCGCTTCAGGCTTTAACAATGCGTGATAATATTTGAGAATAAGCCCTGCTTTCTTTTGCAAAAGGGGATGTTGCTCCACCCACCGAAAGATTTCATCGTTTTCTTCCTCCGTTACGAGGGTGGTAAAAATACTGCTATAACTCTTCGCATGAATCTGTTCCATCGCACCGAAAAGAGCAAGCACAGCCTTTTTCTGCAGACCCTCCACATGGGTGGTGAGAAGGGGCATCCCCTCTCCACCTTGCTGTGTATCAAGCAGAGTTAAACCACCCAACACCCGTTTGTATGTTTCTTTTTCTGTGGAAGATAATTCATTCCACGTATTAAGATCAGAGGAGAGCACAATTTCTTCTTCTGTCCAAAACTGAAGAATTTGTTGCCGATAAAACATTAAGCTCATCTGATCTTCTTCACGATTCCAGTTGACCGCTTTTAAACTCACGCCCATCCCTCTCCTTCTATATCTAAAACTAGACTGAACACGACAAGCATTCTTCTACATCCAACTTGCGCGAACGTGTGTAGTAGAGGCTTTTTAAACCTTTGTGATTGGCATATACATAGTATCGCGCCAACTGACGTGTGGAAATATCACTATTTACAAACAAAATCGCACTAATTCCTTGATCAATATGCTCCTGCGCCTCTGCGACCAGATCAATTACTTTCATCATGTCCATATCGTAAGCAGACTTATAATACCAGAAGTTTTCCTTTGCTAAGAACGGCATCGGATAATACGTGGTCGCATTCGCATATGTGCGCGATTCGATTGCACTTGTAATCGGCATGATGCTAGAAGTAGCATTTTGCAAATAGGAGATACTCCCTGTCGGTGCAATCGCCAAGCGGTAAGCATGATAGAGGCCATGCTGTTGAACTTGTTCCATCAAAAGACGCCAGTCTTCTTGTGTAGGAATAGCCATTCCAGCAAACAATTCTTTCACCTGCTCCGTGCGCGGTGAGAAGTCTACATTTACGTATTTGCTGAAGTAACGACCATTGGCATAATCTGAGCGGTCAAAGTCTTTAAACGTTTCCCCTCTATCTCGAGCAATCCACATCGATTTTTCGATAGAGTGGAAATTTACCACCATAAAAAAGGTGCGTACAAAGTCGCGTGCCTCTTCCGATTCAAACATGATCCGATTCTTAGCGAGGTAGCCGTGTAAATTCATCGCTCCCAATCCCACCGAATGCATCTCACGGTTTGCTTTTCGTACTGTCGGTGCGTTTTTGATGGCAGTCATATCGGAAACCGCAGTCAGTGCTTCCATTCCCGTATGCACCGCTTCGCGAATTTTGTTGGCTTCCATCACGTTAACAATATTTAGTGAGCCAAGGTTACAATTAATATCTCTTTTAATAACATCTTCTTGATCGTAATCGTTAATTTCGCTCGTCTCCATCAGCTGGAAAATCTCCGTACACAGATTGGACATTTTCACCTCACCAATATCACGCAAAGCATGTGCGCGATTCGCATTCGATTTATACATGATATAAGGGTAACCCGATTCCAACTGAATCGTCGCCACCTTACTGAGGAAATCACGGGCACTCATTAACATGCGTTTCTCCACTTGAGGGTTGGCCACCAGCTCGTCATAACGCTCATCCAAATCGATATCATCTAAATGCTCGCCGTAGGCACTATAGACAGAGTACGGAGCAAATACATACATGGGTTGGTTTTCTTTTGCCAGTTGGAAAAGTTTATCTGGTACGATTAAGCCGATAGAGAGCGAAGCTATTCGGATTTTTTCGTCTGCATTAATTTTCTTCGAATCGAGAAACTCATTTACATCCCAGTGAAAACAGTTGAGATAAGCTGCACCTGCGCCACGACGCTGACCCAGTTGATCGACATAGGAGAAGACGTCTTCTAACAGCTTGAGGACTGGCATCACTCCACTGGCCGCACCTTCGATTCCTTTAATTGGTTCACGGCGCGCACGCAAGCGAGACAAGTTAATGGCGATTCCGCCTCCATTCTTACTCAGTTGCGCCGCTGTATTAATGTTAAACATGATCGAATTTAAGGTATCGTCCATTCCCAAGAGAAAGCAACTTACCATCTCTCCCCGCCGACTCTTACCCGCATTGAGAAAAGTGGGGGTAGCTGGTTGATACCACTGGTTCATCATCGCAATCACAAAGCTCTTCGCCTTTTCTACATCGCCTTGTGCTAAATAGAGAGAAACCGCCACTACACGATCTTCATATGTTTCAAGATACTGCTTTTTATCGTTTGTTTTCAACGCATAATCCGTATAAAACTTGGTGATGGCCATATATGATTCAAACGTAAACCCTTGGGCATATGCCAATTCATATACAGATTCAATCTCCTCTAGCGAATACTGCTCGACTAATCGCGGATCATAGTAGTCTTGTTCCACCATATAGTGAAATTGTTCTATTACAGAGTTAAAACGGATAAGCTTTTCAGCTACCTCTTCTTCAAATTTTGCAATGGCCTCACGATCCTTATGTAGCTGATAAAACCCGTCTACCGTTTTCGTAACCTCGTTGTTTAACTCGATATGTTTCATGCTGTAACCTCTCCACCCTTTCCTTGATGATCTCCCGATCCGTCGGCGTACCTGATAACTCAAATTTATGAAGGACTGGAACTTGATACTGCTCTGCAATCACATCGGCACTACGTGCAAAATTTTGTGCGAAGTTCCGATTTCCACTGGCCGCTACGCCACGTAAATAATCACCATTTTTTTGCAAAAAAGTTTCCACAGTCGGTGGAACTTGTCCAAAACCAGTCGTAAAAGTGATAAGTACATATGGTTCATCTATAGTAAGGTTAGGCTCTATCTTTTGTGCGTCCCAACCCAAATGCTGAATTAGCCGATCTACATTTCCTGTTTTGGAGTCATAAATGACACGCATCTTTTTTCCCCCTAGCAAGCAAAAAGAGAAAGAATAGATATCACACATCTTTCTCTCCCGTTCAGTTCGAAACACAAGATATAGTATGTATATAGTTAATCGTATTCAAGATCATGTGTCAATAATGTTAATCCATCATTTTTTGTCAAGGAGTAATTTTGATTTCATGAGGCGAAAATGAGAGAAAAGCTTGCCCGACGGGAAAAAAAAGAGAAGAATAATTTGAGGGAATCAAACACTCATTCTATCATCAAGAAAATGTCCGTTAGGAGGATGGTGTAAACTTGTGATCGAGGGGGTTCAAGAAATATCCACCTTGAAAGTGTACTGGTGCGCGTGAGGAATGTCAATGTGTAGATCGTCAACTAGTGCAAGAAAAAAGCACCACTTGGGTGCTACGGATATTATTCGTTTAGTAGGCCTTGCTCCGCTAGCAATTGTTGCAACTGTTCCGGTGATAAATTAGAATAAGCAAACCCTGCTGGGAGGGGGGAACTACTCTCCACACCGTTGATGGTATAAATCATACGCGGCTGAAAGATCACATAATTATATGTACCAGGAACATCATAGTCTAATAGGAATCTCTGACTTTCTCCTTTTTTTATTACCTCACCCTTCTCGCCTCCCCGCTTGCGTACGTAGAGGGGATTATTGTTTTCAATGCCAACGATCGTTATCTCCTCGTCTGATACATTTTTCATATCATAAGATAGATGTAACTTTCCTTCCGGACTGTGTGAAAAACTGGATCCCTGTATATCAAGCGGGGGTTTATTTCGACTACTCCCTACATGAACAAAAAAGTCTCCCAGCCCAACCTCCACTCTCTTTTCCCCCATCGTGATATTGGTCTTTAGTCCACGTACCGTATATTCACCTTCTACTTGTGGAATCAGAGTCATAGAGACGATATAGTGTTGATACAAACTTTGACGATCGAACAGCTCTACATTCATATCAGTCACTTCAAATCCCTCCAACGTAGGGGCCTCAAAGGAATAGGTCTCTAAGTTAAGTTCATTTGAAAAATCAAGCAGATTCGCTTGTATCATCATTTCTTCTCCTACTAGGGCCGAGTAATCCACATCCGATCCCTGGATCACGACCCCCTCCACCTTACGAGCGAAACGGTAGTCATCTTCAGCCATAGCAAGATATTGAGCACCCTTAAAGAAAAGAATCGACAACACACATACCGCACATAAGATGACGAATGAAACCATTCGCCTCTTCGTACTCCTTTCTCTCACTTACACATCGCCTCTTTCTTTCAACTCATAATACTTTCACCTCTATTCCATATCAGAGTTAGTCATTCCTTTATTTTGTCTAATCCTTCTCTATATAAAAAGGCATGCAGAGAAAGTAACCCCACATGCTTTTGTCCATCTTTATCATATAGAAGCGGCCGCATTACGAGGTCGCGTCAGTGCTGTAATAACTTCTCGATGTTGAGGGTACAGCTCCAACAGCTCCTCCCGCTCAAACAACTCAAAGTCTTGAAAGTCGAACCCAGGTGTTACCATACAACCAACAATGGAAAAGCCTTTACCCCCATTAACCGAACTTCCAAAGATTTTATTTTTAGGAACAAGTGCTTGTAACACTTCTCCGTTTTCCAGATCAGGACCCAACTTAATCTGCTTATACATTCCCTCTTCGTCAATCACGTGAATGGTAAGTGAACTACCCGTATGATAATACCAAAGCTCATCCGACTTAAGACGGTGAAAGTGAGATACTTCATCATGTGGTAAGAGAAAGTAGATGCTAGTTGCTAGCATCCGTTTCTCAGTAAAGGATTGTGAAACCTCTTCATCACTAATCCATTCGGATGAACGGTATGTCTGACGGTAATATCCACCCTCTGGGTGAGGTTGTAAATCTAATTTTTCCAGCCAATAGCGATAATCTTTCATATGCCTAATATCCTTTCATCTAGAAGCACTCCAAGTTTAGAGCAAGTCTTAAACGTCCACTCACTCGCATACCATCATAGCTTCTGAACAAGGGGTTCGTCTACAAGAATTTTCACCCGCATCCCTTTGGACCGGCCATCATAGCTCGACCGCACACTGCTGAGTGATTGCTGCCTTGGCTTTAAGCTGTGCTCTTAGCACGGGTACTAGAATCAATCCCGGTAAGACCACAATGGCCATTCCTAAAAAAGAAACCCCTGGGGAGTACTCATACAAAACACTACCTACGATGGTAAGCACACCTGTTCCTAAACTAGTGGCTAAAGCTGCATATACCCCTTGTGCCAACGAGATCCATTCAGCCTCAATCTCGTCATCAATATAGCGAATAAATGTAAAGTGAGTAAGTCCAAACGTAAGCGCATGAAACATCTGAGTAAAAATAAATACCGCTGGATGTGGGAAAAGAAAGATCAACATCCAACGCAGAATCGATGCCACTAACGCAATCATAAACAGCGTAGGAATAGAAAGTGGTTTAAACCATCTGTCTGCGACAAAGAAGAAGATAACCTCACTACAGACGGCAAGCATTAAAATAAGACCAATCACAGTCCCACCCATACCGATATTCTGCAAATAGAGAAAACCAAAGCTATAGTAAACAGCATGCGCGCCCTGTAACAAGATACATATAGACAAACAGGTTATAAAAGTAGAGGAGCGGAAAAGCGTAAAGGGCGAAAGGCTACGCCTCTCCATCTTCTTATAAAGGAGAGTAGGTATGCTAAAGGAGGTCATGACGCCTAAGAGCAAACAGGAGATCGTCATAACAGTGAAAATAATACGATCTCCATACAACGAGATCAATCCGCCACAAACGATAAGTGCCATCATGAACCCCACTGAGCCCCACAAACGACTACTCCCATACACAACTTTCTTCTCTTTCAATAAGAGAGAAGCAACCGTCTCGTTCATGGGAAGCAAAACGGGATACACCATACTAAAAATAATAGTAACGACCATCAAACTAGAAAAGCCGTCCGCCCATGGATAAAGGCCCAATACAGCTACTGCCGAGAATGGGATGATGAGCGAAATACGTGCCAATGTAAAATAACCGCTAAGAAGCGGAAACAAATAAAGGTTACTAAACGAGCGCACTACCAAACCGGCAGAGATCATTATTCCAGCCTCACTTACTGTTAATCCACGCGAGGTTAAATACACCGTCCAATGCGGAAGAAAAACCCCCCACGTAAAAAAGAATAGAAAAAATCGATTTGTCAGCCACAGCTGGTTGCTCACAACACCACTCCTATCGTCATAATGCCTTAAAAGAACAGACAAACAAGGGAAGCTAGACAACTCAGTAAGAGTTTGTCCGGCTTCCCTTGTTTTCCCGCTCCAAAAAAACCGCTCATAGCGAAAATACATATCATCCGTAGTCTAGCGATTTAAGGTCGCCAGGTAGAAACTCTCAGACCATATTACTGAGGATATACGCAGTAGATTTACTATAATTTTCATAATGACTAATTTTATAGTGTCATATCTGTATTCCCTTCGTCAAGTAACATGATAAGAAAATTTAACCGCCCATCATCATCGTAACAATGATCCAGGAAGCGACTAAGCCCGCGAAGTCAGCCATAAAGCCCACTTTAACAGCATACATAGAGCGGCGAATACCCACCGCACCAAAATATACGGTTAAAACATACAACGTCGTATCCGTACTCCCTTGCATCGTAGATGCCAGCATGCCAAGAAAAGAATCGGGCCCTTGTTGTTGAAAAATGCTTTCCATAAACGCTAACGCCCCTGCACCCGAGATGGGGCGAAGCAAACCGAGAGGTAACACTTCTTGTGGGAAGTTTATCAGCGAAGTGAGGGGATAAAGTAGGCTGAGATAAAACTGAAGTGCACCCGACTCGCGAAATACGGCTACCGCCACCATCATTCCCACCAGATGTGGAATGATTTGAATCACAGTAGGAATTCCTTCCTTCGCTCCTTCAGTAAAACTCTCGTAAATCGGTACTTTTTTAGCAAGAGCATATACAGGAACAAAAGCTAATATTATCGGCAGCAGCCATTTCGAGAGCGCGGTAATCCAATCCACCATCTCCTTCCCTCCCCCATCAAAAACGCTTTTATGCTTCTTTCCCCCACGTTCGACGGCGGTACCAACGATCTAAGAGAATCGCTACCGCAGTAGAGCATAACGTTGCTAAAATGGTTGTGCCAATCACCGCCGCAGGTTCAGCTGAACCATACTGCATCCGCAACCCGATCACAGTCGTCGGTACCAACGTAAGCCCTGACGTATTGATTGCTAGTAACGTACACATGGCAGGCGTCGCTGTTTTTTTGTCCTCATTTAACTTTTGCAACTCTTCCATCGCCTTTAGTCCCATCGGCGTTGCCGCATTACCCAACCCAAAGAGATTCGCTGACATATTGGACAAGATATACCCCATCGCGGGATGATCGTGTGGAACACCAGGAAAAAGAAAGCGTGCAAATGGCCCCAACAGACGAGCTAGCTTCTCAATCAGCCCAGCATCTTGAGCGATTCGCATCATCCCCAACCAGAACACCAAGATACTTAAAAGTCCGAAACAAACAGCAATCGCATCCTTAGCCCCAGTTAATGCAGCCTCTGTCACGATTTCAATGTTCCCCTGAGCGGCAGCAGCAACAAAACCACTTACTAACATAAAGAGCCAGATATAATGGATCATATCTTCTCTCCTTCTTTCCATCCAAGTACACGCGCCAATACTTTAACCCAAGAAGAAAGAAACCCTTCCTCTGTCTCTTCTACATTTACTTGAATTGGAACGGAGCCGATCATCTCTTCTTGAAAATAAATACGCATCGTCCCCACCTCTTGACCTGCTTTCGAAATCTGATTAAGTGGTGTAGTAACCAATGGTTCCATCCTAATCTCGTCTGCTTCCCCGTCCGTCAATGGATAAGCAAATGAACGCCCTGCCGTTAAGTGAATCATTTTATCTTTGCTCGTCTGAATCTCCGCTTGAACACTCTCCCCCTCCGCTACCAGCTCACGCAGCGGATAATATTGAAACCCGTATTCAAACATCTGCATACTATCGTTCCAATCATCGGGTGCGTTTAAGGTCACCGTTATTAATTGCCGACGATCCCGTGTGGCAGAAGAGACCAACGTGCGCCCCGAACGCTTCGTATAACCTGTTTTCACTCCATCTGCACCTTCATACATTCGTAGCATTTTATTTTTGTTGTACCATTTGCGATTCCATTCCTCACCTGGCCATGGTACCGTGGCTACCTTAGATTGAACAATTTCTTGAAACTCGGAATTTTGTAATGCATAGGCACTAATACGGGCAAAATCAGCGGCGGTCGAGTAGTGTTGGGGATCATCCAACCCATGGGGATTAGCAAAGTGAGTATTGGCTAAACCTAAGTAGTCTACTTTCTCATTCATCATGTGAACAAACCCTTCGACAGACCCCCCAATATGCTCAGCAATCGCAACTGCTGCATCATTACCTGAACGTAACATCAATCCATATAAGAGATGCTCTAATGGGATTTTCTCCCCTGCTTTTAAGTAAATAGATGACCCTTCCACTCCCTCTGCTCGTGAGGTTACCGTTACTTCTTCCTCCAAGTCGCCGTGTTCGATTGCCAAGATCGCGGTCATCACCTTTGTTATACTGGCGATCTTCATCTGACTATCTGCGTTTTTCTCATATAAGATCCGTCCCGTTGAACCATCGATCAATGCTGCCGCTTCCGCGCTCACTTGTGGCAACTTTTGCTCCTGTGCATGTATCTGACCGGGGGTAATCCAGATGGAAAGGCAGAGTAGACCACAGCCGATCCATCTCATCACTCGCAACATTTCCCTGTCACCTCACTTCTTTAATCCATAGCTTGTATTTATATATATGTAGGTGGGACGAGGTTATGAGGACAAACCGTCAAAACGATAGGACTTGATCGGTTCATGATCCTTCCTCAACTTCATCCTAATAAGCGCG
Organism: Mechercharimyces sp. CAU 1602; assembly: GCF_024753565.1. NCBI lineage: Bacteria > Bacillati > Bacillota > Bacilli > Caryophanales > Thermoactinomycetaceae > Mechercharimyces > Mechercharimyces sp. CAU 1602. Next base: position 939,923 of record NZ_JANTPT010000001.1, on the reverse strand, counting down.
TTTCCGTTCATCCTACTCACAGCGAAGGGCTCAGCCCATCTTGAAAGAGTAATAATTAAAAAAGCACCTGACCAAATAAGTCAGATGCTTACTTTCTACTATTCAATAATTTCCTCAACTATATGCTTAGGAGATACAGCATATTGTCCCAGAACCACTCGAATTAGGAGATCCATTCTTCTATATACCTCGGCCTTTTACACGCCTTCCTTATAGGGGAGCGTAAACCAAAACTCACTCCCACGCTTCCCATCTGCTCGTGCTCTTATCCCAATGTGACCTTGATGAAGTTCCACTAGCGACTTGGTAATGGCGGATGCAGAAATAGACGTAGAATCTCTCCTCAAATCGTTACTATTTACCTGATAATCTCCCTAAAAATGGAGTTCATCTTATTCCTATCGTAATCCAATAGCCAATGATTATACAACTGATAGATACCTTGTATGGTTTCCTTCCTTCTTGAAATAATATCTACTCCCCTGTGATCATAGTTATGAAAAATTATATCCTTTGTTGCATTAATCATATAGAGATCTCCCATTATATGTTGATTAACCTCCATAGTACTGTTCGCATTCGCATTCAGTAGGTTATAGGTATCTATATCTTTAACTTTGCATTGAGTATAGTAACAATGTGTTACAGTACCATCTTCATCCGTCTCTGTTGGATCAGGATAACGAAAAGGAACTTCCTCTCTGACTACATAAGGCCCTCGATTATTATGTGGGCTAATATACTCGCCGAAAATATGCTGTCTTACATCCGAATCAAATACTGAAAGAGGATAATCATTCCAGCTGTCCATGAACAATATTACATAAACATCGTCTTGCGAATGAAATATTTCACTAAATAAGGTGTTTATTCGGTTATGCACTTGCAAAATATCGCTTTTGTCTACTTGTATCTTAGAGCATAGTTCAATCCTTAACCCTATGGGATAGTTGTAAAATAGAGGGGATTTCAACTCTAAATCGAGAAAATTTCTATCCATGTACTTTTTCAATTTATTAATGAAATGACACTCCTTTAAAATTTTCATCTTGCATCGAATAGCAACCTGTCAATGATCTCTCTTACATATTGTTTATAGAATTGGAACAGGTGCTACTTCACAATGATTTATCTGGTGTAGCTCTAATACATCTAGTGCCCTTTCAGACACAAAGAGATACATATTGTCTCCCAGACAAAAATCGTGTCCAGACCAATCTGTTAAACCTCCTTCTTTTATATTCACCCTGCCTAATGGTAATAGCCTTAAAAATAAAGGTAATACTGTCTTTGGATGTAACTCCAAAAAGGATTCATCCATAGTCACCTTCATCTCTTCACATTGATAACCCGTTAGATTATAAGCTTGAATACTTTTCACTAATGGCTGTGAGACAATATAGCATGGAACTGTCTCCAAAAGACTGTCTCCTAACCATCCAGAAAAAACATAGTGAAGAAATTCTACTTTTCTGTGCCCACTAGTATAAAAATCCTTGGAAAAGAGAGTGTCTTCTCCAACACCACCTGCAACCTCAGGCTCCAATCGATACAATCTCATCTAAATAATCACCTACTAACTGGAGGTTGAACAAGTGACCACACTATCCATTCTTAAATCATCAAGCATAGTGATTTCTCCATAGAAATGATCACTCTAATACAAACAACTATGTGCTTTAATTATGCTATCGATATTGATTCGGGTCGTTCTCCCTAAGTACGGGGCCTTTATTAGCAAAGCTCCATTCAATCATACGATCTGTCATCCTATCATATAAATCATCTTTCACATAAGGCTTTTTATAGTTGCGCAACGTATGGAAATCCTTTTTTATCTGTTGTAACACTTCATAACTAAAGACATCCCGATCGTCTAAGACCTCCCATAAATAAGTACAAAATCGCTCAAATCCATTATCCCAGTTTCCATTTCCATTGTTCTGGGCTTCATACCGAAGTTTTTCTATAGCTCTAAGCAGTTCCCCTTCAACTGACTCAGCTTGACCACTCTTAGGAACATACTTCTTCCAAATCACCTTAGCTTCCTCGAAATATTTCATATGACCCCCTTAAAGTAAGCCATCTTCTCTCTCTTTCTAACCAGCTATGATGCTTGGCTAACACATCTTCGTAGAATTCCTGTGAATAATACTCCTTAGGTTCCATATTAATATTACGTCCCTGCACCATATGAGGGCTATCATCCGGGTAATTGAAATCTGCCCAGAACTCTGTTAAACCGATCATTCCATAAAGAGGATCTCGAGAAAGGTACTTTAGACGTCTTTTTAATAGAACAAATCTCCATTTTCTACACTCTATCTCTTCGGTACTATCCACCGTACTTGACAACCTTTTTAAGCTTTTTTCTATATCTTCTCTATCTGATTCATAGGCGGATGCAATGGCAATAACATTTTCATCTAGTGAGTCGCTTAATACGGTACCTAGCCACTCAACAGCGAAATTAATCACCTCTTTTACTTCAATTAAGGAGTTATGATTTCCCAGACCTTTTAATCCTATCAGTAAGGTCATCCAATTGACTTGAATGCCTTCATTATTAAACAAATGCATATACATCTTATATCGACACCCCATTTTATGAACCTATCATCTTAATTTTCCATATCATCAAGAGCATTGCTAAACATATCTATCACATAGTCGAGAAAATCATCATACCTCATACAACTCTCCCCACCTAAATCCCAATCAACAACGGGGCACTCGCCATATACCATCTTGCTGGTATCCAAACACACTTGATACTCATCTACATCATGAATCACAACATAGAAAGAGGGCAGACCATACCCCTATAGCTTTCTGTAATCACTACACACGTAGGAATCCTTTCATCATTAATAAATCGTTAATTATACGAAAGTTCTTCTCTTCTTTTCTTGGTTCCCCACATTTACACCCCACGACTTCCGTAGATATCTATTATTAATTAGCTTGTTCACTCAGTCTAGCGAGTAGTACTTCAACTGCTTTTGCTTCAATACATCTGTTGTCTCTACTTATAACCCCGTCTCTCCTCCACCAACACCACGCGGACCTCTTGAACCTCTTGGACCTCTGGGTCCACGCCTTCCTCTCGGGCCACTTGGGCCTTGCGTCCCTGCTGGCCCTGCCGAACCGGTTGGCCCTGTCGGGCCAGTTATGCCTGCCGAAGTAAGCTCTCCTACTTTGATTACGAAAGCATCTGATGACCCTGCCAATTGAGACTGAAAGGACTGAGGGGTAACAGGAAAATCGGATGAGTCCGTTCGTCCCGTAAAATACGCACCTCCCTCTGAATCCACCGCTACATCCGATCCTGCATCAGAAAACCTCCCACCTAGGTAAGAGGAAAAGGAAATCCCCTGACCAGAAAAACTCATTTGGGTCACAAAAGCATCGCTATCCGTACTAACAGCACTAGCATCACTATCTTGGAATGCATCTGATGTGATGGGAAAGTTAGTGGAAGTAGTTGCACCCGTCACCCATGCATTTCCAAGAAAATTAATGGCAATGCCGTTCCCTCCATTTGATCCTCCGCTCCCACCTAAATAGGTAGAATAGACCAAAGCACTTCCCACTGGATTCACTTTTGTCACAAACGCATCCAATGTACCTGATAAGGTCATCTGAAAGGCATTGTTCGTCGTAGGGAAATCAATGGAACCCGTTTCTCCTGTCACATACGCATTCCCACCATCGTCCAAGTCGATGGCTCTTCCAATATCCCCATCTGATCCACCTAGTAAAGTAGAGTACACCAGAGATGATCCAGCAGCATTCAATTTGGTAACAAAAGCATCACTTGCTCCACCAAACAATGTTTGGAAAGCACCTGGAGTTGTTGGGAAATCGGTTGATGATGTTCCTCCCGTAAGATAAGCTTGATTGCTATTATTGATAACAATCCCTAACCCTTGAGTAAATCCATTACCTCCTAAAAAAGTAGAGTACAGCAGGGCAGTTCCTGCTGGGTTTAACTTTGTAACAAAGGCATCGATCCCTCCCCCTGAAATCTGCGTCTGAAAAGCACCACTTGTAGTAGGGAAGTTAGAGGAACTGGTAACTCCTGCTACATAAGCATGATCAGTTTCATCAATATCAACGCCAAACCCGCGGTCAAGACTATTTCCTCCGAGGAATGTCGAGTAAAGAAGAGATGATCCTGTTACACTAAGCTTCGCCACAAAGGCATCATCAACTCCCCCACCAAATGCTGTTTGGAACGCCCCTAAAGTAACAGGAAAATTGGTTGAACTCGTTCGTCCCACGATATAGGCAATCCCTGATTCATTCACAGCAATATTTTCTCCTCTATCAAATGCTGTACCCCCAAGATAGGTAGAATATAAAAGAGAACTCCCCGATTCATTAAACTTACTAACAAAGGCATCAGAGCTTCCTTCTCTGACACTTTGAAAAGCACCTGAGGAGACAGGGAAATCATCTGAGGCTGTACTCCCTGTAACATAGGCACTTTTAGCTGTGTCTACGTCAATTCCGAATCCGAAATCCGTATCTGATCCGCCTAAAAAGGTAGAGTAAAACACGATAGGATCAATAATGAGTACCTGTTCAGAATCATACTCCTTTCTATCGACCTCAAAACGAATACATCCATCTGGGTCAAGTTGAAAACGTGTATGTACGACCCTCCTTCCCTGATCAGTCCATTGAAAGCTGACCGGCTTTCTTTCTCGCAGAACACCCAGTGGCAAATGAACGAACAAGTCCCCCTGCTCACTTATTCTCACATCGTCCCCACCCTCATATCGCAGCCTAACATCCTCCACACAAGCACCTGGATGAACCCTCACATCATACTTCAGCTGCTCTCCGTACCCATAAAAAATCACATCAATCCCTTGCCATACACCTTCATAGAGGACACATTCATGTCCTCGTCTACTTAGCTCTATGCCTTTGGGAGCCACCCCATGGTGTGCACCCACAAACCGTAATACCAACTCCTCAGACTTCTCCAGCTTAAAACGTACTCCCTCCGCCAGAAACGTACACTGTATCACTGGGCTTTCTGCATATACTTTCTTTTCACTACTATCCCTTTCACTTTCACACTCCTTAAACCGCAATCCAGTCTTCTTTACGCTTCTCATCCCATACCCCTCCGTTAAATGTCACCATGATGCTTTATCCTATGATCTGCACCCAATTTGGGTATGGGCATCTATATTTGTAAATTACAGAAAGAGGTTTTTCATTAACGAATTCACCTCATCGTTGAAACGGTATGTCATCAATTCTATTAACCTTTGGTAACTGAACCTCTACCAATGGTAGGAGACGTACCCCTCTTTACTCTTTTTCCCTTATTCATATCCGACTACAAAATTTCGTTTAAGGTTCTTTCCAACAATTGTACTGATAATCCCTTTTCTCTAGCACCTACCAATATTTTATATGTATTATTAATGATTCCACTTTCAAGAAATCAGTAACTATCATTCAAATTAAATAAAGTTGCTATCTGCGGGCTAATTACTTTAGATATTATATTTTCATCCCTAGTATATATCAACATTATAAATAGCTTTATCTCCACATTTTAATTCAATAGTCGCGTTCAAGTCATAATGAATACGCATCCCTAAGGATATTTTGATTTGATTTTAATTTCGCTTCCAGCTCTTTTTTCTTCACTTCTCTCACTCCTAGATAAAATCCCATCGAGAAGTTCTTAGACTGAGGGAATTTAAATTAATAATAAGTATATTTTACCTATAAATAAAATGCTAACGACAGCTCCCTCAGATGCCCATTGTAAATGGTGATTGAAAAAATGACTACTTAATCTACTGCAAACGCTTCCTATTGAAGCCGAGGTTTCACGTATCCCTATGACTTTCTCGCTCCGACAAGCCTGGAAGAAGGAGCATCGTATCTCCCTTCGTTATTTTATCAATTAGTGTTACATGTTCACCTTCTCCCATGGTTTCTAAATTCCTTATGATTCAATTCTAACGGACACCAACAGCTCTTCACGCTTATCTCATATCAACGATTCCCCACTTACCAACCGCCATATTACTTCGTACCAGCACCTCGATTAATCCCATTCCTCACAATCCAAGAGCACCGGGGCATTCGATCGAAACCCGAAGGAATTTAAGCTGTCAAGTTAAAGATAGCGCCTATTTAATCTGAATCTGTAATACAAATCAACCATAGTTTTTTATCTTCCATGTCAAAGATTAGCCAAGAAATATCCCATGCGACATCAAAAAACCACGAGCTCCAAGGTTTAAAAGAGTTGAACGCTTTAATATTTGGAAGTTTATCTCCTAAACCAAAAACGTAATCACTAAAGTTAGCTGCTATTGTTCTTGCTTCCCGAGTTGTTCCATCGAACTTCTTATATGCCCCTCCTTCATATATTGCACAAACAAGCTCGTATTCAAAAGAAAAAGAATGACACAGTTTAAAATCAGGTCTACACTGGAGCCCTTCATTGAGATTTAAAGCTGGGACAGACGATTTGATATCAGGTAACATGAGTAGCTTCTCAAGATTTTCCTGATAATCGTTCGATAAATAAAGGATCTGAAAAATATCTTCATTTATAACCTTATAGCACTCTACTAATATTCCGCCATTCAGATGGGTTTTTTCGATTGATTTTATTACATGATCCATTTCTGCCGAATTGATAACTAGCTTTTTTAATGAGTCTCTACAATACATCAATGTCCCCCTTGCCAAGTACCTAAAGAATTATCACCACTATTACTTGAAAACTCCATATTCCACTATATCTGCCCTCAAAAAAAATAGCGCTTCATCCAATAATGTAAAAACAAACTCTTCCGCAGGAAACAAATACTTCTTATCACCCAGTTTGAATATCAAAAATTTATTTGATATCTTAAATAAACTCAAGAACCTCCCTTACAATGTTTTCTATCCCCAAACTTCAAAAAATATTATTTTAGATATGCTCCCCCTCTACCAGCTAACAACTCCTTCTCATTTATCACGGCACTTAATTGTTAATAAAGGTACGAGCTCTGTCTTTCACCAAACTATTTTTGAGTTTTTGGAGAGAAGGGCACTTATCTTTCTTCTCCTACCACCTTATATTTTTTAGGAAAAATGAAATAGTTCATCAGGAAAAACGCTACCTTCTGTATACTCGGTATAATAAAATCTAGCTAAACGTCCTGCTGCACGATTATAGTAAACCAAGCCCTCCTCCCCAGGAACCGGGGAGAGTTGATGAAACGTAAGAATTTTTGTATTAAGCTCGATTCTACCCATCAACTGTTCATTGGGTCCATACTTGTAAATTACTCCTCCATTATGTTCCTTCTCCTTCAACAAGAGAACAGAAATACCCATATGAATTCACCTCCATTCAGAGTATCAAAGTACTACCAGCAACTAGAGCGATGAATCTTCTCATAGGTGAGAACAAAAACGGCTTCCTATATAACAGCAAACTTAGCGATCAAGGAGTCTAGTTTACTTCGAAAACATTTGTCCATTTCTGTGAACAAAACGGGATTCAATAAAGTACGAGCAAGGCTGGTCCCCCTTTTGATAATGCTCCGATGGCATACTTTTTTGGTCAGCCTTTATGCCTTTTCCCGTCCCTAACACATTTTTATCCTGGTCTTTTAATCAGCATATATGTCGATGTCAAACTCAGCTTTTATTTCATTAGCAAGCTCGATAATATCTTTACCTAAATAGATTGCTGGACATCTTCCATCCACAATTTTGATTACAATAAAAAAATTAAACTCGAGATCATATTGTTCTTTTAAACTGATCAAATCACTAGTTCTATCCCCAATTAGATTAGCTATTTTCCCTAACTGTTCATTTAAATCAAAAGAATTTTCATAACCTGTACTAACAGACCAGTTAGTCTCTTTTCTTTTAATATTTCTATCGGCTATTTTCTCTCCTTTTTTCCATGTAACAGAAGGCTTGATAGATAATCGTTTAGTTATGTCATCTGGCGAAAATCCGTTTCCAAAAACAGAGAATTCCACCATTATATTCGTGCTGTTCATTCTTTCCCTCCACCTTTGGACTTGAGTCAATAAGTGAGACAGTAAAAAGTTAAGTCTAAGCTGACAGAGATTGAGTAGGTTGATCCTCAAACTGTTGAGAAGTGAGATAATCGAGTCCACTATGAACTCGGTTTCTATTATACCAGCCTTTAATGAATTGAAAGATTGCCATTTTTGCCTCACCAAAGTCTTGATAATACCTATGATGAACTTCTTCTTTTTTAAAATGGCATGGAAAGACTCGATACAGGCATTGTCATAGGGAATCCTTTTGCACTGAAGGATTGCTAGGTGCTCTTTTGTTGAAGGAATTGGGTCAGATCCGTTACCCACTTCTGATTCAATCCCGTTGTGGTGAAGTCCCTCTTTAAGAGGTTCTTGCGTTCTTGGATGGATGTCTTCTTCGAATAGGGTCGGAATTTCTTATGGGTGATCGAGAAGATGCCCATTTTACACATCAAGCGCTGCACTTGCTTTAAAGACAGCCCTAACAAAAGCTAAATATATTTACTAGCATCTCCAATTACTAATGCATAATAGTAACTTAATCCGTGTTTTTCACTATATTTCTCAATATATCCTATGGCGATTTTTTTACTCTTTAATACATATTCATCCCATGTTTCATTATCATCCTTGTTACAGTACCAATTATCATACGTCACCCTAAACCCGTCATTTTCTAATCTATAAACGTCGCCCCCTAATATTGCGAATCCTATTTTCGTAAGATAATCCATAACTTTTAAAGCATCATCTTTTCCCCATACATAGTTATGTACACCAACACTATCTAGACGGCAAGCTTTACTTAACAATTCTTCGGGATAGTCATTAGGAAGGCTAAAATGATGATTCAATTCCAACCGACACCAACAGCTCTTCACGTTTATCTCACTCCTAGATAAAACCCCATCAGAAGTTCTTAGACTGAGGGAATTAAATTAATGGTATATATTGCTAAAAGAATGAATCAGCTTTACCATAAATAAAATGATAACGACAGCTCCCTCAGATGCCCTATCCTTAATTAAACCAATAAATGGAATTCATTCTATCCTTATCGAAATCCAAGAGCCAATGATTATACTCTGTAAATACACTTATTAATGTATCTCTACTCTTCGATACAATATCCATTCCTCTGTAATCATAAAGATGGAACACTATATCTTTCGAACAATTTAATATAAATAGGTCACCCTTCAATAGAGGCTCAAGATCAAAAGACTGATTAGCACTTGCAATCAAAAGACCTTCCATATCTACCTCATTTACTTTACATTGCAAAGAATATCGAAAGGTCCTAGAATCATTGTCATAAAGACCCGAATAACGATAAGGGACTTTTTTTCTGTCTATGTTTACATGTTTAACATGTGCATTCGCATATCTTTGAAATGAAGCAATAACTTGTTCCTCTTCTTCAGGAGGGTAATCATCCCAACTATCTAAAAAAATAATAATAAAAAGTTCGTCTGTAGGTATACATAATTCATTTATCAATGTATATGCTCGGTTGTATACTTGTTCTTTTATTCCTTCCTCGCTCATCTCGAACCTTAAACCTATATCGAAATTATAGAATAGTGGTGTTTTTAACTCTAAAGAAGGGAATGAGGAAGATAAGTATTGATCTAAATTAAGATTTCTCATGTTGACCCACTCCTATATTTATCAATCAGCATTCATTTTGGTATTCTATATCGTCAAGCTGATTTTCAAACTTGTCAATAGTATAATCTAAGAAATTTTTATATACCATATAGCTTTCTCCCCTGAAATCCCAATCTACAACAGGACATTCGCCTCTGTCCATTCTATATGTATCTAAACACATATAATATTCGTCTACATTTTCGATAACTACATGAGATAAAGGCAATCCATGCTTTCTTAACTCTATGGTGTCTCTCACACATGTACACACTTCTCCTGGTATATCCCCCAGAATTTCGACTCCTCCTATTCCTCCATGGCCAAACTCTCGTAAAAACCACTTATAGCTCTCGGATAGGTTTACATCCAATGTTCTTTCTAAGTTTAAAATACGCTCTTCTTCTACTCCACCCATAAAAAAATCAGATGGTTCAATTTCTTGTGCTTTTTTAATCAAACTTAAAATCTTGCTCTTTTTCTCCTCATAAGAAATATTCATTGATGCCACTCCCAAACCAAGTATAAGGTGCTTTTTTTGACATGCAGCAACTTAATGCTACGTCTGAGTTACGGTGTTCCGTTAAACGCCGCCAAACAGTGATTAGATTCTTTATTTCGTTCAGTTCAATCGAATACTTGACCTTTACAGTATGAGGAATATTTTAGAGGATTATTGCTGTCTCCTGACATTCAATCTTCGATTCCTGTGTTGTATCTTGAAGAAGGTGAGCTTCTCCCAAAAACCTTTTCCCAAGATATTCAGGTTGAAGTGGACCGAAAAATTGGATTGCCCTCAAGCCACCATCATTTATATCGTACATCGCATGGCATCCAATAGAATTACTTGTCTCCTTTATCTCATACACATCGCCATACTTACTCACCTCAAAATCATCCACATTAAAAATTTTTCGGACTTGTTCACTAGACATCCCAAAAAAATGTTGCCTATCCTTTCATACGACTTGATCGTTAGATTCTTAATTATTCGTCACTCTTCGTTAATGATTTGTAAATCTTAGAAATCTATGTCTTAGTTTCTGCTCCACCAAAGTCAAAAATGTGCCCACTCAAATCTACTAACCATTACTACCTTACTGACTTTCAAACCATTCTAAATCCAACCCCAACGTGATCCCTTATTACGGTTTACTAGAAAGATCTCTGACTCACTTCGCGAAAAATTTCCCCCATCACTTTTGAATTGTACTTTTCTTTCCTAATAATGAACTCATCTGAAATACATTCAAAAGTAGAATCCTCCAAACAAAAGACAAAATGCTTCTTATTTGTTAGTTTGCTTTGCCTGTATAAAGGATGAATTTGAGATTGACTATCTAATTCAACTATCCATCGCGAGTTTTCAACTTGAAATACTCCATATGATTCTAATCCCTTATCCCATAGTCTATGACTTTTACGAATTTCTGCGTTTGGAGATCCAAATTGAAGCTTCATACAATTACGCAGTTCGATAATCACTATTTCATCATCATAATCATTATACGCAGAAGGGTGATTCCAGTCTGGTTCATTTACAAGATTGAAAATCATAATAGTTTTTCTGTCATTAGAAACCAATAATGGCTCTGTTATATTCCACCCATTTAGACTCTCAACAGTCTTTACTACTTCTTCACTACCTTTGTAAGACAACATAATTCTCCTCTATTTTCAATATCTGCACAGAAGTATTTTGAAAATATCCCTTGTAATATGCATAACATCTACTCTTAAAAACCCAATCCATCGTTCTGCAAAGAATAATCATCACCCCAATTAAGCCTCTCCAAAAAATATTTATATGAATCTATATCCATCCCCTCACCTTCATGAAATACGTCACTAGGACAACGCCATATATCAACTTCAGAGATGAGAAGTTCTACTGTCTCAATTTGTCCTTTTGCGATAATTTCCTCCCATTCTTTATCTGTGAATATATGTAATTGTATATCGTTAGGTGATTCTCTATTTGAAAGTACTTCACCACACTTACAGATCATACTCGCCATAATATCCCTCCTAATTTCACTCTAACACCATATTCTCACGACAGTTATTCCTTCAGCCACAAGTTATCTATTAGAATTCACAAAACTATGTGCTCCTAGTAACATTTTTTACTTAGGGAACTCAATCGTTGATTTCGAATTTTGGCTAACCCAACACTAATCACCCGCTATATGAATTCTACTAATACCCTCTTTCTATAAAATGTATATTAATTTATTTAATTCTACTGTATACCTACTATCTACTCTATTCGTGAATTTTTGTAACTGTTCTATAAATTCATGAATATCATTTCCTTGTAAAGTTAGGTTCGTTCTATAATAATCTCTCATTTTTCTAATCAAATAGTAGCTACTCCAATTTAGTTGAAGAGCTAAATATTTCTTCATGAAAATCATTCTTTATCTCAATTAATTGTCTTTCATCATTGTGCTTATTATATATAACTATGTCAAATCCCATTATAAATCCTCCTCATGTTATTTGTATCCACGTTCGTGAATGTTCAACTGTGATTAAAGCTGCGCCCTCATCCGGGAGATGGCTCTATGAATTGGAAAGATTCTCGATTGCTTGAAGAGCTAGTTCCAATGCTTTAATCCTTCTTTCTAAAAGTGTCCTTTGAGGACTACCTGACTTCGACTTAGCATAGCTGTTCTCAATTACTGGGAGTAAATCTATAAGAACATCGCGAGCTTCCACTACATCAATCTGGGTATATTGATGGGGTCTTTGATCCCAAACGTTTTCTAGTATAGCTAATCCGATTCGAACGGCTTTGAGTCTTTTTTTTACTAGAGTAATGTTTACGCCTTTCTGAGTCATTTGAGACAAAGCATTCTCTAGTTTGCTGATTGTTGATTGTAATGATTTTATTGATTCTAATCTATCTAGATTTGATACATTCTCCATGTTGATCCTATCCCCCCTTCAAGATTATGGCTCTTTAGTGGAGTAAGACATAAAATGATTTAGGCCGAAGCGACGCGCCGCCGATTGTCTCCAGCCCATTTGTGATCTATTTTGGGGAGGGGGACCATCCCGCCCCACCGATCTTATTCCGAAGAGTGGTTACTTCCATTAACAGATATATTTCTATTGCAACATATATACCCTCTAGGATCCCTACAATCCTCTCTCTCCACCACCAACACCACGTGGTCCTCGCAATCCCCTTGGCCCACGTCGTCCTCTTGGGCCTCTTAGACCTTGTGCCCCGGTTGCTCCTACCGACCCTGCTGCTCCGGTTGCCCCTGTTGCTCCGGTTGCTCCGGTTGCTCCTGTTGCTCCGGTTCCTCCTTTAAGCAAACCTACTTTGGCCACAAAAGCGTCCAGTGGACCGGTGATAAAAGTTTTAATCGCATTGGGTGTAATCGGAAAATCATTTGAAGCGGTTTGCCCAGTAAGATAAGCATTGCTGGCAGAATCCACTGCTAAACCTCGTGCTTGATCACCTCCATTTCCTCCAATGTAAGAAGAATAGATAGCATTATCTCCCCCAATGTTTATTTGTGTTACAAAACCATCGGAACCTCCTTTTAACTTTGATTGAAAGGCATCAGGTGTAGTAAAAAAATCACTTGAAGTGGTTCTTCCAGCCACCCACGCATTCCCAAATGGATCAACCCCAACGGCATTACCTGCATCCGCACCTCCTCCTTGGATATAAGTAGAATAAGTAACTCCCGTACCTGCTATGTTCATTTTTGTTAGAAAGGCGCTTGAGGAGCCTTGTTGAATTGTTTGAAACGCATCCACCGTCGTCGGGAAGTCAGTGGAATTTGTATCACCTGTTACATAAGCATGGCGAGCAGCGTCTACATCAATTCCATTTCCATCATCTACACCAGAACCTCCTAAATAAGTAGAGAATAGAAGGGATGTACCGGTAGTATTCACTTTCGTTACAAATGCATCGGAACCTTGAAATAAGGTTTGGAATGCGCCGCTTGTTATTGGAAAGTCTGGTGACGCTGTACGTCCTGTTACATAAGCATGATTTAAATCATCCACTGCGATTCCTAGCCCATTGTCTGTTGAATTCCCACCCAAAAAAGAGGAATATACAAAGTTGCTCCCGGTCAAATTTAATTTTGTCACATAAGCGTCATTAACTCCTCCTCTTATTGTTTGAAAGGCTCCTGTTGATACAGGAAAGCTATCCGAAGCAGTGGCCCCAGTAAAATAGGCGAAGCCAGAGGAGTCAACAGCTATAGCAAAACAGCTATCCGTCGCCGTTCCTCCAAAATAGGTGGAATAAAGAAGGCTAGAGCCTGATGCACTTATCTTCGTAACAAAAGCATCTAAGGATCCCCTTCGCATAGTTTGAAACGCACCCGAAGTCGTTGGAAAATCGAGTGATGAAGTAAAGCCACCTATATACGTTTGATTGAGAGAATCCACAGCTATTCCGCGGCCATTATCGGAATTGGAGCCTCCAAGATAAGACGCGTAAAGTAAGGTACTCCCGTTTCGATTAAACTTCACCACAAAAGCATCTGGGTTTCCTCCCCCGAAATTTGTTTGAAATGCTCCCGATGTGACGGGAAAATCATTCGAGTTTGTGTCCCCAGTAATATAAGCATTTCCACTCTGGTCAACTGCGGCACCATACCCAATATCCGATCCTGATCCCCCGAGATAGGTTGAGTAAAGCAGCAGCGGATCAATTACAAGTAAATGATCTCTTTCATACTCTTCAACCTCAAATCCAAACGACCGATCTTCCATCAATTTAAACCGAGACACAACTTCTCTCTTCTGTCCCTTTACCACCTGATAACTTATCGGCTTCCGTTCACACAGCACCCCCTGTGATGTAGTAACAAACAAATCACCTTGATCGCTTATAGAAATGTTTTCTCCACCCTCATACTTCAACCGAATATCTTCCACACATGCCCCTGGATGAACCACCACATCATACTTCAACTGCTCCCCGTCTCCTGAGAAAATCACATTAATACCCGGCCAAACATCTTTGTAAACTACACGTTCACTTCCCTGTTCCTCACACTCGATCCCCTTGGGCATACTCCTCTCTCTCTTATGAACAAACCGGAGCATCAGCTCATCGATCCCAGCCAGCGTAAACCGTACTCCCTCTGGCAGAAAAATGGATCGAATGTCCTGCTCTTCTGTCAAATAAGTACCCTCTACACTACCGTCCTCTAGACACGACTTATACTGTAATCTAGCCTCCTGCCCATTTCCCATCTCATACCCCTCCACTGATGAACGTAATGCATTATCCTATGATTCAGCATCCATCTTGGGTATGGGCAGAATTACACCCTCTCCTCATTCGCCACTAACTCCATCAACCTGGCTTCTCCCTCTTCCCCTTCGAGCATTTGTCGTGTCCAAATGACTGCCTCTATATGTTGCAACCCTTACAAAAGCCAGTCTCCCTCGAGTTGAAATTGAAGATATATTGTTAACTGATATATGACTATTCTTGGTGTGAAACTACTCACATGAGTTTTACCATCACGAGCTATCTTATATCCAATGCCAACCCACAGTAATTTATTACAGGCAAAGAGAATCATCTTAATCAATCCTCCTTACCCTTACTATTTAATTATCTAAGTAGGGGATCCAACTAAAGATTGATTACATTGCCTACAATAAACATCCGCTTTATTAACTTCTATAGTCTTAAACAAGCCTTTCCTTTTATCAAACCGCTTTACAAGAACCTTCTGCATAAGTGTTATTCTTAGATTTAACTGATCTTGATCTTGGTACAACGAAAAAATTGTATTACCCCTGTCTAACTCAAACTTTAGAATTGGCAACAAGTGACTACATACTAAATTTTGGGCGTAAGTTTCCCTCCAAGGGCTACCGATTGATTGCTTACATTCTCCACAGAAGTAACCTTGGTTAGAGTGTTCATGGGGGCTCCTGAACTCCCAATAGGTTACTTCCCTACTTATATCCAAATCGATTCCAATTCTCTCTACAGAAATAGCATTTTTTAAATCTAAAGTTTTACCATCTATCGGCCACCCCTCTATAAATTCATATATTTCATTCCCGATTGATAGTTCAAATTCTAGAATTGGCTGTAAGTGCTGACATAGCATATTCGATCCACCTACTTTAATAGATAAGTTTGATGTAGACTTAAGACACTTTCATAACCCTCTATAAGGTCTTGATAGCAACCTCAAATTCCATATTTCTTTAAAACTATTTCATGCTTTTTTACTGCACCCTATGTCGCCGCAGGTGATTATATTGCCCTGAGTGCCTTTTCTGCATAGGAGCTCGTCCTACATTTATAGTCGTCATAGTCATCACCATCAGCTACTTAGCGCTAATTTTATTGGCAGATGACGGAATCAAGCCGAGCTCACTTAGTAGTTTACAATTGTCCCTCAGCGCCCTTAAACACTTTTCCCCGCCACATTTCCTGTGTTCCATTGACAACACCGCGGGATTTGATATCTTTGCGGAGTCGCTCTTTGACTTGTTCAAGAGTTCACTTTAAGGATCGTTCATTCATTCAATTTCTTCGCTTCTTCAAGTTCGTCTCCCTCTGGCAGAAATCTATCACTATCCCTTGTCCTTCTGCAACAAAAGCAGCACTTGCCATTACTATCCCCATTACACGCCGCAAACTGCAATCCGGTCTTCTTCCAATCTGTTTTAAAACACATGTCGGTTGCTTACATTATTTATTCTCAGGAGTAATATTGGGTAAAAGCGGTCAAACTCAGCCCATATCTCCTCTAAAGTTAAAATTTTTACTTTTTTATAGGTTTGTCAAATCGGAATATTATAATCTTACTTGCTACCTCTAAGTCTCTATTTAATAAAAATAACATTTTATATTAAAAGGACAAAGAGAGGCATCTATATCACTTCTCTTTACCCCTTGCTATTTGGTCAAGTCTGTGTGATTGAAATCAACTTGCCGCTTAGTCACTAGATCCCCATATCCAATTTTCTACTAAATATATTTATACTCTGATTCCTTATTTCTCTTTTTACCCACTCTCACTATCCAAACAAATACTCATGTACTGTAGCTGAATGAAGGTGCCTCCTGGACATTTTAATGATAATCTTCTCCCCGATACCCGATCATACTCCCTACTTCTTATTTTCATCCATTCCATCGGGATTTCGTAATATCAGTCGGAGTTCTTTATAAAAATCAATATCACCCTCAAACATTCTAGCATTTTCGTCCATCAACTTTTCATGATTATTCTCTATCTCCATACGATCCTCTTCTGTTAGTTTTTTTTCATTTAATAATCTACTGTGATGATGGAGCAACTCTAGAACTGTTATCCATACTCTCAATTGATACCATCTGGTATGCGAAAATAAGTAACGAAGTAATTTTTTCCGATCCTCGTACGTTTTCAATTGCACATGGTTTTGATAGTATGCAGATCGCACCATTTTTTTTCGATTACGTTCGAGAATCCTACAATCTTCTAATGTGGTTATATGGGTCTGGAAAAGCCTCTTCCTTATTTTCGTTCCGTTTCTATAACACTCTCGAATCACTTTCTGCTCGTAAATGTAGACCTCTGCAACCTGGTAATAAGCCTGCCATGCTTCCTTTATGTCTTCCGACATTTCATCCCAACAATCACCTTGAATACGGGATAGCAATTTGATTATTCGTGTATAAGGGGTGACGGTGTATTTAGACCATTTCCTTCCTGTTCTTGAAATAAACAAACTTGAACCATCTGTACAATTAGCAATCCATACTACATCCTCAAAATTGTCTTGACAAATCTCATCAATATGAGGAATAGAACCGTCGGCTCTAATGATGAGCTTTACAAACCCTCTCGAATTTTGTACACCTCGATAGATGATCTCATAGTAATCCCCTTCATTCGTTCTCACCTTACAAAAGAAATGATCGGTCCATTCCCCCTCTTTCTGATACTCTTTCATGCTTCTCTTTACTGCGTCAGGCAGAGGAACTTTATTTCCAAATAAAAATGTCTTGAGCATACCCATTAGAGAAATTCACTCCTTAAAAGATGTAGCCCCACTATTCATCATAGAAAGGCGTTGTCCCCGGGGAGCGTATGTGTAGGTGCCGGTGAACCCTCCAGCGATTTCTTCACTCATCACCTATTCGGATAAGTCCAGGTGTATGTTTATGCTGTCTTTTTGGAGTTTGGTAGGCTCAATTAGGTGCGTACACAACTATCCCGTTAGAATACAAAA